>JAEKKP010000066.1 GCA_019510315.1 Propionibacteriales bacterium
GGCATGCTCCTCGTAGACCGGGAAGATCTCGAGGGTGTCGCCGCGCACGCGGAAAGTGCCGCGGGTGAAGGAGAGGTCGTTGCGGGTGTACTGGATCTGGACCAGCCGTCGGAGGACCTCGTCGCGGTCCATCTCCAGGCCGACGCGCAGGCGGAGCATCCGGTCGACGTACTCCTGTGGCGTGCCGAGGCCGTAGATGCAGGAGACCGTGGAGACCACGATCACGTCGCGTCGGGTCAGGAGGGAGTTGGTCGCGGAGTGCCGCAGCCGCTCGACCTCCTCGTTGATCGAGGAGTCCTTCTCGATGTAGGTGTCGGTCTGGGGAACGTAGGCCTCGGGCTGGTAGTAGTCGTAGTAGGAGACGAAGTACTCGATCGCGTTGTTCGGCATCAGCTGCCGCAGCTCGTTGGCGAACTGCGCGGCCAGGGTCTTGTTGGGCTGCATGACGAGCATCGGGCGCTGCAGCCGCTCGGCCGCCCAGGCGATCGTCGCGGTCTTGCCGGTGCCGGTGGCGCCGAGGAGCACGACGTCCTGCACACCACCCTGGATCCGCTTCTGGATCTCCGCGATCGCGGTCGGCTGGTCGCCGGACGGGACGTAGTCCGAGATGACCTCGAACGGCGCCACCCGGCGCTCCAGGTCGGTGACGGGACGCATGCGGCGAGCCTACGTGGCGGCTCCGACAAGGAGCGACCGCTAGATTTCCGACTGTGAGCAGGCGAGTCCGCGTAGCCCGGTTCGCCGGCCGGGAGATCTGGCCGGTGGTACGCCGCACGCTGCTCACGATCGTCGGCGTCCAGCTCGTGCTCGCGCTCAGCCTGACGCTGGTCGACTCGTGGCGCCGGCGTGGCAAGAAGCCGCAGCCGTTCTCGACACTGCCGCCGCGCGAGGTGAAGATCGGCGACGGCGTGGTCACGACGTACACGTTCGGCCAGGACCTGTACGACGACATGCTGGCCGCGATCGCCTCTGCCCGGCACATGGTGCTCTTCGAGACCTACATCTGGAAGGGCGACGAGATCGGCGAGCGCTTCAAGCAGGCGCTGGTCGATGCCGCCGAGCGCGGTGTGGAGGTCTACGCGATCTACGACGCCTTCGCCAACATCGTTGTCGACCCGCGCTTCAAGACCTTTCCCCCGGTGCTGCGGGTGCTTCGCTACCCGATCTACAACGCCGGCTGGCGGTTCTTCGACCTGCGCCGCTACGGCCGCGACCACCGCAAGGTGCTCGTCGTCGACGACGACGTTGCCTTCGTCGGCGGGTTCAACATCGGGACGGCCTTCGCGACCGAGTGGCGGGACACCCACGTGCGGATCACCGGACCCGCGGTGTGGGATCTGCGACGGGGCTTTGCCGACTTCTGGAACGAGCACCGGCGCGGCCGCCGACCGCTGCTCCTCGAGACCACCGATGCGGCCTGGGAGCCGCGGATCCGGCTGCACCGCAACCTCCCCCGGCACTGGATGTTCCCGATCCGGGCGATGTACCTCGAGGCGATCAACCGCGCCCGCCGCAACATCTGGATGACGCACGCGTACTTCATCCCCGACCCCGACTTCGTCGAGGCCCTCATCGCCGCCGCGCGGCGCGGCGTCGACGTCAAGATCCTCCTTCCGCGCACGTCGAACCACGTCGTCGCCGACTGGATCTCGCGGGGCTACTTCGGGCAGCTCCTCGACGCCGGCGTGCAGATCCACCGGTTCGAGGGCGCCATGGTGCACGCGAAGACTGCGACCATCGACGGGAACTGGTCGACCGTCGGCACCGCCAACATCGACCGGCTGAGCATGACCGGCAACTACGAGATCAACGTCGAGTTCATCGACCCCGGCATGGCCGAGGTGATGGAGGCGGTCTTCGCCTCCGACCTCGAGCAGTCCTCGTTCCTCACCGCGCGGACCTGGAACGCGCGCGGGATCCACCGGCGGTTCACCGAAGGGGTGCTCCGGCCGCTGCGGCATCTGCTCTGACCGGATGGGTTCGGCTGCCGTCGCCCGCGCTGCCGCGTGCGGCCTCGTCGGCGATCGGAGGCCGGCGACGGGGACGCCTCGCGCATCTTCAGTCGGCATCTCGGGTGCAGCGTGCTTGTGCGGTGGCTGGCTGTCATCTGGTGACAGCCAGCCACCGCACAAACGGAAAGACGAGCGACCGCGCACCTGTAACTCCGATTTACACCAAATCCGCTAGGCTCCCGGCATGCTGCGTGCACCCGTCCGCGACCTGCGCGGCAAGCAGGTGTTCCTGACCGGTGCCGCCAGCGGGATCGGGCGGGCGACGGCCCTCGCCGCGGCCCGCGACGGTGCGGTCCTGTTCCTCACCGACGTCGACGAGGCCGGGCTGCTCATCGCGGTCGAGGAGGTGCGGGCCGCCGGCGGCGAGGTCGCGTACGCCGCCCCGGTGGACGTCGCGGACCACGACGCCGTACGCGCAATGGCCGCCGAGATCACCGCGCAGCACGGGGCGATGGACGTGGTGATGAACATCGCCGGCATCGCCTCCTGGGGCACGATCACCGCGATGCCGCACCGCACCTGGCAGCGCGTGGTCGACGTGAACCTGATGGGCCCGATCGCGGTGCTGGAGTACCTCGTCCCGCCGATGATCGAGGGCGGTCGCGGCGGCCACGTCGTCAACGTCTCCTCGGCCGCCGGCATCATCGGGATGCCGTGGCACGCGGCGTACTCGGCGAGCAAGTTCGGGCTGAGAGGCGTGTCGGAAGTGCTCCGCTTCGACCTCGCGCGGCATCGCATCGGGGTCAGCCTCGTGTGCCCAGGGGGCGTCGACACCGGCCTGACCGAGACCGTGAGCATCGCCGGCGTCGACAAGACCAGCCGCCAGTTCGCCAAGCTCCAGCAGCGGTTCCGCAAGCGCGCGGTCTCCCCCGAGCAGGCTGCCGCGGCGATCCTCCGCGGGATCCGGCGCAACCGCTACTGGGTCTACACCTCGGCCGACATCCGGATCGCGCACCTCGCGCAGCGCTGGTTCCCTCCGGGCTACTGGGTCGCGATGACCGTGATGAACCGGGTCGCCAACAAGGCGCTCCCCCAGGTCGGCCGGGCCGTCCGGGAGACGGAGTGACACCGCGGATCGCACCCGGCACCCGCAAGGAGCTCGGCCTGCCGATCTGGGTGTTCAGCCGGCTCGCCGGCCGGGCCACCCGGACGACGCCACCCGCCATCTTCACCACGCTCGGTCGTGGGCGTGGGCTCTTCTGGGGCTGGCTGCACTTCGCCGGCCGGCTGATGCCCGGCGGCAGGCTGCCCCGCCGGGAGACCGAGCTGGTGATCCTGCGGGTCGCGAGCCTGCGTGGCTGCGACTACGAGTTCGAGCACCACGTGCGCCTCGGCAGGCGCGCCGGCGTCACGCCGACCGACGTCGACCGGGTGCGCGAGGGCTCGGCGGCGGAGGGCTGGCAGCGGCACGAGCGCCTGCTCATGCGCGCGATCGAGGAGCTGCTCGCGACGAAGGACCTCTCCGACACGACCTGGGCCGAGCTGCGAGCGGCGTACGACGAACGCACGGTGATCGAGCTGCTCCTTCTCGTGGGCCACTACGACATGCTCGCGACCACACTGATGACGCTGCGCCTCGAGCCCGATCGACCCCTCGGTGGTTGAGCCTGTCGAAACCCTCCGAGGTTTCGACAGGCTCAACCACCGAGGGCACTAGCTCACGGGTCCGGGTGCGTGCGCTGCGCCGCGCTGCAGGTGCTCCTCGGAGCCCGAGCAGTGGCCGGTGGTGACCAGCGGCCGCCGTTCTGGATCCTTCGGGTCGCGACGCGGGGTGCCGTAGTCGCAGCGGGTGCTGCGTTGCGGGATGCCCTCGATCAGGAGCTGGCCGTCGCGGATCGCCTCACCGAGCACGCCGAGCCCCGGCGCGTAGGTGGCCAGGATCCCGCCGAGGTGCGGGGCGTAGGAGACGAACAGGTCGGAGAACCGCACCGCCGGATCGAGGAAGCCCGGGAGGACCGCGTCGGCGTCGCCGACCAGGGCCTGCAGCTGCTTGATCTGGGACGGAGCATCCTCGAGCGTCTTGCGGAGCTCCGGGTCGTAGCTCTTCAGGAACGCCGCGAACTGGCGCGACGACGAGGCCAACCGACGGATCTCGTC
Source organism: Propionibacteriales bacterium (assembly GCA_019510315.1). Classification (GTDB taxonomy): domain Bacteria; phylum Actinomycetota; class Actinomycetes; order Propionibacteriales; family Nocardioidaceae; genus Marmoricola. The sequence goes on from JAEKKP010000066.1 coordinate 4,110, forward strand.
GGCCTTCGCCGGCGCGATGTCGAGCACCGGCGAGCTGTTGTCGATGAGCCGGTTGGTCTCCGGCCAGAGCCGGTCGAGCTCGGCGAGGAGCACGGAGCCCTGGTCGACCAGCTTGCCGACGTCCTGACCGGTGCCGGCCAGCCCGGTGGCGAGCTCGGAGAGCAGCGTGTGCAGCTGCTGGTCGTCGATCTGGCCGAGCAGCTTGTTGACGCTGATCACGGTCGACGCGAGCGTCTTCGGAAGATCGGTGGCGGTCGCCGGCACGACGGACCCGTCCTCGAGGTAGGGACCGGACGAGGTCTCCGGCTGGAAGTCGAGGTACTGCTCACCCACCGGCGACAGGCTGCGCACCTTCGCCAGGGACTTCACGGGGATCTTGTCCTTCGAGGTGAGGGCGATCGTCGCGACGACGCCGTCGGCGCTCAGGTTGATCGACTTCACCTTGCCGACCTTCACGCCGCGGTAGGTCACGGCCGATCCCTCGAAGAGCCCTCCGGTCGCGGCGAGCTCCACCCGCACCGTCTTGGTGCCCCGGAGCAGCGGGGTGTCGAGCACCGAGCCGTAGAGGTAGGCCACGGTGACAAGGAAGACCAGCACCACGCCGATGAGGCTCTGCCAGAGCCGGTCGCGGAGCATCGCGGAGACGTTCCTCATCGCCCGCCTCCGAGGCCGCCGAGCAGCGTGGAGAGGAGGTCGGTCACGGGGTTCGACCCCCCGCTCGATCCCGGGGGCGTCGTACCGGGATCGGCGTTGCTTCCCGGTGCGCCCAGGAGGGTCGGCAGCGTCACCTTGTCCATCTGCAGCTCGAGCTTCATGTTCGCGTAGTCACCCGGGATGGCTGCGTTGAGCTCGTCGCTGAGCGAGACCAGCGCCCGCAGAGATGGCCCGAGCGTGTCCTTGTTGGCGACGAACTCGTCGAGCACGGGCGTCACCTCGCGCAGCATCTGCAGGATCTGGGCGCGGGTCGCCCCGACGACGTGGTTGGCGGTGCCCGAGAAGTCGGCGAGCTTCGCCAGCAAGTGGGTGAGGCCCGGCGTGTTCTGCCGCAGGACGCGAGCAGCGGGCCGGATGTCGGTCATCGCCGCGTCGATCGTCGACCGGTTGTCGTTGAGCACCTTCGACACGGTGGCCAGGGCGGTGAGGGCCCGGTCGATGTCGCCGGTGGTGGCGTTCGCCTCGGTCAGGAACGTGTCGGCGCGCTGCATCAGCTGCCGCACGGTGTCCTCGCGACCGCCGACCGCGGAGTTGAGCTCCTGGGTGACGGTCTGCAGCTGGTTGAGCCCGCCACCGTTGATGAGCAGCGAGGCCGACGCGAGGGCGTCCTCGACGGTGGGCGCCGTGGTCGTCTGCTTGGTCGAGAGCACCGCGCCGTCGCGCACGAGCGGTCCGGTGGTGGGGTTGGTGACCTCGACGAACAGCTCGCCCAGCGGCGTCGTGTAGCGGAGCCGGGCCGTCGCGTCGGCGCGCATCTCGGCCGACCTCCGCACGTCGAGGATCGCGTAGGCCTTGAAGTCGTGGGTGCTGACCGACCGCACCTTGCCCGAGCTGACCCCGTTGACCCGGACCTGCGCGCCGCGCGCCAGGTTGAGCGCCTCGTCGAACTCCACCGTGACCTTGACGGTGTCGCCGCTCACCCCTGACCCCGGCAGCTTCAGGTCCGCGAGCGTCGGGCCGCAGCCGGTCAGGAGCACGAGCGCTGCAAGCAGGAGGGCGAGCCGTCTCATCCGAGCCCCCCGGTGAGGAGGTCGATGAGGTTCTTCAGGTTGAGGAGCGAGGGCCCGAAGAGTGCGCAGAAGTCCTTCTTCGTCGCGTCGCAGAGCGGCTTGAGGATCGACGGCAGCGGGGTCAGCACGAGCGGGTCGACCCGCACGCGGATCCGGCCGTGGTGCAGCGTCGCCTGCAGGTTCTGCAGCGTCACCGGCATCACCCGCAGGATCTCGGAGAGGTCGTCACGTTTGGTGAGCATCGACTTCACGACGGCCGAGCTCTGGTCGAGCACCTTGACCAGCTGCTGGCGGTTCTGGTGGGCGAAGTCGGCGACGAGGGCGACCGCGCTGCTGAGAGAGCGCAGCGCACTGCGGAAGTTCGTGCGCTCGTCGGCGAGCAGCGAGCTCGCCTGGCTGACCTGCGTCACGAAGTCGCGGACCAGCTGCTCGTTGGCCGCGATCGTGCCCGTGAGCGTGTCCAGCGACTTCACCGTGCCGCTGATGTTCTCCCGCTGCCCGGAGATCGAGTTCACGGCGCCGCCCAGCGAGGTGATCGCCCGGTTGAACAGCTCACCCTTGCCGTCGACGGCCTGCGACCCCTCCCGGAGGATGTTCGCGATCGCGTTGGCCGTGCCCTTCTGCCCGGCGATCCCTGAGGTGAACTCGTCCAGCGCCGCAAGCACCTCGTCGAAGTCGACCGGCGTGCGCGTCTTCGGCATCGGGATCACCGTGCCGTCGGTCATCTTCGGCCCGTGGTGGTACACCGGCGTGAGCTCGACGTACCGGTCGGTGGCGACCGAGCGCGCGACGATCACCGCGCCCGCGTCGGCCGGCACCGGCTGGTCTCGGTCGATCGACATCGTCACCCGCACGTGGGTGCCCTCGGGCTTGATCGACGTCACCTTGCCCACCGGTACGCCGAGCACGCCGACGTCGTTGCCGACGAAGAGCCCTGCCGAGTCGGCCATCAGGGCGGTCACGGTGATGTTGCCGCCGAAGACCGGCGCGCAGCCGGAGAGGCCGACCAGCGTGGCCAGCACGACGGTCAGTGTTCCGAGGGTCCTGAGCGGCCGGCGCATCAGCAGCCTCCCAGCTTGCAGCTGAGGTCGTCCGGCGGCAGTGCCGGGTCCTTCAGCCACAGGTCGCCCCAGGCGCCGCTGCCGGTGGCGTTGGCGAAGTACCGGACGGTCGGCGCGATCTTGCCGAGCACGTCCTTGAGGTTCGCGTCCTGCTCGCGCAGCGTCGTGAGCACCGCGTTGAGCTGCCGGAACGCCGGCGCCATGTCCTGCCGGGTCTCGTCGATGACGCCGCCCAGGTTCTGCGCGAGGGTGGTCGTCTCGACCAGCAGAGTGTGGATCGCCTCGCGGCGCCGCGTGATCTCCGCGATCACGAGGTTGGCCTGTCGCATCAGCGCGACGATGTCGGTGCTGCTCGCCGAGAGCTGGCTGGTGACGCCGCGCGCCGCCGCCAGCAGCTGGCCGGTCTGGTCGCTGCGGCTCTCCACGGCCTCCGAGAGCCGGGCGATGCCGGTCAGGGCCGGGCCGATCTGCTGGTTGGTCGCGGTCAGGGTCTTGCTCGCCTCCGTCAGCGCACGCGCCAGCAGCTCCGGGTCGAGCTGCTCGAGGTTGGCCGTGCCCTTCTCGAGCACGTCCTGGAGGTTGAACGGCACCGAGGTCCGGGCCAGCGGGATCGTCTCGGTCCGCCCTCTGCCGGCCGGCGTGACCGCCAGGTAGTGCGTGCCGAGCAGCGTCGCGACCTTCACGGCCGCCGTCGACCGGTCACCCAGGTCGATGTCCTTGTCGAGCACGAACCGCACCTCGACGGTGTCGCCCGCGAGCTTCACCGACTTCACCTCACCCTTCGGTACGCCGTACACCTCGACGTCCTCGCCGGACCGCAGCCCCGCGGTCTGCGCCAGCACGGCGGTGTAGGACCGGGTGCCGAAGGAGACGAACGAGACCACACCCACCAGCACGGCGATGACCGCACCAACGGCGATGGTCACCAGGCCGAGCCGGAACGGATCCCGACGACCCAGCGCGATCACTGGCACACCTCGCTCCAGGGTCCGTCGGAGCTGCCGTTGAGGTTCAGCGTGGCGCCGCCCACGTTCACGATCACCGAGCAGAGGTAGATGTTCACCGCGCTCTCGTACGAGCTGGCCCGGCCCAGGGCCGCCAGGGTCGAGCCGAACGAGCCGATCGCGGCCGTGAACTCGGGCTTGTGCGCCATGAAGAGGTCCATGACGGTCCGGAACCGCTTCACCGCCTGGACCGTCGGGACTCGGGCCTGCTGCAGCAGCTGGGACGTCGACCCGATCAGCTGGCTCATCCCGTCGATCGAGGCACCGATCGACTTGCGGTCGCGCGCGAGGCCCGTCATCAGGGCGCGCAGCTCCTGGACGGTGCCTTGCAGCTCGGTGCCCTTGCCGGCGAGGTCGACGAGCACGGGCGTCAGGTTGTCGAGCACCTGTCCGACGACCTGGTCGCGGTCGGCGAGGAAGTTCGTGAGCCGTCCGGTCTGCGCGAGCAGGGACTCGACGGTGCCGCCCTCGCCCTGCAGCACCTTGACCAGCGAGGTCGCGAGTGCGTTGACGTCGTCGGGACGCAGGGCCTCGAACAACGGCCGGAAGCCGTTGAGCAGCTCCGTGAGGTCGAAGCCCGGGCTCGTCCGCGCCAGCGGCACGGTGGTGCCCGGGGCGAGGCGGGCACCTCGGTCGGCTCCCTGAACGAGGGCGAGGTAGCGCTGGCCGAGGAGGTTCTGGTAGCGCATCACGATCTTGGTGGTGGCCAGCACCGGCTGGTCGGCGGCGACCTTGAAGCTGACCTCGGCGCCGTGCGCGCCGACCGCGATGTCCTGCACCCGGCCCACGCGGACCCCGGCGACCCGGACGTCGTCACCGGCGCGCAGCCCCGCCACGTCGGCGAACTCCGCGTGGAACGTGTCGGTGTCGCCGCTGACGCCGTTGAGCATCGTGTTCATCAGCACGACGGCCAGCAGCAGGCTCACCACCGCGAAGGCGACGAACTTGACGACGATCGAACGGAACCCCGTGATCACTGTGAGCTCCCGCAGTTGTCGCCCCGGGCCGTTCCGACTCGCGGGCAGTCGGCCGCGGTGTAGTACGGCGGCACGTCGAGCAGGAAGGTCGTCACGGAGTCGATGTAGCCGTGCTGGACGACCGTCGCCAGCTTGGCCGCGAGCATCGTGTTGGTCGCGATGGCGCCCGAGATCCCGGCGTGCCGGTTCGCATGCACCACGTCGAGCAGGAGCGCCGAGTTCTGGAGGAACCGGATCAGCCCGGTCTGCTGGGCGCGCAGGAACGCGTCGGCCTGGGTGGTCAGCGCCGTCGCACCGATCAGCATGGTCGCGACGGCTGCCTTCTCGGCGACCACCGTGCGGGCCGTGGTGAGCGCGTCCCCGGTGGCGGCGAGCAGGTCGGGTGCGACGTCGGCGACGAGCTCGAGGTTGGCGGCGAGCTTGCGCACGTCGTCGCGCAGCTGCGGCATCTTCGGGTTCAGCCGGGCGAGGTAGTCGTCGGCGAGGTCGATGGTCTTGCCGAGCTGGGCACCGCGCCCGTCGAGCGCCTGGGCGACGGAGCCGATCGCCGACGCCAGGTCCGCGGGGCCGAGCGCCTTGACCAGCGAGTCGATGTCGTCGAGCGCCTGCTGGAGCTCGAGGGTCCCCTGCGTCTTGTCGGGAGGGATCACGGCGCCGGCGCGGAGCGGTTCGTGGGACGGCGGGCCGGTCGTCACCAGGTCGACGTACGACGTTCCGAAGACCGTCGCGGGCAGGATCCGCGCGACGACGTTGTCGGGCACCTGATCCAGGCGATGGCCGCGCAGGGCGATCTTGACCCGTACGCCGCCCTCGGGGCCTCTGCTGATGCCGTCGACCTTGCCGATGATGACCCCACGGATCTTCACGTCGGCGCCGCCGCCGAGCGACCCTCCGGCGTCCGCGAGCTGAGCCTCGACGTGGTCGGGGCCACCGATGGCGCCCGAGGCCCGCAGCCACACGATCGTGAGGATGAGAGCCCCCGCGACGATGGCGACGAGCCCACGCCGGGCGTAGTCGTGCCGCCGCAGCTCGCGGCGGGGGCGTCCGTGCGGTCGCGCGCTCGTCATCGGCTCAGCCCGAGATCCGGAAGCCCGAGTCGCTGCCCCAGAAGAGCAGCGTCATGATCATGTCGAGCACGACGATCACCACGATGCTCGCGCGGATCGCCCGTCCGGTGGCCTCACCGACGGCCTGCGGGCCGCCCGCGACGCGCATCCCGTACCAGCAGTGGATCAGGGTGATCGCCGTGGCGAAGACGAGGATCTTCACCACGGAGAGGAACACGTCGCGCCCGAGGATGAACGTGGAGAAGTAGTGGTCGTACTGGCCCGGTGACTGGCCGAAGATCACGACGACGGACAGCATCGAGGCGATGTAGGAGCCGATCAGCCCGATCAGGTAGAGCGGGATGATCGCGATCCCGCAGGCGATGACCCGGGTGCTGACGAGGTAGCGCATCGGCTCGACCGCCATCACCTCGAGGGCGTCGACCTCCTCGTGGATCTTCATCGAGCCGAGCTGGGCGGTGAAGCGGCAGCCGACCTGCGAGGCGAGAGCAAGTGCGGCGATCAGCGGCGCGAGCTCGCGGGTGTTGGCGCTGGCCGAGACGAAGCCGGTGAGCGGCGCGAGGCCGACGATCTCGAGTCCGTTGAAGCCCTCGATGCCCAGCGACGTGCCGGCGGAGAGCGCCAGCAGGATCATGACGCCGATCGTGCCGCCACCGACGATGATCGCGCCGCTGCCCCAGGCGATGTCCTTGAGCTGACGCAGCGCCTCGCGGTGGTACAGAAGGATCGTCCGCGGGATCGCGAGCAGGGTGCGTCCGGCGAACGTCGTGAAGTCGCCGACCTGCGCGAGCGCGGCCACGATGCCATCGACGAAGCGCACGACCGCGTCGGAGGCCTGCTCGCGCACGGTCGTCTGGATCGCCATCTATGCGATCCCTTGCGGCACGAGCATCACGTAGGCCTGGGTGATCGCCACGTTCGCGACTGCCAGCAGGATCACGCTCAGCACGACGGCCTGGTTCACGGCGTCGGCCACACCCTTCGGGCCGCCGGTCGCGTTGAGGCCCTTGTGCGCGGCGACGATCGTGGCGATGAACCCGAAGACCAGCGCCTTGAACTCCGCGAGGGCGAAGTCGGTCGGCTGGCTGAACGCGACGAACGAGTCCAGGTAGGCCCCCGAGCTGACCTTCCCACCGCCGACGTTGAGGATGTACGCCGTGATCATCGCCGTCATCGCGACGACCACCGTGAGCAGCAGGGCGACGACCAGCGCCGCGAGCACACGGGGAGCGACCAGGCGCTGCACCGGCGAGATGCCCATCACCCTGAGGGCGTCGATCTCCTCGCGCACGGTGCGCGCGCCGAGGTCGGCACAGATCGCCGAGCCGACGGCGCCGGCGATCATCAGCGACGTCACCAGCGGCGCGGCCTGTCGCAGGATGCCGATGCCGTTGACGGCGCCCATGAACGACGTGGCGCCGACCTGGCTGGCCACGGCTCCGATCTGCACGGAGATGATCACGCCGAACGGGATCGCCACCAGCACGGTCGGCAGCAGGGACACCCGCGTCATGAACCATGCCTGGAGCATGAACTCGGTCCAGGAGAACCGTCGCGCGACGATGTCGCCGACAGCTGCCGTCACCGACTCGATCCCGAGCACCGCGAGCTTGCCGCTGGTCTCGACACCCTTGCGAGAGCGTGCGCGCATCGAGGCGATGCCGGCCACGGCCATCGAGCTCACGCTGCCTCCCGTCGGGTGGTCGGGACGTTGCACCCTGCGCAACGTCGCGGAGGACGTGGGAGTTACGCAGGTCACATGTCGTTGTCAGCGCGACTGTGCCAGTAGGACTGTCATTTCCACAAGGTCTCGGCGGCGGCCCGGCGTCGCACAGTTCGCGTAACGCAGACTGTCACAGCCGTTTACATTTCGCCAGACCCTTGGGCCCGACCGCGATCTCAGCGCGCGACGCGGCCCGGGAGGTGCGTGCGCGGCGCCATCCGCGGCCCACGGCGGGGCCGGCCGAGGCCGGCGGCCTCGACGAGCCGCTGCACGCGGTGCCGGTGCGGGCGGTAGGGCTCCAACAGCTCGGCGAGACCTTCGTCGTCGACGGCCTCCCCCACGAGTGCCCAGCCGACGTCCTTGGCGATGTGGTAGTCGCCGAAGCTCACCGCGTCGGCGTCACCGAGGGCGCGCGCCCGCACCTCGGCGCTGGTCCAGACGCCCAGGCCTGGGAGGCTGCGCAGCCGGCGGTCGAACTCGTCGTGCGAGAGCGCGCCCGCCCGCTCCAGCGACGCAGCGACCCTCGCCACGGCGACAACCGGGCGCGACCTGCCTCCGTCGACCGGCAGCCGGAGCCACTCCCACGACGGGATCGCGCGCAGCGTCGCGGCGTCGGGCTGCACCCAGAGGTCGTGCGCGGCCGGCCCGGGAGCGCGCTCGCCGTACCGCCGGACCAGGCGGCGGAAGGCCGCGAACGCCTCCTGCCCGGTCACCTTCTGCTCGATGATCGTCGGCACCAGGGACTCCATCACCAGGTCGGTCGCCCCGAGGCGCCAGTGCCGGTGCCGCCGCCACGCGGCGGCGAGCTCCGCCGGCGGCACGAAGCCGGCCGGGTCGTCGTCGGCGCCGAGCATGCGCGGCAGCCGATCGAGCGCCCACGCAGCGCCCGGCCCCCACGCACGGGCGTGCACCTCCGCGCCACCGGTGTCGACGGACACCACGAGCGTCGTGACTCCCTCGGGCGTCCGGATCCCGCGCGCGTGGGAACCATCCGGCAGCACCCGGTACGTCGGGTCGCCGGCCCCGCGCCGGTGGACGCCGAGCACCTGGCCCACCGGGCACGGCCAGGCCGGCCGCCACACGCGCTCGACGGGACTCACGCGCTCACGGTAGCCGGGGGCTCCGACCTGTCGGCGGCTGCGGGCAGGATGGATCCATGGAGTTCGCGCGCCTGGTCTCGGTCTCGCAGCAGGTCGCAGCGACTCGCGCGCGCACCACCAAGCGCGCCCTCATCGCCGAGCTGCTTGCCCAGACGCCTCCCGACGAGGTGGAGATCGTGACCTCCTACCTCTCCGGCACGCTGCGGCAGCGGCGCACGGGCGTCGGCTGGCGAGGCCTCGCCGACCTTCCCACGCCGAGCGAGACGCCTGGTGTGGAGGTCACCGAGGTCGACGACGCCCTCGAGCACATCTCCGGACTCGCCGGAGCGGGCTCGGCCACGGCCAGGCGGAGCGCCGTCGCCGACCTCTTCGGCCGCCTGACCGCCGACGAGCAGCGCTACCTGCGCGGCCTCGTCACCGGTGAGGTCCGCCAGGGCGCGCTCGACTCGGTGATGCTCGACGCGATCGCCGAGGCGGCCGGGGTGCCGGCGACCGCCGTGCGCCGCGCTGCCATGTTCAGCGCCCTCACCGGGCCGATCGCGGTCGCCGCGCTCGGCGGCGGCGAGCAGGCACTCGCGGCGTTCGACCTCGAGGTGGGCCGCCCGGTCCGGCCGATGCTCGCCTCTGCAGCGCCCGACGTGACGGCCGGCATCGCCAAGGTCGATCCGGGCGGGCCGCTCGTGGTCGACACCAAGCTCGACGGGATCCGGATCCAGGTGCACCGGCGGGGCGACGAGGTCCTCGTGTTCACCCGCAGCCTCGAGGAGATCGGTGAGCGGCTGCCCGACGTCGTGGCCGCCGTCCGCGACCTGCCCGGCGGCGACCTGGTGCTGGACGGCGAGGCGCTCACGCTCGCCGACGACGGCACGCCGCGACCGTTCCAGGAGACGGCGTCGCGCACGTCGGCACGTGACCGGTCCGACCGGGTCCACCCGTTCTTCTTCGACCTGCTCGCCCACGATGGCGAGTCGCTGGTGCTGCAGCCCGGTCGCGCCCGGCTGGACCGGCTGGACGCCGTCGTACCGGCAACCCTGCGGACCGCCCGGCTGGAGACCGACGACCCCGAGGCGGTCGCGGACTTCTTCACCGCAGCGGTCGCGGGCGGCCAGGAGGGCGTCATCCTCAAGCACCCCGACGCGCCGTACGCCGCCGGCCGGCGCGGCTCGGCCTGGGTCAAGGTCAAGCCCCGGCACACCCTCGACCTCGTCGTGCTCGCCGTCGAGTGGGGCAGCGGCCGCCGCCGGGGCTGGCTGTCGAACATCTGGCTCGG
>JAEKKP010000020.1 GCA_019510315.1 Propionibacteriales bacterium
CGGACCACCCTGGCCAACGAGCGGGTCGCGATGGCCGGCTCGAAGCTCGGCGACAGCATCGAGCTCGCGCTGGAGCTGCTCGCGGAGCCCGGCCACGCCCCGAGCGAGATCGAAGAGGTCGGCCGGGCGATCGCGCTGGCCCAGGTCGTCAAGCTGCTCGGCACGCGGTCGACGCTGCGCTCGATCGCCGGCCAGGGGCCGGGCGCCGAGTCCAGCGTGGCCAAGCTCGTCGGTGTGCGCAGCCGTCAGGACTCCGCGGAGCTCGCGGTCGACCTGCTCGGCCACGAGGTCTTCACCGCGAGCGAGCGCGCAGCGCACGCGATGGACCGTTTCCTGAACGCTCGCTGTCTCTCGATCGCGGGCGGGACGACGCAGATCCTGCGGAACGTCGCGGGAGAGCGGATCCTGGGGCTACCCCGCGGCTGACGCGTGCTTCGACGACGTCCCGGCCGGCTGGTCCGACGTCGCGTGGCGGCGTACGACACGGTGCCACTCCAGCCAGCGCTCGACCGCCCGGATCACCTGCTGGCTCCGGATCGAGGAGAACACCTCGAACGCGTGCTGGGTGCCGGGAAGCTCGAGGTAGGTCACCACGCCCTTCGACACCTCGCGCAGCCGCTCGACGAAGGCGCGCGCCTGCCGGACGCTCACCAGGCCGTCGTTGGCACCGTGGATGACGAAGAAGTCCGGGGAGTCGGGGCTCACGTGGGTGATCGGCGAGGCCAGCTCGAAGTCGGTGAGGTGCTCCCTGGGGTTCTTCCGGAAGACGCGTGGGCCGAGGAACTTGTCGCGCATCAGCTCCGCGGCGCGGTCGCCGGTGACGCCGCCGAGGTCGTAGACGCCGTAGAACGGCACGCACGCCGAGACCGACGTGTCGGCGTCCTCGAACCCGGGCTGGTACTCCTCGACGTCGGGGGTGAGGGCGGCGAGTGACGCGAGGTGCCCTCCGGCGGAGCCACCGGTGATGACCAGGTACGACGGGTCGCCGCCGTAGCTCGCGATGTGCTCGCGCGTCCAGGCGATCGCCTTCTTCACGTCGATGATCTGTGCCGGGAACGGGTGCTTCGGGGCGAGCCGGTAGTTCATCGCGACGCAGACCCAGCCGCGCGCCGCCATCCGGTTCATCAGCAGGAGGCCCTGCTGGCTCTTGTCACCGATCGTCCAGCCGCCACCGTGCACCTGGACCAGCACCGGCGCGTTCGCCAGATCGACGCCCTTGCGCCGGTAGATGTCGAGACGAGCGCGGCTGCCGCCGTCGGTGTAGCTGATGTCGCTGATCCGCTCGACGTCGGGTCGCATCATCGAGAACGGGCGCACGATCTCGCGGACCGCGAGCTTGGCGACGTCCTTGAGGTCGGCCGCGTCGGGGTCTGCGGTGAGCTGGTCGAGGTAGTCAGGTCCGAGCGACTCGAGCAGCTGGGCGTCGGCCAGTGCTCCGGCCTTGCGCGCGCCGCTGACGAGGTAGGCAAGCCCGGCCGCGCTCGCGCCGGCCAGGACGAGCCCCGTGCGGCTCGCCTTTCCCCGCAGGACTGCCTGGACGGTGTCGGCAGCGGTCAGCGCGAGCAGCTGGGGTGCGAGCTCGCCGGTCGGCCAGCCGACGGCGAACCCGAGAGGGCCGAGCTGTCCGCCGAGCGGGCGCACCGCGTTGGCCGTGAGCAGGGCCGTGACCAACCGGCGGCGCGTGTATCCCATGTCCTCGACCCTACCGAGCCGGTCCGGTGACCATCGGAGCCGTCCGGACCGGTACCTGAGCCTGTCGAAGGTAGAACACGTTCTATTTTGCCGCTAGGATGCGCCCATGGAACGGCTCAGCGGACTCGACGCGACCTTCCTCTACCTGGAGAGCTCCGCGCAGCTGATGCACGTCTGCGGCGTGCTGCTGCTGGACCCGGCCACGATTCCCGGCGGCTACAGCTTCGAGACGATGCGCTCGGACCTCGAGGCCCGGATGCGCACGATCCCGGCGTTCCGGCGCAAGCTCCGCCCCGTGCCGCTCGAGATCGACCACCCGGTCTGGGTCGAGGACACCGACTTCGACATCGACCGGCACGTCCACCGGCTCGCCGTACCGACCCCCGGCGGCGTCGAGGAGCTGGCCGACCTCTGCTCGCACATGGCCGGCATCCCGCTGGACCGCTCCCGGCCGCTGTGGGAGATGAGCGTCATCGAGGGGCTCGCCAGCGGGCAGATCGCGGTGTTCACCAAGATGCACCACGCCACCGTGGACGGTGTCTCCGGCGCGAACCTCATCTCGGTGCTCTGCAGCCTGGAGCCCGACGCCCCGCCGCTCGACCTCCCCGACCTGGGAGCCGTCTCGCGACGCAACCCCAGCGACCTCGAGCTCTTCGGCCGCGGCGTGCTGTCCAACCTCACGAAGCCCTGGCTCGCGGTGCGGCTGGTGAAGCCGACCGCGTCGCTGGTCACCCGCACCATCGAGCGTGCTCGGGCCGGGACCGCGATGGCCGCTCCGCTGACCGCTCCTCGTACGTCGTTCAACGGCAACATCTCGGGCCGTAGGTCGATCGCGCTGGCCGACATGTCGCTGGACCGGGTCAAGGAGATCCGGCACGCCGTCGACGGTGCAACCGTCAACGACGTCGTCCTGGCGATCAGCGGTGGTGCGCTTCGTCGGTTCCTGGACAAGCGCGGCGAGCTGCCGTCGAGCTCGCTCCTGGCCAGCGTGCCGGTGTCGGTGCACCAGACCTCGACCCGGTCGAGCGGCACCAACAAGGTCTCCTCGCTGTTCGCCAAGCTCGGCACCGACGTGGCCGACCCAGTGGAGCGTCTCCAGCAGCTGGCGGTCGCGAACGCGCATGCCAAGGACCACCACAAGGCGATCCCTGCGGACACGCTCCAGGACTGGGCCGAGTTCGCGGCACCGCGCACGTTCGGGCTCGCCGTCCGGATGGTCGCCGGCCTGAAGCTCGCCGAGAAGGGCCCGGTGATCCACAACCTGGTGATCTCCAACGTCCCCGGTCCGCCGGTGCCGCTGTACTTCGTCGGCGCCCGGGTCGATGCGCTCTACCCCTTGGGTCCCGTGTTCCACGGCGCGGGCCTCAACATCACGGTGATGAGCAGCAACGGCCACATGCACGTCGGCCTGATCGGCTGTGGCGACGCCCTCCCGGACATCGCTGACCTCGCCGGGGACTTCAACGACGAGCTGGACGCGTTGTACGACGCCGTGATCGGCGCAGGCTAGGTCTCGTCGCGAAACATCGGGGCCGGCTCGCCGTACCGGACCCGCCGGACGGCGCCGGGAAGCGCGGCCTCCAGCGACCGGGCCGCGAGGTCCGAGCAGCCGACGCTGAACTCGATCTCCTCGTCGACCTCGCAGGCAAGGCACCAGGCCTGGTCGGCAGGCCAGACGAGATGGGGCTCCTGGTAGCCACGCGGCTCGCCGTACCAGGCCAGCGTCGGTGCGTCCCTCATCACCTCGACGGGGCCGGCGAAGAGCAGCATGGTCCGGTTCGGGATGCGTACCGGAGGTGCGAGCGGGGCCGACGCGGTGCCGACCCAGCCCTCCCAGATCGCGGCATACGCATGGCGGGGTGTGGTCGTGTGCTTCCTCAGGGTCGCGAGCGCGATCCGCAGCGAGGGTGCTTCGCCGGCCGGGTCGTCGGTCTCCTGCTGCAGCAGGATCCGGACGTACGCCGCGAAGACCGGCGGCCCGTACCGGACCAGATCGTTCCACGCGGCACCGGTGTGCAGAAGCCACTGTGCCGGCGAGGCGTCCGGTGCGGGCCTGAGAGCGGTCATCTGCTCACCGTGAGCGGAACCGGAGGGCCCGGTGCGTCGCGGCGACCGTGAGCAGAGCGACCACGGCGGCGGCGATGATGCCTCCCGGCACCGCTCCGTCGGCCCGCCGTCCGCGGAACGCGTGGTCGGCCTGGCTGGAGAGCACGGAGCCGTTGCTCTGGTGCGACAGCGCCGAGCCCATGCTCTGGTGGGACAGCAGCGACACCGCGGACAT
>JAEKKP010000021.1 GCA_019510315.1 Propionibacteriales bacterium
GCTCTGCGCGCACCTCACCAGGTTTCGACACGCTCGGTTTCGGCTTCGTTCCTCAGCCGAACTCGCTGCTCAACCACCGACGACCGGATCCGCTGACGCGTCTCCGGTCAGTGCCCCCCGGCCTGCTTGAACCGCTCGATCGACGCGCGCACCTCGGCCTCGGCCTCCGTGCGGCCGACCCACTCGGCGCCTTCGACGGACTTGCCGGGCTCGAGGTCCTTGTAGACCTCGAAGAAGTGCTGGATCTCCAGCCGGTCGAACTTCGCGACGTGGTTGATGTCGCGGAGGTGCTCGAGCCGCGGGTCGTGGGTGGGGACGCACAGCACCTTGTCGTCGCCGCCGGCCTCGTCGGTCATCCGGAACATCCCGATGGCGCGGCACTTGATCAGGCAGCCCGGGAAGGTGGGTGCCTGCAGGATCACGAGCGCGTCGAGCGGGTCGCCGTCGAGACCGAGGGTGTTCTCGATGTAGCCGTAGTCCTCGGGGTACGCCGTGGAGGTGAACAGCATCCGGTCGAGCCGGATGCGGCCGGTCTCATGGTCGACCTCGTACTTGTTGCGTGAGCCCTTCGGGATCTCCACCAGTACGTCGAACTCCACGGGCGCTTCCTTCCACTGGCCGATGACCGGGCTAGTCTCGCGCACAACATCGCGGATCGGTGAATCAAGAGGGGTCGAAAATGGCCGTGCGTGAGGAACGCCACGCCCGGCGTCGACTCCGGACGATCCTGTCGTGGTTCCCCGACGCTGTCGTGGTGCTCCTGGTTGTTGCGGCGGCCGCCAACCTTGCGTTCGGGCTCGGGGATCGCCTCGGTCTGGACCGTCCCGACGCGCGTCGGCAGCCCGCCGAGGTGCTGCCACCGGCCGGGCTCGACCTCGTCGCCGGCAGCGCGGCGCCTCCCGTGGCCGGCAGTGCGCCGGGCGGGCAGCTGAGCGAGTCGTCGGTCCGAGCCGCGCTGGCGGCGTACGTCGGCAACCCCAGCCTCGGCCGTCACGTCGACGTCGCGGTGGGCGACCTCGCCTCGGAAACCACCGTCTTCAGCACGGGCGCCGGCGCCGTCACGCCGGCGTCGACCACCAAGCTGCTGACCGGCACCGCGGCGCTCGAGGAGCTGGGCCCGATGGCGCGCTTCAGGACCACGGTGCGACAGGACGGCGGGCAGATCGTGCTCGTCGGCGGCGGCGACCCCTTCCTCGCCTCCAGCCGCGCTGCGACGAAGGGCCTCTACCCGGCTCGGGCGACGCTCGACGACCTCGCCGCCAGCACGGCGACCGCGCTCAGCGCCCAGGGCACCACGAAGGTGCGGCTCTCCTACGACGCGTCGCTGTTCACCGGGCCGGCGGTCAACCCGGCGTGGCCCGCGTCGTACGTCCCCGAGGACGTGGTCCCGCCGATCACCGCGCTCTGGGCCGACGAGGGCAAGGGTCCTGACGGCCGGTACGTCGCCGACCCGTCCGCCGCCGCCGCGGCGACCTTCGCGACGGCGCTCGCCGCCCACGGCATCACGGTCCGCGGCGTCCCGCGGGCGGCCGTCGCACCCGACGGGTCCGCCGAGATCGCCGCCGTCGAGAGCGCGCCCCTGGGCGAGATCGTCGAGCGCACGCTCGCGGTGTCGGACAACAACGCGGCCGAGGTGCTCGGCCACCACGTCGGCAGGGTCGTCGGCAAGGACGCCTCCTTCGCCGGCGGTGCCACCGCGGTGCTCGACGTGCTCCGCAAGCTGGGGGTCGACACCACCGGCGCCAGCCTGTACGACGGCAGCGGGCTCTCGCGCCGCGACCGGCTGTCGCCGGACACCCTGCTCGACGTGCTCCGTGTGGCCGGCTCCACGGAGCACCCCGAGCTGCGCTCCGTGCTGACCGGCCTCCCGGTCGCCGGGTTCACCGGCTCCCTGCAGTGGCGCTTCGACGACGCGCCCGCCGCTGCCCGCGGCCGGGTGCGTGCGAAGACCGGGACCCTCACCGGCGTGAGCGGGCTGGCCGGCGTCGTGACCGACCTCGACGGCAACCGGATGGTCTTCGTCGCGATCGCCGACCGGATCTCGCCCGCGCAGACGCTGGCCGCCCGGCACGCCCTGGACCTGATCGCGGGGGCCCTCGCCGCCTGTCGCTGTGGGCAGCCGGACGGGACCACCGCTGGGTCGACCTCGTAGGGTCGTGCCATGGACGACCGCCCGCGCTCCGCGATGATCGACTGGGACCTCGCGGTCCGGGTGGGCTCGCGGCTGGCCGGCGACGGCCCGGTCGTGACCCGGACCGAGGCGGCGAGCGTCGTCGAGGAGCTGCGTGCCGGCGCCGAGAAGTCGACGCCCCTGGTCCGGGAGTTCACCGGGCTGGCGGCCGAGGCGCGCACGGCGCCGGTGCTGGTGGTGGACCGGCCCGGCTGGATCCAGGCCAACGCCGACGGGTTCGCCACCGTGATCGCGCCGATCGTCGCGAAGCTGCAGGAGAAGAAGGGCACCCCCTCGGCGATGACCGAGGCGATCGGGTCCCGGATCACCGGCGCCGAGCTGGGCGTCATGTTCGGCTTCCTCGGCAACAAGGTGCTCGGCCAGTTCGACCCGTTCCACGAGGCGCCGGCCGCTTCTGGTCAGCAGAGCGCCGGCCGGCTGCTGCTCGTGGCGCCGAACATCGTCAACGCCGAGCGCGAGCTGCACGTCGACGTCCACGACTTCCGGCTCTGGGTCTGCCTCCACGAGGAGACGCACCGCGTCCAGTTCACCGCGGTGCCCTGGATGCGCGACCACCTGCAGTCGTTGATGGCCGAGATCGTGGGATCGCTCGAGACCGATCCCGGGCGACTGCTGTCGGAAGGGCTGTCGCGCGTCGGTGACCTGGTGTCCGGCAAGGCCGACGGCAGCCTGATCGACCTCGTCTCCAGTCCGGAGCAGAAGAAGGTGATCGACCAGATCACCGGCGTGATGAGCCTCCTCGAGGGCCACGCCGACGTCGTGATGGACGGCGTCGGACCCGAGGTGATCCCGAGCGTCGCCGAGATCCGCGCCAAGTTCACCCAGCGCCGCAAGGGCGTCGGCACTCTCGACAAGCTGTTGCGCCGGCTGCTGGGCCTGGACCAGAAGATGGCGCAGTACCGCGACGGGGCGGTCTTCGTGCGCCAGACCGTCGACGCCGTCGGCATGGACGGCTTCAACGCCGTGTTCGCCGAGGCCGCCAACCTGCCCAGCAAGGACGAGATCCACGACCCCGCGGCGTGGGTCAGGCGCGTCCACGGCTGATGGCGCTCCACCCCGCGCTGGCCGCGGTCCGGGCGGGGGTACGCCGCTCCCTGGTGGACCTCGACCCGGGCGCGACCGTCCTCGTCGCGTGCTCCGGCGGCGCCGACTCGCTCGCGCTGCTGGCGGCTGCGGTCTTCGAGGGCCACAAGGCGGCCCTGCGGATCGTCGGGGTGACCGTCGACCACGGGCTCCAGGAGGGCTCGTCGGAGCGCGCGGTCGCCGTCTCCGACCAGATGCGGGCGCTGGGGGTGGACGAGTCGGCCGTCGCCACGGTCTCGGTGGACGCACCGGGCATGGGGCCCGAGGCCGCGGCGCGGGAGGCGCGGTACGGCGTACTCGGTGAGCTGGCGGAGCGGTTCGGTGCGGAGGTCGTGCTGCTCGGCCACACGCTCGACGACCAGGCCGAGACGGTGCTGCTCGGGCTGGCACGTGGGTCGGGCGCCCGGTCGCTGGCCGGCATGCGACCCGGCTTCGACCGCTTCCGCCGTCCCCTGCTCGGTGTCTCCCGCTCCGACACCGAGACCGCCTGCATGGTCGAGGGCATCGAGTGGTGGACCGACCCGCACAACGCCGATCCGCGCTTCACCCGCTCGCGGGTCCGCACCACGGTCCTGCCGGTGCTCGAGCAGGAGCTCGGCCCGGGGGTCGCGGAGGCACTGGCCCGCACCGCCGATCTCCTGCGCGAGGACGCCGAGGCGCTCGACCACCTGGCGGCCCATCAGCTCCAGCGGGGACACCTCACGGCGTACCGCGCGGCGGGGACGCTCCGGTTCCGGCGTACCGACGCCGACTGAGGCTCAGGGCCGCTTGACGTAGAACTCGGTGAAGTCGCGGCAGCGCCCGGCATCGTCGAAGCGCATCAGGAAGCAGTTGTCGTAGACCCGGACCACCGGACCGCCGGCGGTCTCCCGGTAGCTGGTCGTGCCCGTGGCGACGACCGCCTCGCCGTCGACGGCGACCGGCGCGTACGACGCCTCGAACGTGCCGGGCGCATCGATCGTCGAAGCCCCCTCGGCCTCCGACTGGCCGAGCCACGACGCGACGACGGCGTCGCGGCCGGTGATCGGCTCGTCGTACGGGTGGTAGCGGTAGCTGACGTCGTCACTGAACAACGCACCGATCGCGTCCGGGTCGTAGGTCTTCCACGCGGCGACGTAGCGGTCGAGCCAGTCCTGGGC
>JAEKKP010000067.1 GCA_019510315.1 Propionibacteriales bacterium
GAGAGTCGGCACGCGTCGATCATCGATGCGTGCACGTGGGCGTCGGAGACGATCAGCGTGTCGGCGTCCGCCAGCGCGGAGACCGCCGCCAGGTTGGCGTGGTAGCCGGTGGAGAGCGCGAGCGCGGCCGGGAACCCGGTGAAGGCGGCCAGGTCGCGCTCGAGGTCGTGATGGATGCTCAGCGTGCCGGTGACCAGTCGCGAGGCGCCCGCGCCGGCGCCGAACCGTTCGGCCGCGGCGACAGCCGCCTCGACCACCCGCGGGTGGCGCGACAGCCCGAGGTAGTCGTTGCCGGCGAGGTCGATCATCGGGCCGCCCGCCACCGCGTCGCTGGCGAAGAGCCGCCGGGTCAGCCCGGCAGCCTCCCGTGCCGCGGCCCGCTCGGCGAGCCAGCGGGTGAACTCAGTCACCGGTGCACCTCCGCGACGGCCCCGACCAGCGCCTCGGTGATCACCGAGAGGTCGTCGTCGGAGGTGACGTACGGCGGCATCGTGTAGACGAGGTTGCGGAACGGCCGCACCCACACGCCGCGGTCGAGGGCCGCCTCGGTGACAGCGGGGACGTCCACAGGTCGGTCGAGCTCGACCACGCCGACCGCACCGAGCGTGCGCACGTCGCGGACGGCGGCGATGTCGCGGGCCGCGGCCAGGCCGGTGGCGAGCCGCTTGCCGACGCGCTCCACGGTCGCGGCCGCGTCGTACGACGACAGCAGGTCGAGGTTCGCCGAGGCGATCGCGCAGGCAAGGGGGTTGGCCATGAAGGTGGGACCGTGCATCATCGCGCCGGCGGGGCTCGCGTCGACCGCCGCCGCGACCTCGGCGGTGGTGAGCACGGCCGCGAGCGTGAGGTAGCCGCCGGTGAGCGCCTTGCCGACGCACAGGACGTCGGGCGTGACCTGGCAGTGGTCGGCGGCCCACGCTGCGCCGGTGCGCCAGAACCCGGTGGCGATCTCGTCGAAGATCACCAGCGCGCCGTGGGCGCGGGCGAGGTCGGCGAGCAGCCGCACCGCGTCGGGGTGATACATGTGCATGCCGCCCGCACCCTGCAGCACCGGCTCGACGATCACGGCGGCGATCTCGGCGGCGTGCTGCTCGAAGAGTGCCGTCGTCGCCGCTGCCCAGTCGTCGAGAGGCTGGTCGGCGGCGGGCGGTCGCTCGGCGAAGACGTGCTCGGGGAGGAACCCGGCGTACATCGAGTGCATGCCGCCGACCGGGTCGGTCACGCTCATCGGCGAGAACGTGTCGCCGTGGTAGCCGCCGCGGATCGTGAAGAACTTCGTGCGCCCGAGTCCGTCGGCAGCGTGCGCCTGCCAGGCCATCTTCATCGCGACCTCGACCGAGACCGATCCGGAGTCGGCGAAGAACACCTTGTCCAGTGCCCCTGTGGTTGAGCCGTCTCCGGTGGTTGAGCCTGTCGAAACCTGCGGAGCCAGGTCGATCAGCTGCCTCGCCAGCCGGGCGGCGGGCTCGTGCGTCAGCCCGCCGAACATGACGTGGCTCATCCGGCCGAGCTGGTCGGCCGCCGCGGCATCGAGCTCCGGTACGGCGTACCCGTGGATCGCGCACCACCACGACGACATCGCGTCGACCACCTCGACGGACGCGTCACCGCGTCGCAGGCGGAGCCGCACGCCGGCGGCCGACTCGACGGGGTAGACCGTGCCGGGTGCCGTCATCGACGAGTACGGGTGCCACAGGTGCTCCCGGTCGAAGTCGAGCAGCGAGCTCACGGCGACGACGTCTCCCCGTGCTCGACGCACTGGGCAGTCCAGGACGTCGGCGTCACCTGCACCACCATGCGGCGGTGGCAGCGCGTGCAGAAGCGCGGCGGCTCCATCCGCAGCCGTTCGGCGCAGGCGTCGTGGCTGCCGGCGTCGAGCGGACCGCCGCAGTGCCCGCAGTAGGTGATGGCTCCGGACATCGTGCTCACAGGCTGCTGCTGAGCGCCTTGATCGGCATCTTGAGGTCGGCCAGCAGGGCCAGGTCCTCGGAGGGGTCGCGCCCGAGCGTGGTCAGGTAGTTGCCGACGATGACGGCGTTGATGCCGCCGAGGAGGCCGTCGCGGGTGCCGAGGTCGCCGAGGGTGAGCTCGCGGCCGCCGGCGTACCGGAGGATCGTGCGGGGGAGTGCCAGCCGGAAGGCGGCAATCGTGCGCAGCGCCTCGGAGCTCTCCATCAGTGGCAGGTCGCCGAACGGGGTGCCGGGCCGCGGGTTCAGGAAGTTGAGCGGCACCTCGTCGGGCTGCAGCTCGCCGAGCTGTGCGGCCAGCTCGGCACGTTGCTCGACGGTCTCGCCCATGCCGACCAGGCAGCCGCAGCAGAGCTCCATGCCGGACTCGCGGACCATCAGGCAGGTGTCCCAGCGCTCCTCCCAGGAGTGCGTGGTCACCACCTGCGGGAAGTAGCTGCGAGCCGCTTCGAGGTTGTGGTTGTAGCGGTGGACACCCATGTCGACCAGGTCGTCGACCTGGTCCTGGGAGAGCATGCCCAGGGAGGCGGCGACCTCGATGTCGACGGCCTCCTTGATGGCCTTGACCCCCTCGCGCATCTGGGTCATCAGGCGCTCGTCGGGTCCGCGGACCGCGGCGACGATGCAGAACTCGCTCGCGCCGGTCGCCGCCGTCTGCTCGGCGGCCTTGACCAGCTCGGGGACGTTGAGCCAGACCGAGCGGACGGGTGAGGTGAACTGGCCCGACTGCGAGCAGAAGTGACAGTCCTCGGGACAGCCGCCGGTCTTGATCGAGACGATGCCCTCGACCTCGACCTCGGGTCCGCACCACTTCATCCGGACCTCGTGGGCCAGGGCGAGCAGGTCGGGCAGCACGTCGTCGCCGGTGCGGAGGACCTCGAGGATCTGCGACTCGTCGAGCGGTACGCCGCGCTCGAGCACCTGCTCGCGGGCGATCGCGAGGATGTCCGCTCCACCGGTGGTTGAGCCTGCGTCAGCGGTGGTGGAGCCTGTCGAAACCTCGGTCATCGATCTCCTCGTGTCACAGGGCGCCCGGGGCGAACGTGTCGCACGCCTTGAGCGAGCCCTCCTTCAGGCCCACATTGAACCAGTGGACCCGCTGCTCCGATGACCCGTGGGTCCAAGCCTCAGGATTGACCCGGCCCGAGGACTCCTTCTGGATGCGGTCGTCGCCGACCGCCTGCGCGGCGTCGATCGCACGGGCGATGTCGTCCTGGGTCAGGTCCTCGATGATCCGGTTGCCGCTGGCGTCGGTGGTCTCCTGGGCGCTCTTCGCCCACATCCCGGCGAAGCAGTCGGCCATCAGCTCGGTCTTGACCGAGTCGCTCTTCGCGCCCTGCTGGGTGCGGATCTTCCCGAGGATGCCGAGGAGGTCCTGGACGTGGTGGCCGTACTCGTGGGCGATCACGTACGCCAGCGCGAACGTGCCGCCCTTCGCGCCGAGCTGTCCCTGGAGCATGTCGGACATGAAGCTGGTGTCGAGGTACACCAGCGCGTCGTTCGGGCAGTAGAAGGGACCCATGGCCGAGCTCGCCGTACCGCAGGCCGAGGAGGTCTGCCCGGAGTACTTCACGGTCTTCGCGTCCTGGTAGGGCTGCCCGGCCTGCTCCTCGAAGGCCTGCGCCCAGTAGTTCTGCACCGAGTTGGTGATCAGGTCGATCGCGCAGTCCTGTGACTTGTTGGCGTCCGCGCCGGTCTTGCAGGCGGTGTCGCCCGTCGTACCGGTCGCGTTGTTGCTCGTGCCACCGCCGGTGCCGGGGACGCCGAGGCTCGTGCACTGCGTGAGGATCACGAACAGCACGATGACGACGATCGTGCCCAGGCCCATCTTGCCGCCACCGCCGGCCGGGATCGGGAGCCGCATGCCGCCACCGCCCAGCCCGCCTCCGAGGCCGCCACCACCGCCCCTGTTCTCGACCTGGCTGGTGTCGATCCGGGCCTTCGGATTGAAGCGCATGGTGCGGCACCGTCCCCTCGGTCAGGCTCTTGGCAGGCGCCTCGTACACTAATCCCTCCGTGATCACCGCCCATCGACTCGAAGTCCGCGCCGGCGCCCGTCTGCTGATGCAGGACGTGTCGTTCCGGGTCGCGAAGGGCGACAAGGTCGGGCTGGTCGGCCGCAACGGTGCCGGCAAGACGACGCTCACGAAGATCCTCGCTGGCGATGCCCTCCCGGCGTCCGGCTCGGTGACCAACGGCGGATCCCTCGGCTACCTGCCGCAGGACCCGCGCACCGGCGACCCGGACGTCCTGGCCCGCGACCGGATCCTCTCCGCGCGCGGACTCGACGAGGCCGTCCAGCGGCTCCGTGCCGCCGAGAAGGAGATGGCCTCCGAGGACCCGGCGATCCGCGACCGTGGCATGCGCCGCTACGAGGCGGCCGATGCCGCGCTCCATGCCGCCGGCGGGTACGCCGCGGAGGCCGAGGCCGCCCAGATCGCCTCCGGTCTCGGCATCGAGGACCGCCTGCTCGGGCAGCCGCTCCGGACGCTGTCGGGCGGGCAGCGCCGCCGGGTCGAGCTGGCCCGGATCATCTTCTCGGGCGCCGACATCCTGCTGCTCGACGAGCCGACCAACCACCTGGACGCGGACTCGATCGTGTGGCTGCGGGAGTTCCTGCGCACCTTCCGGGGCGGGCTGGTCGTGATCAGCCACGACGTCGAGCTGCTCGAGGCGTGCGTCAACAAGGTGCTGCACCTCGACGCCAACCGGGCCGAGGTCGACGTCTACAACATGACCTGGAAGAACTACCTCCAGCAGCGCGAGAACGACGAGCACCGGCGCAAGCGGGAGCGCGCCAACGCCGAGCGGACCGCCGAGACCTTGCTCGCGCAGGCCAACAAGATGCGCGCGAAGGCCACCAAGGCCAAGGCTGCGCAGTCGATGATCAAGCGCGCGGAGAAGATGCTCGGCGGCCTCGAGGGCGAGCGCCAGGCCGACCGGGTCGCCAAGATCAAGTTCCCCGAGCCGGCTCCCTGCGGCAAGACTCCGCTGATGGCCGAGGAGCTGTCGAAGTCCTACGGCTCGCTCGAGGTGTTCACCGACGTCGACCTGGCGATCGACCGGGGCAGTCGGGTGGTGATCCTCGGGCTCAACGGTGCCGGCAAGACCACTCTTCTGCGCATCCTGGCCGGCATCGACCAGCCCGACACCGGCCGGATCCTGCCCGGCCACGGGCTCAAGCTCGGCTACTACGCGCAGGAGCACGAGACGCTCGACGTCGCGCGCACGGTGCTGGAGAACATGCGAACGGCAGCCCCGCAGCTGACCGACTCCGAGTCCCGCTCGGTGCTCGGGTCCTTCCTGTTCAGCGGTGACGACGCCATGAAGCCGGCGGGCGTGCTGTCCGGCGGGGAGAAGACCAGGCTCGCGCTGGCCACGCTGGTGGTCTCCTCGGCCAACGTGCTGCTGCTCGACGAGCCGACCAACAACCTCGATCCCGCGTCGCGGGAGGAGGTGCTCGGGGCGATCCGGTCGTACGCCGGGGCGATCGTGCTGGTGACCCACGACGAGGGCGCCGTCCACGCGCTCGAGCCCGACCGGGTCCTGATCCTCCCCGAGGGCACCGAGGACCTCTGGTCCCCGGAGTACGCCGACCTGGTCTCGCTGGCCTGAGCGGGTTTCGACAGGCTCAACCACCGGGTGGTCGAGCAGCGAGCTTGCGAGCGATCAGTCGAGACCATCGGAACGGTCGGTTGTCGGGGATAGCCTCCGGCTATGACCGGACTTCCCGACGCCGACGCTTTGACGCGCGCCCGCCTCGTCCTCGCGGTCGACGGAGTCGTCGCGACGATCACCCTCAACTGCCCGGAGCGACGCAACTCGCAGACGCCGACGATGTGGCGCGCTCTGGCCGCCATCGGCGCGCACCTGCCCGACGACGTCAGGGTCGTCGTGGTGAAGGGGGCCGGGCCGTCGTTCTCCGCGGGGCTCGACGTCGGACTCCTGACCGGTGACGCCCCGGAGGAGGAAGCCGTCTCCGACCTGCTGCACCGCGGCGACGACGACGTGCTCGCCACGATCGACGACTACCAGCAGGGGTTCACCTGGCTGCGCGACCCGCGCTTCGTCAGCATCGCCCAGGTCCACGGCCACGCCATCGGTGCGGGCTTCCAGCTCGCCCTCGCGTGCGACCTGCGCGTGGTCGCCGACGACGTCAGGTTCTGCATGAAGGAGCCGGCGCTCGGCCTGGTCCCGGACCTCACGGGAACAAGACCGCTGGTCGAGATTGTTGGGTACTCACGGGCGCTGGAGATCTGCGCCACCGCACGTTACGTCCTGGCCGACGAGGCACGGGAGCTCGGGCTCGCGACGGCCGTCGTACCGGCGGCCGACCTGGACGCGACAACTGCAGACCTGACACAGGCGATCCTCGCCAACTCCGAGGGCGCCGTCCGCGAGACCAAGGCACTGCTGAAGTCGGCAGTGGACACCGATCTCGACGGACAGCGACTGCTCGAGCGCCAGGCCCAGCTGCGGCGGTTCCGGGAGCTGAGCGCTTGAACTCGAGTCTTTGTGAGAAG
Organism: Propionibacteriales bacterium; assembly: GCA_019510315.1. Taxonomy (GTDB): domain Bacteria; phylum Actinomycetota; class Actinomycetes; order Propionibacteriales; family Nocardioidaceae; genus Marmoricola. The sequence continues at coordinate 6,491 of JAEKKP010000067.1, forward strand.
GGGGGACGTGCATGAGTGGCATGCACCCCATGGGCGCCGCGATGCGATCGCTGCGCACGGATCGCTCCGTCGTCGACCAGAAGCTCACCGGGCGCACGCTGCGGCGGATCGCTGCGTTCGCCAAGCCGCACGCGCGCCTGCTCGTCGCCTTCGTGATCCTCGTCGTCGTCGACGCTGCCCTGGTGGTCGTCAACCCGCTGCTGGTGAAGGCGATCCTCGACGACGGCATCAAGAAGGGTGACGGCGGCCTCGTCACGACCCTGGCGTTCGGCATGGTCGCGGTCGCCCTGGTGGATGCAGGGCTCGGGGTCGCCTCCGGCTACCTGTCCTCGCGGATCGGCGAGAACCTCATCTTCGACCTGCGCACGAAGGTCTTCGGACACGTGCAGCGGATGGCGCTGGCGTTCTTCACCCGCACCCAGACCGGGGCCCTGGTGTCCCGGCTGAACAACGACGTGATCGGGGCCCAGCGGGCCTTCACCTCCACGCTGTCCAGCACGGTCTCCAACACGATCTCGGTGATCGTCGTGGGCATCGCCATGGTCGTGCTGTCGTGGCAGATCACCCTGGCCTGCCTCGCCCTCTTCCCGCTGCTGCTGCTCGCGTCCCGCTGGGTGGGTCACCAGATCAGCGGCCTCACCCGGGCACAGATGAACGGCAACGCCGACCTCGGCAACATGATGACCGAGCGGTTCAACGTCGGCGGCGCCCTGCTGCTCAAGCTGTTCGGCCGCCGTGAGGACGAGGACGACCGCTACGCCGACAAGGCCGGCGTCGTGCGCGACCTCGGCATCCGGATCGCGCTCGTCACCCGCGTGTTCGCCGCGACGATGATGCTGATCCCGGCGCTCGCGACCGCACTGGTGTGGGGGATCGGCGGCCATCTCGTGATCAGCTCGACGCTGACCATCGGCACCCTGACGGCCCTCGCGACCCTCCTGCTGCGCCTTCTCGGCCCGCTGCAGGGGCTGTCCAACGTGCGCGTCGACGTGATGACGGCGCTGGTCAGCTTCGACCGCGTCTTCGAGGTGCTCGACCTGCCCTCGACGATCCAGGAGCGGCCCGACGCCACGCCGCTGGCGCCGGGTGCCGCACGCCTCGAGTTCGACCACGTCGCGTTCACCTACCCGCGGGCCGAGGACGTCTCGCTGGCCAGCCTCGAGACCGTGGCCCGCGTGGAGAGCCGCGACACCGGCGAGGTGCTCAGGGACATCTCGTTCACCGCCGAGCCGGGGCAGATGGTGGCCCTGGTCGGCCCGTCCGGTGCCGGCAAGACGACGATCACCCACCTGGTGGCCCGGCTCTACGACGCCACCTCCGGCACGGTCCGGGTCGGCGACAGCACCGGGCTCCACGACGTCCGCGACCTCACGTTGCAGTCGCTCGAGGACGCCGTGGGCTACGTGACGCAGGACGCGCACATGTTCCACGACACCATCCGCGAGAACCTCCGCTACGCCCGTCCCGAGGCCACCGACGACGAGATCTGGGCGGCGCTCGAGTCGGCGCAGATCGCACCACTCGTGCATGCCATGCCCGACGGGCTCGACACGGTCGTCGGTGATCGCGGCTACCGGCTGTCCGGTGGAGAGCGCCAGCGGCTGGCGATCGCCCGCCTGTTGCTCAAGGCCCCGCGGATCGTCGTGCTCGACGAGGCGACCGCGCACCTCGACTCGGAGTCCTCGTGGTCGAGGACGGCCGGATCGTCCAGCGCGGCACCCACGAGGAGCTCCTCGCCGAGGGCGGCACCTACGCCGACCTCTACGCAACGCAGTTCAAGTCGGTCAGCATGGACGCGTCAGAATCGGCGGCGGGCGCGGCCCTCGAGGCGCTGTGACCTCGGGACCGTCCTGACTGTCTCGTCTACGTTGGGGTCATGGACTTCCATCTCGAGGGCAAGGTCTTCATCCTCACCGGCGCCACCCGTGGCCTGGGGCGCGCCACGGCCGAGCAGCTGATCGCCGAGGGCGCCCGGGTCGTCGTCACCGGCCGTGACCAGGGCCGGCTCGACGAGGCCGCGGCCGCGCTCGGGGACAGCGCGATCGGCGTCCTCGCCGACAACGGGGATCCCGAGTCCGCTGACGCCGTCGTACGGGCCGCCGTGCACCGGTGGGGCCAGGTCGACGGTGCCCTGATCTCCGTCGGCGGCCCGCCGACCGGCACGATCATGGAGACGCCGGACGACGTCTGGACCTCGTCGTTCGAGTCGGTGTTCGTCGGAGCGCTGCGGGTAGCCCGCGCCGTCGCCGGGGCCATCGAGGGACCGGGTTCGATCGTCTTCGTGCTGTCCAGCTCGGTGCGCGCGCCGCTGGCCAACCTGGCCGTCTCCAACGGCCTGAGGCCGGGCCTCGCGATGGCGGCCAAGACGCTCGCCGACGAGCTCGGTCCGCGTGCCATCCGGGTCAACGGGCTGCTCCCGGGCCGGATCGGCACGGAGCGGGTCGCGGAGCTCGACGAGTCCACCGGCGACGCCGAGGCGGCGAAGGCGAAGGCGATCGCGGGCATTCCGCTCGGCCGCTACGGGGAGCCGGGGGAGTTCGCGGCCGCGGCGACGTTCCTGCTCAGCCCGGTCTCGTCATTCGTCACCGGCGTCATGCTGCCCGTCGACGGCGGCATGCTGCGCGCCCTGTAGGACGAGAGCGGACGCCCTCGTCTCCCGTGACCGGCGCCACTCGTCGTAGGCCAGGTAGCCGAATCCGATGACCGCGAGTGCGCCGAAGAACCACCACTGGAGCCCGTAGAAGAAGTGCGGGCCCTCGCTGGTGTCGTCGGGCAGCTCCGTCGGGGCGAGCGCCTTGGCGGGCGCCGGGCTCTCGGTGTGCAGGTCCAGGAACCCGCCGTACAACGGGTAGGGCATGACCTTGGCGGCCGCGCTGCTCGAGATCGCACGCGTGGACAGGTCGCTGATGTTCGTCGATCCACCACTGCCGTCGACACGCACCCAGCCGAGCACGGTGACCGTGCCGGTCGGAGCCGGTGGCAGCTTCGGACGAGTACCGCCGCTGTTGCCGGTGGAGAGCCAGCCGCGGTCCACGAGGACGGCGCCGCCATCGGTGCGGAGCGGGGTGACGACGTCGACGCCGGGTCCGCCGTCGCGCGTCTGGTACTTCACGACGATCGAGTGTGCGTCGTCCCAGGTGCCGTGGGCGACCACCTCACGCCACTCGTCGCGATCGCGCGCCGGCCGGCCGACCGCGAGGAGGTCGTCGAGCGGCACCGGGGGGCTGTCGAGGTTGCGGGCGATCAGGCGGTTCTCGGCCCGGCGCTCGTCGAGCCGGTGGAACTGCCACTGGCCCAGGAGGTTCGCTCCCCACGCGAGCGCCGCCACCGTCAGCGCGAACAGCAGCCACCGGCGGCTGAGCAGGAACCTCACGCGCCGAGGGTACGTGGGCACCGCGGACGTAGGCTGTGCAGGGTGAGCACGCACCCCCTCGCCGACCGTCACGGTCGGGTCGCCACCGATCTCCGGGTCTCCCTGACCGACCGGTGCAACCTGCGCTGCACCTACTGCATGCCTGCCGAGGGTCTCGACTGGCTGCCGCGCGAGGACGTGCTCACCGACGACGAGGTCGTGCGGCTGATCCGCATCGGCGTCGAGAGGCTCGGGATCACGGAGGTCCGGTTCACCGGCGGCGAGCCGTTGCTGCGCAAGGGCCTCGTGGACGTCGTACGCCGCACCAAGCTGCTCATCCCGACGCCCGAGGTGTCCCTGACGACCAACGCCCTCGGACTCGGACGGGTCGCTGGTGCCCTGCGCGAGGCCGGCCTCGACCGGGTCAACGTCAGTCTCGACACCGTGCGCCGCGACGACTTCGCCCGGATCACCCTGCGCGACCGCTTCGACGACGTGATCACCGGGCTGGAGGCCGCTCGTGCGGCCGGGCTCGAGCCGGTCAAGGTCAACGCCGTCCTGATGCGGGGGATCAACGACGACCAGGGCCCCGAGCTCCTCCGCTGGTGCCTCGACCACGGCTACCACCTGCGGTTCATCGAGCAGATGCCGCTGGACCCGCAGCACGGCTGGACGCGTGCCGACATGGTCACCGCGGACGAGATCCTCGCGTCGCTCGAGCAGGAGTTCGTGCTGACGGAGGCCGGCACTCCGCGCGGCAGCCAGCCGGCCGAGGAGTTCGTCGTCGACGGCGGCCCCCTGACCGTCGGCGTGATCGCATCGGTGACCCGGCCGTTCTGCGGCGACTGTGACCGGGTGCGCCTCACCGCCGACGGACAGATCCGCAACTGCCTCTTCGCGCGCGAGGAGTCCGACCTGCGGGCACCGCTCAGGGCTGGTGCCGACGACGACGAGATCGCCCGTCGCTGGGTCGCTGCCATGGCCGCCAAGCTGCCTGGCCACGGGATCGACGACCCGACCTTCCTCCAGCCCACGCGGCCGATGTCCGCGATCGGCGGCTGACCGGACGTCGAGAGGGCGGTTGCGTGCTCGTGCAGTACGCCGACAGGGCAGTTCAGTTCGTGGCCGACGTACCGAACTGCCCGCTCGGCACTTCGCTGGTGCACGCAACTGCCCGCTCGCGCTATTCGGGGTGCGGCACGACGTCGCGGAGGAAGGAACGCGCCGCGAGGAAGTCGCTGAGCGACGCCTTGTGGTCGTCGCACGCGAGCCAGACCTTGCGCCGGTCGGGCGTGTGCAGCTTCGGGTTGTTCCAGAGCAGCTCCCACGTGGCCGGCTCCGTGCAGCCCTTGGCCGAGCAGATGTCGCTCACGCGCGCTCCTGGATCTCGGCCGGCCCTCGACGGGGCCGGTCACCGGGTCCGGACAGGGGCGGTGCCGGACGACCTTGGGGGTGAATCGCCCGGCACCTGGACCGGCTGCCCGGGGGACGGCGCGCCGATCCTGTCCGATTCTCCCACGCTAGCGCGCGCGTGGGAGAGAACCGGTCAATCCGATCCGGGGCCGAGCTCGTGCTGGGTGTGCGTGGGACCGGGCGGGAGGGCCTCCCCGACGCGGGGGCTGGCGCTGTTGGCCATCACGACGGCGATGTACGGCAGCACGAACGCCCCCGCGACGAGCACCCAGCGCAGCCATCCCGGTCCGACGAGGATCGCGGCGACGAAGCACAGGGTGCGGATGCCCATGGAGATCATGTAGCGCTTCTGGCGGTGGGCCATGTCCTGCTCGGGGCTCTGGGGTGCGGTGGTGATCCGGGCGACATCCGGACGGTGGCTCCTCCGCAGCGCGACCATCAGTCCAGAGTACGTCGGCGGCGCCGCCATCCCACGGGCGGGAGCGAGGTGGCATCCTTGGGCCATGTCGAATCGCACCTACCGCGTCACCGAGATCGTCGGCACGTCCCCCGACGGCATCGACCAAGCCGTCCGCAACGGCATCGAGCGAGCCGCGATGACGCTGCGGCACGTCGACTGGTTCGAGATCACCCAGGTCCGTGGTCAGGTCAAGGACGGTGCCGTGGAGCACTTCCAGGTCGGCATCAAGGTCGGCTTCCGCCTCGAGGACGACTGACCCAACGAGCGCGGTCCCGATTCGGCGTACCGATAAGTAATCTCTAGCGTCCAACGCGTGAGCAGATCAGTCCTCGTCACCGGCGGCAACCGCGGGATCGGGCGCGCCATCGCGGAGGCCTTCGTCGAGCTCGGTGACCAGGTCGCCGTGACGAGCCGGTCGGGGGACGCGCCCGACGGCGCGTTCGCCGTGCCCTGCGAGGTCACCGACAGCAGTTCGGTCGACGAGGCGTTCGCCGCGGTCGAGGAGCACCAGGGGCCGGTGGAGGTGCTGGTCGCGAACGCCGGGATCACGCGCGACACGCTCCTCCTGCGGATGTCGGACGACGACTGGACGCAGGTGCTCGACACCAACCTCTCCGGCTCCTTCCGCGTGGCAAAGCGCGCCGCCAAGGGCATGTTGCGCCTGCGCCGCGGCCGGATCATCTTCATCTCCAGCGTCGTCGGCCTCCTCGGCTCGCCGGGTCAGGTCAACTACGCGGCATCGAAGTCGGGCCTCGTCGGGATGGCCCGCTCGATCGCGCGTGAGCTCGGCAGCCGCTCGATCACCGCCAACGTGGTCGCTCCCGGCTTCATCGAGACCGACATGACGGCGGTGCTGCCTGACGAGCAGCAGGCGGCGTACCGCACGCAGATCCCGCTCGGACGCATGGGAACGACCACCGAGATCGCGAACGCGGTCACGTGGCTCGCGTCGGACAATGCTGGCTACGTCACCGGGGCTGTCATCCCGGTCGACGGCGGACTCGGAATGGGGCACTGACGTGGGCATCCTCGACGGCAAGCGGATCCTGGTCACCGGCGTGACCATGGACAGCTCGATCGGGTTCGCGGTGGCCAGGGTCGCCCAGGAGCAGGGCGCGACCGTGCTGATCTCCAACTTCGGGCGCGCACTCGGCATCACCCGGCGGATCGCCGGCCGGCTGCCGCAGACCCCGCCGGTGCTCGAGCTCGACGTCACCGACGAGGAGCACCTCGCGGCGCTGCCCGACGCCGTGCGCGAGCACGTCGACGGGCTCGACGGGGTCGTGCACTCGATCGCCTACGGCAACCCGCAGACGCTTCTCGGCGGCAAGTTCATGACCGGGCCCTGGGACGACGTGGCCCAGGCGGTCCAGGTCTCCGCCTACTCCCTGGCCTCGCTGAGCAAAGCCTGCCTGCCGCTGATGCCGGACGGCGGATCCGTCGTCGGGCTCACCTTCGACGCCACGGTCGCCTGGCCGGCGTACGACTGGATGGGAGTCGCGAAGGCGGCCCTCGAGTCCTGCTCCCGTTACCTCGCCCGGGACCTCGGGCCCGAAGGAATCCGGGTCAACCTGGTGGCCGCAGGTCCGCTCAAGACGCTCGCCGCGAAGGCCATCGAGGGCTTCGAGACGATCGAGGAGAACTGGTCGGCGCGCTCGCCCCTCGGCTGGGACGAGAATGACCAGACCCCGACCGCGAAGGCCGTCGTGGCCCTGCTGTCCGACTTCTTCCCGGCGACCACCGGAGAGATCGTGCACGTCGACGGCGGCTACCACGCGATGGGCGCCTGACCGTTGGGCCGGTCGGCAGTATCCGGTGGTCGCGCATGTGGGGACCTCGGTAGTTTGCTCTGGTGACCTCCCTGGTTGAGCTGCGCATCCTCGAAGGTCCGAACCTCTACTTCCCACGCGCAGCGGTCAAGCTCACGCTCGACGTCAGCGGGATCGAACGCGAGTCGGGCAGCGTCCTGGAGCAGCGACGGCTCCTCCGCACCGTGGGGCGGATCGTGCGCGGAGTGGCGCGCGCCTCCGGTACGACGCGACTCGGGCTGCGGGTCCGGGCTTCCCACGAGCCCGACCAGATCGTGGTCGCCTACCCGTGGCGGCACCGCGACCGGGCGCGTGCGCTCGGCGAGGCTGTCGCCGAGGTGCTCGACGCGCTGGCCGCCGACGACCACGCCCCCGTCGAGGAGCTCGTCGCCAGGGCGGGGGAGAGGGTTGCCGCCGTCGCACCGGGTCCGGGCCCGACCACGCTGCGGCCGCGCGTGCCGGTGGTCGCGGTGACCGGCACCAACGGCAAGACCACGACCTCCCGGATGATCGCCCACCTGGCGCGCACCGCGGGTCACTTCGTCGGGTGGTCCAACACCGACGGCGTGTACGTCGATGGCCGGCTGGTCGAGGCCGGCGACTACTCCGGCCCGTCGGGTGCCGGGCGCGTCCTGGCCGACGAGCGCGTGGACTTCGCGGTCACCGAGACCGCCCGCGGCGGCATCCTCCTCAAGGGCATCGGGATCACCCGCAACGACGTCTCGGTCGTCACCAACGTCTCGGCCGACCACCTCGGGCTCCACGGCATCGACACGCTCGACCAGCTCGCGGAGGTCAAGAGCGTGGTGCCGCAGATCACCAGGTCGTCAGGGTGGGCCGTGCTGAACGCCGACGACCCTCGTGTCTACGCGATGCGCTCGGTGACCCGTGCGCAGCCCTGGGTGTTCAGCCGCGACGCCCGGTCGCCGGCGATCCGGGAGGTGCTCAGCCACGGAGGGCGAGCGACGACCGTGATCGACGGCCGGATCACCGTGCTGCGCCAGGACGCCCAGCCGGATGCTCTCGTCGACGTCGTCGACGTGCCGATGACGATGGCCGGCCTGTCCCGCTTCAACGTCGAGAACGCCCTGGCGGCGGCGTCGGCGGCGCTGGCAGCGGGACTGCCTCGCGAGGCCGTCGTCGAGGGCCTGACGACGTTCCTGCCCGACGTCGACCACAACCCCGGCCGGATGAACGTGTTCACCCTCGACGGGGTCAGCGTCGTCATGGACCTGGCCCACAACGAGGCCGGCCTCGAGGCGCTCCTCGAGGTCCTGCGGGGCGTGTGCGCACCCGGTGGCCGGGTCCTGCTCGGCCTCGGCGCCGTCGGTGACCGCCAGGACGACCTGCTCGAGCGGCTCGGCGAGCTGGCGGCCCGTGACGCCGACGCGGTCGCGATCGGGCACAAGCAGCGCTACCTCCGCGGACGGAGCACCGACGAGCTCGACCGGCTCCTGCGCGAGGGAGCGGCGCGCGTCGGGGTGACCGACGTGCCGTCGTACCCCACCGAGCTGGCGGCCCTCGAGGCGCTCGTCGGCCAGGCCCGGCCCGGCGACGTGGTCGGGCTGATGTGCCACGCGGAGCGCGACGAGGTGCTGGGATGGCTGACCGGGCGGGGCGCCGTACCCGACAGTCCCGAGACGCTCAGGGAGAAGGTGCGCCATGGCCACGGATGAGCTTCTCGCGCTGCGGTCGCGTCGCGGCCGGATCACGCTCGCGACCGTGATCCTCGGGTCCGGGATCGCGATCCTGGACGGCAGCGTGGTCAACATCGCACTGCGGACGATCGGCACCGACCTGGACGCCGACCTCGCCGACCTGCAGTGGGTCCTCAACGGCTACCTGCTCAGCCTCGCGTCGCTGATCCTGGTCGGTGGTGCGCTGGGCGACCGGCTCGGCCGTCGCCGGATGTACCTCACGGGCGTCGCCGGGTTCGCCGTGACGAGCGCGTTGTGCGCCTTCGCGCAGACGCCGACACAGCTCATCGTCTTCCGGGTCCTCCAGGGCGTGGCGGCCGCGCTGCTCACCCCCGGCTCGCTGGCGATCATCGAGTCGGGCTTCCGGCGCGAGGACCGGGCGGCGGCGATCGGCGCCTGGGCCGGCATCTCCGGCGTGGCGTCGGCCATCGGACCGCTGGTCGGCGGTTTCCTCCTGGAGCACGGCGGCTGGCGGTGGATCTTCGCGATCAACGTGCCGCTCTGCGTCCTCGTGCTCGTCCTCGGCCGCCAGGTGCCCGAGTCGTCGGACCGCGAGGACGAGATCGGACGGTTCGACTACGGCGGCGCGGTCGTCGGGGTGCTCGCGCTCGGTCTGCTCACCTACGGTCTGACCTTCTGGCGCGACTGGTCGGCCCTGGGGATCGTCGCGTGCAGTGTCGTCGTCGCAGCCCTGATCACCGCGTTCGTCGTCCTCGAGCGGAGACCTGGCGCGATGGCTCCGGTCTCGCTGTTCGCCTCGAGGGTGTTCACCGCGGCGAACCTCATGACCTTCCTCGTGTACGGCGCCCTCGGCGCCGTCATCTTCCTGCTCGTGCTGCAGCTCCAGGTCACGGCCGGCTACAGCCCCCTCGGTGCGGGCCTGGCGGCGCTGCCACTCACCATCTCGATGCTGCTGTTCTCCTCGCGCGCCGCCGCGATCGCGGCCCGCACCGGCCCGCGGCTGCCGATGACGATCGGGCCGATCCTGTGTGCAGCGGGCGTCGTCCTGCTCGCGTTCATCGGCTCCGACGCGTCGTACGTCGTGCACGTGCTGCCCGGCATGCTGCTGTTCGCGGCCGGCCTGACCGCGCTGGTGTCGCCGCTCACCGCGGCCGTGCTCCAGGCGGCGCCGGACCGCCACGCCGGCGTCGCCAGCGGGATCAACAACGCCGTCGCCCGGGCGGGTTCGCTGCTCGCGGTCGCCGCCCTGCCCGCCGCGGTCGGGCTGAGCGGCGAGGACTACCGCAACCCTGTCGCGCTGACCGACGGGTTCCGGATGGGGCAGCTCCTGTGTGCCGCGCTCCTCACCGCCGGTGGGATCGTCTCCTGGTACGGGCTCCGGCCGGAGCCGTCCGCGGATCAGGCTCCCGAGGCCGACTCGGTGACCGGCGGGGAGTAGTCCGGGTCCGCGACCGGTGCGTCGGGGTGCGACGACGCACCTGGGTGAGCCTGCTGCGACCAGTTCTCCAGCTCCGCCATCACCGCGGGGTGCTTGTCGACGCAGACCACGACGAGGTCGCCGTGGTTCGCCCGGGTCATCGCGTGCCGCACGGCGTCGATCTCGTCGAGGATCGTCTCGACCTGCTTGCAGCGGGCGCCGGCCTCCATCGCCGTCCTCACGCCTTCAGTGATCAGGGCGGCCGTCTCGCCGGCCTCCCGCCGGCGCAGGTTGGCGTCCTCGCGGACGATCACCACGTCGAAGTGCGCCGCCGCGATCTCGCCGAGCTCGCGCATGTCCTGGTCGCGGCGGTCACCCGCCGTCGAGATGATCCCGATACGGGACGGCTTCCCGAGGTCGCTGCCCGAGTCCAGGCCCTCGCCGAGGCGGTCGACGAAGTCGCCGAGCATTCGCATGCCCGGCGCGTTGTGGCAGTAGTCGACGATCACGTGGATGCCGTTGACCTCGACCTCGTTGAGCCGGCCCGGTGCGAGGTAGTAGTTCGTCGAGAAGGTGCGCAGTCCCTGCCGGATGTCGTGCAGCGGTGCCCCGGCGGCGAAGGCGGCGGCTGCGGCAGCGAGGGCGTTCTGCACGTTCATCCGCGCGCGACCGGCGAACGTCGACGGCAGCAGGTGGGTCCAGGCCAGCTGCATGTCCCGGCGCCCGTGGCGCACGACGATCATCTCGCCGCGCTCGGTCGGCTCGAGGACGAGGGCCTTGCCACCGCGGCGGCAGTGGGCATCGATCAGGTCGCGCACTTCGGCGCCCTCGGGTGTGTCCCGCTGGGCCATCGAGAACCACACCACCTGGCCCGAGCACCTCCGGCGCATCTCGCGAACCAGCGGGTCGTCGGCGTTGAGCACGGCGTGGCCGTCACGAGGCACGGCCTCGACCAGCACGGCCTTGACGTCGGCAAGCTGTTCGACGGTGTCGATGCCACGCAGGCCGAGGTGGTCGGGCTGCACGTTGAGGACCACCGCCACGTCGTTGCGCTCGTAGCCGAGGCCCTCACGGAGGATGCCTCCGCGGGCGACCTCGAACACGGCGAAGTCGACCCGCGGGTTCTGCAGGACCATCCGCGCCGATCGCGGGCCGGAGGCGTCGGCGCGGATCAGCAGCCGCTCGTCGATGATCACGCCGTCGGTCGAGGTCATCCCGACCTTGCGGCCCATGCCCTTGAAGATGTGGCTGATCATCCGGGCGGTCGTCGTCTTGCCGTTGGTGCCGGTCACCGCGACGATCGGGATCCGGGCGGTCGCACCCGGTGGGAAGAGCATGTCGACGACCGGCTTGGCGATGAACTGGGGCTCGCCGATGGTCGGGTGGGTGTGCATCCGGAAGCCGGGCGCAGCGTTGACCTCGCAGATCGCGCCACCGGTCTCGCGCACCGGTTCGGTGATGTCGGGGCAGATGAAGTCGATGCCGGCGATGTCCAGCCCGATCATCCGGGCAGCCTCCTCGGCGATCTCGACGTTCTCCGGGTGAGCCTCGAAGGTGCGGTCGATCGAGATGCCGCCGGTCGACATGTTGCCGGTCAGCGCGAGCTTGACCGTCTCTCCCTCGGCGGGCACCGACTCGAGCGTGTGGCCCTGCCCGGCCAGGACCTCGAGCGCCGCGTCGTCGACCTTGATGCGGGTCAGCACCTTCTCGTGTCCGACACCGCGCCGCGGGTCGGCGTTGGTGAGGTCGACGAGCTGCTGGACGGTGCTGCGCCCGTCGCCGGTGACCGATGCCGGCACGCGCTCGGCGATGGCGGCCATCCGCCCGTCGATGATCAGGCAGCGGTAGTCCTTGCCGACGACGAAGCTCTCCACGACCACCACACCACGGCGCGACTGGTCGGCGGCGATCGGGAACGCGGCGCGGACCGCGTCGGCGTCACCGAGGTCGAGGCAGACACCGCGACCGTGGTTGCCGTCGAGTGGCTTCACCACGACCGGAAAGCCGATCCGCTCGGCGGCGCGGGCCGCCTGGTCGGCGTTGCGCACGGACTCCTGCCTCGGCACCGGGAGGCCGGCCGCGCCGAGCAGGCGCGTGGTCAGGTCCTTGTCGGAGGCCACGTCGACCGCGATCGCCGACGTGGCGGACGTCATCGTCGCCCGGATCCGCTTGGCGTGCACTCCCTGGCCGAGCTGGACGAGGGAGTACTGGTTGAGACGCAGCCACGGGATGTCGCGCGACACCGCCTCGTCGATGATCGCCTGGGTGGACGGTCCGAAGGCGGTCCGCTCCGCCCGGAGGATGAACGCCTCCAGCTCGTCGTCGAAGTCGAACTCCGGGTCGGCCTCGACCAGGTGGTTGACCAGGCGTACGGCGAGCCGGGCGGCGCTCAGGCCGACCTGCTCGTCGACGTACCCGAACACGACGTTGTAGCGACCGTGCTCACCCTTGACCTGGCGGGTCTTCCCGCGACGGATGTCGTGGCCGACGACCTGCTGCAGCGCCAGTGCGACGTGCTCGGTCACGTGGCCGAGCCAGGTGCCCTCGTTGAGCCGCTCGACGAAGCCGCCGCGCCGCCCGCGCGAGCAGGAGTGCTCGCGGAGCCCTGGCAGCACGGCGAGCAGGTTGTCCGTGAAGCCGGGGATCGTGTTGGTCGGGAAGTCCTCGAGCACGCCCAGGTCGACGACCAGGTGGATCGCCTTCTCGTAGGACCACATGTTCGCGCCGCGGTACACGCGGGTCTCGACGATGGAGAGGTCGGGCGACGGGCGACCGGCGTCGGTCATCGGGTGGTTCCCTTCTGGCGGCGGGCGAGCCGGCGGCGGAAGACCGCGGGCGACTTGTCCTCGGCGGCGATGTCGCGGGTGAGTCGCCGGAGGTCGGCATTGGCAAGGGCGAGCTCGTCGGCGTGGCCGTCCTCGGCCGGCGACGGCAGGGTCAGCAGGAGGCGCCGCTCGAGGTCGAAGGCCGCTCCGGCGGGCAGCACGTGCAGCTTCACGCCGGAGGCGAGGATCGGCTGGCTGCGCTTGGCCTCGTAGGCGTTGGTGACCAGGTCGGCCGGGTCGAGGATGGTCACGGCGCCCCGGCCGACGACCCGCAGGGTGGTCGAGTCGGCGGTGCGGCGTACGACGGCCGCGGTGTCCTCGTCGACTCCGAGGCCGAGCAGCTGAGGGTTCTGGGCGACGATCATGAGCAAGCGGCCGTAGCGGTTGCGCTGCTCGAAGTGCTGGTCGATGACGCAGTTCTCGAAGAGTCCGAGGCCGGCGGCGACCTGCGTCATCCGCTGCTTCGGGGTCGCGCCACCGGCACCGAAGGCGACCATGTGCGAGGACTGGATGCTGGCTCCGGCTGACGTCCCACCGACCGTCACGCCGCGGCGGTGGGCCGCGATGATCGCCGACCCGAACGCGGTCCCGGCGACGACGGACGACAGCTTGAGCTGGTTGCCGCCGGTCATGAAGACGCCGGTCACGTCGTCCAGGCGATCGACGTACGCCGGGTCGGCAGCCTGCTCACGCGTCTCGGGTCGTACGCCGACCACGTCGGCCGCGCCCAGCTTGGTGAAGACGGCCCGGTAGACGTCGATGATCTCCGGGCCGAGCGAGGAGGCGGTCGGGATCACCGCGATGCGCGCGTCCTCGCCACCGGCGCTCTCGACGAACTCGCGGAGCACGGTGCGCCTGCCGAGCTTGTCCTCCGCGCCACCGATGACGAAGAGCTCCCCGGCCTCGTCGGACCCAGTCTCCTCGAGTGCCATGACAAGCACCCTATTGCCCTGCCAGAGTGGCCGGTGTGAGGGAGCACGTGCACAGGCTTGTCGTGATGCGTCATGCCAAGGCCGAGGCGGCAGCCGCCTCGGACCACGAGCGGCGCCTGACCGCCCGGGGCGTGAGGGACGCCAGCGAGGCAGGGGAGTGGGCCCGGTCGGCCGGCGTGGTGCCCGAGCACGTCTTCGTCTCCAGCGCCGTGCGCGCCCACGAGACCTGGTCGGCGTTCAGCGCCGCCGCCGATCTCGACGTGGTGCCTGCCCTGGAGGCCGGTCTCTACGCGGCCGGCCCCGACGGCGCCATCGAGGTGCTGCGCACGGCGCCGGCGGATGCGGTCACGGTGATGGTCGTCGGCCACAACCCGACGATGGCCCAGCTCGTCCACCTGCTCGACGACGGCGGTGCCGACCCTGACGCCTTCGCCGCCGTCAGCGCTGACTTCCCGACCAGCGCGGTCGCCGTCCTCGAGGTCCCGGGCGAGTGGCGTGACCTCGATGTCGCCTGCGCGCGGATCGCGGCGTTCCACGTCGGCCGCGGATGATCAAGCAAGCTGCCGGCGTCACTGCTGGTCGAGCAGCGAGCGCCAGCGAGCGATCAGTCGAGACCTGGTGAGTTTGCGTGCAGACTCAGTCCAAAGGCGGTGCAGGCGTCACGATGCCGACCGCGGCGTCGGCGGCCTCGATCTCCTCGCGGCTGATCCCGAGCAGGTACATCACCGTGTCCAGGTAGGGCACGTTCACGGCCGTGTGGGCGGCCTGCTGGACCACCGGCTTGGCGTTGAAGGCGATGCCGAGACCGGCGACGCTCAGCATGTCGAGATCGTTCGCGCCGTCACCGATCGCGATCGTCGCGGCCTCCGGTACGCCGGCCTCCGCGGCGAACCGGCGCAGGGCCGCCGCCTTGCCGGCTCGGTCGACGATCTCACCGACCAGCCGGCCGGTGAGCTTGCCGTCGACGACCTCGAGCTCGTTGGCGGCGGAGAAGTCGATGCCGAGGTCGCGTGCGAGCCGGTCGGTGATCTGGCTGAACCCGCCGGACACGATCGCGAACCGGTACCCCAGCCGCTTGAGGGTGCGCACCGTGGTGCGTGCGCCGGGGGCGAGAACGAGGTCCTCGTACACCCGGTCCAGGCAGTCCGCGTCCAGCCCGGCCAGCAGCGCGACCCGCTCGCGCAGGCTGTCGGCGAAGTCGAGCTCGCCGCGCATGGCCTGCTCGGTGACGCGGGCGACCTCGGCCTCGCAGCCCGCATGTGCCGCGAGCATCTCGATCACCTCGCCCTGGATCAGGGTGGAGTCGACGTCCATGACGATCAGTCGCATGCCGCGGCGGATCATGTCGGCCGACTGCACGGCGACGTCCACGCCCTGGCGTGCAGCCTCCTCGGTGAGGAGGA
>JAEKKP010000022.1 GCA_019510315.1 Propionibacteriales bacterium
GCGCCGCCGACCTGCTGATCCTCACCGGCGACCTCGGTGCCGGGAAGACGACGTTCACCCAGGGACTGGGTGACGGGCTCGGCGTGCGCGGACCGGTGACGTCGCCGACCTTCGTGATCGCACGGGTGCATCCCTCGCTTCGCGGTGGTCCCGAGCTGGTGCACGTCGACGCCTACCGGCTCGGGGACGCCGCCGAGCTCGACGACCTCGACCTGGACACCGACCTCGACGAGGCCGTGACCGTCGTCGAGTGGGGGTCTGGGCTGGCCGAGGCGCTGAGCAGCGACCGGCTCGAGGTGCGGCTGGAGCGCGCGGACGACGACGTCCGCACGCTGACGATCACGCCCGTCGGCGCCCGCTGGCTCGACAGCGGCCTCCGCCAGTCCCTCGCGTAATCTCGGCTCCGTGCTGCTCGCCTTCGACACCGCCACCCCGCAGGTCACGGTCGCCCTGCACGACGGCAACGCCGTGGTGGCGGAGTACTCCGCGAGCGAGTCGATGCGCCACGGCGAGATGCTCGCTCCCGGCATCGCGGAGGTGCTTGCCCGAGCCGGTGCGATCAGCCAGGACATCACCGCCGTCGCGGTCGGCGTCGGGCCGGGTCCTTTCACCGGCCTCCGCGTCGGCCTGGTGACAGCGCGCACGATGGCGCTCGCGCTCGACATCCCGGTGTACGGCGTGTGCTCGCTGGACGTGATCGCCGCCGAGGCCGCCGACGCCGGGCTCGACGACTTCCTCGTCGCGACCGACGCCCGGCGCAAGGAGGTCTACGTCGCGTCGTACGCCGAGGGCGAGCGGATGTCGGGGCCCGAGGTGGTCAGGCCGGCGGACGTGGCGACCGAGGGACTCGTCGTCGGCAGGGGAGCGGTGCTCTACCCCGAGGCCTTTCCGCACGCTGCGGGTCCCGAGCACCCGAGTGCGAGCGTGCTGTGCGACGTGGTGGTGCGTGAGCGCTTCCCACTCCTCGATCCCGAGCCGCTCTACCTGCGCCGGCCCGACACGATGGAGCCCGGCCGACCGAAGCGGGTCTCGTGATCCGGCGCGCCGTCCCCGCTGACGCCGACGCGATCACCGCGCTCGAGCGGACCTGCCAGGGGGAGGACGCCTGGAGCGCTTGGCTCGTCCGCGACGGGGTCGAGGGCGGCCTGCCGACGGTGCGCTACCTCGTCGCCGACGTGGACGGCGTCGTCGTCGGCTATGCGGTCGCGTCGTTCGCCGGCGACATCGCCGAGCTCCAGCGGATCGGCGTGGTGCCGGCGCTGCGGCGTACCGGTGTGGCGAGTGCCCTCCTCGACGAGGTCGTCGCCGAGGCCCCCGGGACCGGCGCGAACCGGCTCCTCCTCGAGGTCCGTGAGGACAACGCCGCCGCGCTGTCCTTCTACGCACACCGCGGGCTCGTCGAGATCGACCGGCGACCCCGCTACTACCGCGACGGCACCACCGCCGTGGTCCTGCGCCTCCCGCTCGTGAAGGGCTGCGGCTGACCGCCGCGGCCGCACGCCACGGCGTGATCGGCGCGTCCCTTGGTCCGAGAACGGACCAGCGCGGTCGGGTCAGACTGCGGCGACGTCGCCGGTGTAGGTCGTGAACGTCGTGCCGCAGCCCTCCGCGTGGTTGCGGACCTCGGCCCTCTCGGGCGTTGCGGCCCAAGCCTTGAAGGCGTCCTCACTGTGCCAGAACAGCTCGGCGACGAGGTAGGGCGTGCCACCCTGCGGGTGACTGAGCTGGAAGCTGACCAGTCCGGGCGAGGCCTTGACGAGGGGGACGTGCTCGTCGGTGTAGCGGCGGTCGAAGGCCTCCTTGTCGGCAGGCTCGTCATAGACCACGGTCAGTCGGTACATCGGCAGTTGCCTCCTCTGGCGGTTGTCGAATCTCTCGGGTCGTTGGGGACGGCGTACTCGACAGTCAGGCGGTTCATGTCAGCTCCCCGAGATCTACTGCGAGGGGTGCGCACGTCGTAGGTGGCGTCACAGAGCTGGCCCGAACACGGTCCCGCTTCGCGCGGTGATCATCGCGACCTGCCCGGCAGGGCGGGTGTGCCCGGCTCGGCTGGCAGCCGCAGCGCATTCACGGCGAAAGAGATCGCGTGGTACCAGCCGCAGAGCAGAAGCAGGTCGACTGCGGCGTCCTCGCCCACCGCGTCCAGCAGTGTCTGCCACTCGGCGTCGTCGAGGTCGGCGCGCTGGTGCAGAGCGTCGACGGTCGCGAGGACGGCACGGTCTGCAGGGTCGGTCCAGCAGGCGTCTGCTGGGTCCCCGGTGGCCAGTGAGGCGACCTGCTCGTCGGTCAGGCCGGCCTTTCGGGCGTAGACAGCGATGTGGATGCCCCACTCGTATCCCGCGCCGCAGAGTGCGGTCGTGCGGTCGATCGCCACCTCGCGGTGCCGTAGCGACAGCGCGCAGCGCCGAGACAGGTAGTAGCGCCCCCAGGCTGCGATCGCGTGCGCGCGGTCGGGACGGCGGGCGAACACACCGAACAGCGCGATCGGCGGCCCGAGGATGTCGAGCGCCGCGCGAGTGTCGTCGTCGAACGGCGGTGCCGTCGGAACAATCCTCGGATGCTTCGGAATCAGAGGCATGACTCGAGAGTGGCATGCTTCGCTTTCAGAAGCAATACTTCTCGCATGGCCAGCACCCCGATCCCCGGTCGCCCGGTACGCGGCTCGACCACCGGACGTCCGATCATGGCGCTGTTCGACCTCGTCGGGCGCCGGTGGGCGCTGCGCATCGTCTGGGAACTCCGCGAGGGTGACGCCACGTTCCGCGACCTTGCGCACCGCTGCGACGACGTGTCGTCGAGCGTGTTGCGCGACCGGCTGCGCGACCTCACGGTGGCCGGGATCGTCGAGCGGGGGGACGGGGGCTATCGCCTCACCGCCGACGGCCGCGAGCTCATGGAGTTGCTTCGTCCACTCGGGCAGTGGTCACAGCGGTGGGCTGCGCGCGCATACGCAGCTGACAGCGGGCCCGCCCGCAGCTCGAGCGAGGAGGTCCGATGAGCTCTGAGAGCCGCGCCAGCCCTCGCCGTCAGGGGAGGTAGTACGTCGGGTTCGGCAGCTTCACGGCCCGGTCGGCGTACCCGCCGATCAGGTCGAAGAACTGGTCGCCGAAGTTGGCGATGATGTCGTAGCCCTGGCTCTCGACGCTACGTCAGGTCGCGGACGAGGGAAGCACCCTCGGAGCGCCGTCCGGCCGCCGGGCAGAATGGCCCGGTGAGCGAACCCCTCGTCCTCGGCATCGAGACCTCGTGCGACGAGACCGGGGTCGGCATCGTCCGGGGCCACACGCTGCTGGCCGACGCCGTCGCGTCGTCGGTGGAGGAGCACGCCCGCTTCGGGGGCGTCGTACCCGAGGTCGCGTCGCGGGCACACCTCGAGGCGATGGTGCCGACCCTCCAGCGGGCCTGCGACACCGCCGGCGTGGCGTTGCACGACGTCGACGCGATCGCCGTGACCGCCGGGCCCGGCCTGGCCGGGGCGCTGCTGGTCGGAGTGGCCTCGGCCAAGGCGCTCGCCCTGTCGCTCGGCAAGCCGTTGTACGGCGTCAACCACCTCGCCGCCCATGTGGCGGTCGACCAGCTCGAGCACGGCGCGCTCCCGGACCCCTGCCTCGCGCTGCTGGTCTCGGGCGGCCACTCGTCCCTGCTCCGGGTCGACGACGTGACCTCGTCGGTGACGCCGCTCGGCTCGACGATCGACGACGCCGCCGGCGAGGCGTTCGACAAGGTCGCCCGGCTGCTGGGCCTGCCGTTCCCCGGGGGGCCGCACATCGACCGTGTCGCCCGCGACGGCTCATCGGTCTCGATCGACTTCCCGCGCGGTCTGACCTCGCGCCGGGACCTCGAGCGGCACCGCTTCGACTTCTCGTTCTCCGGCCTCAAGACCGC
>JAEKKP010000068.1 GCA_019510315.1 Propionibacteriales bacterium
CCAGGTGTCGGTGAAGAGGCCCGCGCGGCGGACCCGGCCGACGCCGTTCGGCGGTGCCGCGGTGCAGGTCTGGAGGACGGCCGGGTTGCCGAAGGTCGGTGACTTCTCGATCGTGCAGCCCGCCTGCTTCTCGGCCTGGACCACCAACGTGGTGGCGAAGGCTGCTGTCACGGGCCGGGCGAAGACCCAGGCGCGGGCCGCGGTGCCGTCCGCAGCGGTCCAGGAGCAGCCGATCTCGTGGCCGACCTCACCGTTGCCGCCCGCCGAGGCCGGCACGGGGTCGCCGTTGCCCCAGCTGTCGTCGGCCGTCGCCTTGCCGCCGAGCGCCGCGCTGACCGCCGAGGCGGGCACGCGGTCGCAGAACCCCGCGCGGACCAGCCGCACCGAGGCCGCGTCCAGCTTCCCGATCGGGGTGGGTGAGGCCGTCGGCCGCGGGGTCGCGTCGTCCGACCCGCTGCACCCGGCCAGCAGGGGCGCGACCAGCAGCGCGGCGACGAGGAGGAGCGGCCGACCCACCATGGCCGAACCGTAGACGACCGGCGAAACACCGTGCCGGACGGCGTACCGGAGACACTCAGGATGCTCGCCTACACTCGGTGGGCGGCCGGACGCCCCAGGCGTGCCCCCAGGATCCGAGAAGGAACCCGAGTCCTGTCCCCGACACCGGCCCACCCAACAAACCTGTGATCAGATTCGAGAGCGTCTCCACGACCTATCCCGGCCAGAGTCGGGCCGCCCTGTCCGACGTGAGCGTCGACGTCGAGAAGGGCGAGTTCGTCTTCCTCGTCGGCGCGTCCGGCTCCGGCAAGTCGACCTTCCTGCGCCTGGTGCTGCGCGAGGCGCGGCCCAACAAGGGCCGCGTGTACGTCGCCGGCAAGGAGATCAACCGGCTCGCCAGCTGGAAGGTGCCGGCCCTGCGCCGCAAGATCGGCACGGTCTTCCAGGACTTCCGGCTGCTGCCCAACAAGACGGTTTCCGAGAACGTCGCGTTCGCCCTCCAGGTGATCGGCAAGCCGAAGTCCCACATCGTCAAGGTGGTCCCGGAGACCCTCGAGCTGGTGGGGCTGGAGGGCAAGGGCGAGCGGATGCCCGACGAGCTCTCCGGTGGTGAGCAGCAGCGGGTCGCGATCGCGCGGGCGTTCGTCAACCGGCCGCAGATCCTCATCGCCGACGAGCCGACCGGCAACCTGGACCCCAACACGAGCGTCGGGATCATGAAGCTGCTCGACCGGATCAACCGGACCGGTACGACGGTCGTGATGGCCACGCACGACGCCGGCATCGTCGACCAGATGCGCAAGCGCGTGATCGAGCTCGACGACGGCCATGTCGTCCGGGACCAGTCCCGCGGCGTCTACGGCTTCCAGAACTGAGGGCGACGAGATGCAGCTGAGGTACATCTTCTCCGAGACGGGCACCGGCCTGAAGCGCAACGTCTCGATGACGATCGCACTGGTCGTGACCATCTTCGTCTCGCTGACCCTGGTGGGCATGGGCCTGCTGCTCAACGCCCAGGCCCAGAAGGCCGAGAAGTACTGGGGCAGCAAGCTCGAGATCACGGCGTACATGTGCAACCAGAACTCCCGGTCGCCGCACTGCACCTCGGGCGAGGTCAACGACGCCCAGAAGACGGCGATCAAGCAGGTGCTCGACACCCACCCCGAGGTCGCGTCGTACAAGCTGGAGACCAAGGAGCAGGCGTTCGAGACCTGGAAGCGGGTCTACATCTCCAAGGACAAGACCGAGCAGGAGATCTTCTCCACCGTCACGCCCGAGGACATGCGTGAGTCCTACCGGATCACGCTGAAGGACCCGAACAAGTACCGCGGCGTCGAGTCTGCGCTGGTCGGGATGGACGGCGTCGACTCCGTGCGCGACCTGCGCGACGTGCTCGACCCCATCTACTTCGTCATCAACCGGATGAAGTGGGGGGCGATCGGCATCGCCGCGTTCCTGCTGGTCGCCGCGATCATGCAGGTCGGCAACACGATCCGGCTGGCCGCCTTCGCCCGGCGCAAGGAGATCGGCATCATGCGGCTGGTGGGGGCCTCGAACCTCTACATCTCGCTGCCGTTCCTGATGGAGACGCTGGTGGCCGCGCTCGTCGGCGTGGTGGCGGCGACAGGTGCGCTCGGGGCCGTGATGTACCTGATCGTCTACGGCAAGCTGCGAAGTCAGTCGCAGATCGTGGAGTGGGTCGACTGGCACGACGCGGCGGTGGCCGCAGGCGGCATCGCGGTGGTCGGCGTGCTGATCACTCTGGTCCCGACACTCGTGATGACCCGCAAATACCTCAAAGTGTGAGTTCGGTCCGTTACGGTCACTCTGTTCACTTCTTCCCCAATTTGAACAGGCTGACCGGTGGAACGTCCTTCCCCTCGCAACACAGGTCGCCGCGTCTTCCGGACGTTGGCTGTCCTCTCCACGCTCGCCGTCGCCGGGCCGGCGGTCTCGCCGCTCGCCCACGCTGACAACCTCCACGACAAGAAGCACAAGGTCCACCAGGGCGTCCAGAGCGCGATGGGCGACCTCGACGAGTCCAGCAAGGCACTGACGGCCGCGACGCGGCAGCTCACCGCCGCGAAGGCCAAGCTCGTCGACGCCCAGACGCGGCTCGCCGCCACCCAGGGCGAGCTCACGGCGGCTCAGGTGCTCGACGCCCAGATGCAGGCCAAGCTCGCGGAGGCGGTGCAGCAGCTCGACCAGGCGCAGGCCGAGCTCGTCGCCGGCACCGCCAAGGTCGTGCAGCAGCGTGCGGACATCAGCCGGCTGGTCGCGTCGAACTACCAGTACGGCGACCCGCGGCTGCTCGGCCTGTCGATGGTGCTCACCGCGAAGGATCCCGACGAGCTGGCCAGCCAGCTCGGCACCGTCGACAGCCTGATGGACCGCGAGTCCGGGATGTACGACCAGCTCAAGGCCAACGAGGCGATGCTGCGCACGCAGAAGAAGAAGATCGCCACGATGAAGGCTGCCGTGGCGGAGCAGCGCAAGGCCGCCGCCGCGAACCTCGTGCAACGTCAGGCACTCGAGCAGCAGGCCGCTGCCAACCAGGCGGAGGTGGCCGGGCTGGTCTCGCAGCGGGCCCAGGCCGCGGCCCAGGCGCGCCAGATCCGCGCCCACGACGTCCGCAAGCTGCAGCAGCTGAAGAAGGAGGAGGCGCGGATCAAGAAGATGATCCTCGCCCGGGCCAAGCAGCACCACGGCGCCGGCTTCTCCGGCGACACGGGCGGCTTCCTCTACCGCCCGGTGCCCGGTGTCGTCACCTCGCCGTACGGCTGGCGCAAGCACCCGATCTACGGCTACTGGGGCCTCCACGACGGCATCGACTTCTCGGCGCCGTGCGGCACCCCGATGCACGCCGGCGCCGGCGGCACCGTGATCTCGGAGTACTACTCCAGCGTCTGGGGCAACCGGCTCTTCCTCGACGTGGGCAACGTCAACGGCAAGACGATGACGCTGATCTACAACCACATCAGCGCCTACAAGGCGCACACCGGCGACCAGGTCGCGCGCGGCGACGTCGTCGCGTACGCCGGCACCACGGGCTGGTCGACCGGGTGCCACCTGCACTTCACGGTGATGCTCGACGGCGTCGCGGTGGATCCGGCCGGGTACCTCTGAGCGTCTTGGCAGAGTCGACCACCGGGGTTTCGACAGGCTCAACCACCGGGTGAGTTGCGCGCCCTGAGAGGATGCGGCCATGCCCAAGGAGACCGGGCGCAAGCTGGTTGCGCAGAACCGCAAGGCGCGTCACGACTACCACCTGGAAGACACCTTCGAGGCCGGACTGGTCCTCGTCGGTACCGAGGTGAAGTCGTTGCGTGCCGGTCGGGCGTCCCTGGTCGACGGCTTCGTCGACATCGAGGGCGGCGAGGCTTGGCTGCACTCCGTGCACATCCCGGAGTACGCCCAGGGCACCTGGACCAACCACGCCGCCCGGCGCAAGCGCAAGCTGCTGCTCAACCGCGCCGAGATCGACAAGATCGAGCGCAAGACCAGCGAGAAGGGCTACACGATCGTCCCGCTGTCCCTGTACTTCAAGGACGGCCGCGCCAAGGTCGAGATCGCGCTCGCCAAGGGCAAGAAGTCGTGGGACAAGCGCCAGACGCTGCGTGAGCGGCAGGACGACCGGGAGAAGCAGCAGGCGATCGGTCGCCGGCTCAAGGGCCAGGAGTGATCGACGAGGACGTGCCCGCCTGGTGGCACTCCCTCGGTCTGCCTGGACTCTTCGACGTGCACGTGCACTTCCTGCCGCCGAACATCCAGGCAGCCGTGTGGCGGCACTTCGACGAGGCCGGTCCGAAGATCGGGCGACCGTGGCCGATCCGCTACCGCGGCAGCCACGAGGAGCGCGTCGAGCAGCTGCGTGCGCTCGGCGTACGCCGGTTCTCGGCGCTGCCCTACGCGCACAAACCGGGGGTCGCGGCGTACCTCAACTCCTGGGCGACCGACTTCTCCATCAAGGTCCCCGAGTGCCTGCACTCGGCCACGTTCTACCCCGAGCCCGGCGTCGGCGAGCAGGTGCAGGCGCTGGTCGACGACGGCGTCGAGGTCTTCAAGCTGCACGCTCAGGTCGGTGAGTTCCGGCTCGACGACCCACTCCTCGAGCCGGCCTGGGACGTGATCGAGGCTGCGGGCACGCCGGTCGTCGTCCACGTCGGCTCCGGACCGATCGGCAACGAGTTCACCGGACCCCGCCACCTGCGCCGCCTGCTGCGCAGCCATCCGCGGCTGAGGGTCGTCGTCGCCCACATGGGGGCGGTCGAGTACGCCGAGTTCCTCGCGCTGGCCGAGCAGTACGACGACACGCGGCTCGACACGACGATGGTGTTCACCGACTTCTTCGACGGGGCCGGGACGTACCCCGCAGAGCTGCTCCCACGGCTGGCCGCACTCGGCGACAAGGTCCTGCTCGGCAGCGACTTCCCGACGATCCCGCATCCCTACGCCCACCAGCTCGAGTGCCTCGAGCGGTTGCAGGACCGCCACCCTGCCCTCGACGAGGACTGGCTGCGCAAGGTCTGCTGGCACAACGCAGTCGCGCTGTTCGGCGAGGCGCCCACCCCCGGTGGTTGAGCCTGTCGAAACCCCCTGCGCCGGAATGCATGTGGTCGCGGGAGCGTTGACCCGTACAGTGGTAGCGACACAACTCAAGAGGGGCTGATTGGTTTCGACTGGGGACGCTAGTCCCAGGAGAAGCGGGTCGAGAAGCCAGCGTCATCTCGTAAAAGTCCGCTGGAAAACACAACTGCCAACGCTAAGCGCAGTTCCTTCGCTCTCGCTGCCTGAGCAGTGATCGAAGCGTCAGACCGGGCATCTGCCTCCGTCCCGGATCCTGGCGTCATCTAGGAGGCTTGCTGATCGACTCCCGTCGGGAGGGTTGATCGGGACTCTTTCCTGACTGAGCCCGTCGGCGCACGTGTCCGTGCCAGCGCCGGGGCCGAGAAAAGCGACCTCACGGACTGCACCCGGAGAAGACCTGGTTCGGCGCTCGAGGACGCGGGTTCGATTCCCGCCAGCTCCACCGCGCATCGGCGGCTCACGTGCTCGGCACGGGGGTCGCCGTTCTGCTTCCTTCCGTGGGTCTCATCGGTCGCTTGGTGGTCGCGCCGATCGCGCCGCACAGGTCGTCGAACAGTCGCTCCCAGGACGCCGCGATCCCCTCAGGGCGGTACGCCGCCGCGTCGACGAGGGCCTGCGCGCCGAGCCGGTGGCGCAGCTCCTCGTCGCTCACGACCGACTCCAGGGCCCGCGCCAGGCCGTCGATGTCACCGTTCGGGACCAGCAGACCGTTGATGCCGTCGCGGACGATGTCGCTCGGCCCGCGCGGGCAGTCGAAGCTCACCAGCGGCAAGCCCTTGCTCAACGCCTCGAGCATCACCATCGGGAAGCCCTCGGCGCGGGACCCGCAGGCGAAGACCGAAGCACCGTCGAAGGCAGCGGGAAGATCGTGGGTGTGCCCCATCAGGCGCACCCGGCCGGTCAGCCCCAACCGTTCGATCTGATCACTGAGATCCGCCTCGAGCCGGCCGGCGCCGTAGATCCTCAGCTCCCAGTCGGGGTGTCGGTGGGCCACCGGAGCGAACGCCCGCACCAGGCGGCCCATGCCTTTCCGGGGCACCAGCCTCCCGGCGGCGACGACCACGCGTTGGTCGTGTGCGCGCGGCTGGCTGACCGGCCACGACAAGGCGTTGGGGATGGTCGTGACCCGTGTGCCAGATCCGGCCAGGGCGCGCCGGTAGTCGTCGGCGTCCGCGGAGGTCAGTGTCACGAAGGCGTCGAGACCGCGACGGCAGGCCTCCTCGATGAGCGTCATGCTGCCGGGCTCCGCCATGCGCGACTCGAAGTTCAGGTGGTCCTGGCCGACCGTGACCACTCCCGGCCGAGCCAGCCGTGCTGCGACCAGGTGCAACGACGGCCGTGTCGAGACGATCACCCCGGTGCGGATCGTGCGCAGCTTGCGGTACAACGCGACATCGGTGAGAAGGGACATGTTGGGGAACGCACGGCCGAGGACGACCCGCGACCGGCGTCGGGCGAGAAGGCCGGCCAGGCCGGTCGCGGGAACGTCGCCTGCGGTAGCTCCACGCGGCATCGGCGGGCGGTCGAAGAGATAGGTGACCCGCACGCGTTCGGCGAACGGGTAGGCCGGCCCGCCGCGCCGGCGGTACAGCGAGATCACCTCGACGGGGCGTGTCAGCGAGAGCTGGTTCGCCAGCGTCACCACCGCACGGCTCACCCCGTCCGGGGCATCCGCACTGAACATGAGGAAGTGCACGGGCACCTCGGTGGCGCGTTCCGGCTCTGGTCGCATCGGTCGTCCCGTCCTCGGCGTCAGCTCGCGAGGCTAGGGCGCCCACCTGAACGACGATCGGCGTCCGGGCGTCCGGGGAATGACCGAAGGGTGTAGCCGTGCGCACCTCTGCTCCCGGTACGCGTGGCGCGAAACAGCCCGGACCCCGTAATCGTGGGCCCGGGCTGTTCGTTCGCGGGTGTTCGTCGTGGTGTCAGACGACGCGGCCGTAGGTCACGGCCGAGGTCCAGATCCGCTCGCGCTTCACGCGCTGACCCGGGTACGGCGCGTGGATGATCGTGTGGTGACCCGCGTAGATCGCCACGTGGTAGACGTGGCCACCGTCGTGGAAGAACACCAGGTCGCCGGGGCGAGCCGACGCGGCCGAGATCCGACGGGTCGAACCCTGCTGCGCCGATGAGCTGTGCGGGAGGCGCTTGCCGGTCGCGATCCGGTACACGTACGACGTGAGCCCCGAGCAGTCGAACGCGCTGGGGCCGGCCGCGCCGTACACGTAGCGGTCGCCGGTCTGGGCCTGGGCGACCCGCAGCACCCGCGCACGCCAGTCACCGGTGAAGCCGTGGTGGTGGTGGCGGTGCCGGTGGTGACGGTGGGTGGCGGTCGTCACCGCTGCTGCCGGGGTGATCTGAACGGCCGTCGGACGGCTCTCCTGACCCGACGCAGCGCCCGACGGGCCGCCCGAGGTGGCCCCGGAACTGAAGTGGCCACCGAGCACGACGGCGCCGGCGAGGCCCGCGGCCATGGTGGTGTTCAGGGCAGGGCGAAGCAATCCACTGATACGTGGGGACATGACAGTTCTCCTCGGCACGCCTGCGAAGGTCGACCTGTCGGATTGGGCCCCTTGGTTGGCCCCCACCGGTCCGGTGGTTCACCCCAAGCCTCGGCAGCTGCCTCGGCGTCCTGCTCGGTTTCTCCGCCCTCGCCGCTACAACATCGTTCTGTCGTCGTCCACGTGCACCCGCGGCGAGGTTCGGCGTGATGCACGTGGCCCCGCGGCTCTGTCTGCCGTCGAGGGCTTCCTCCGAGTGTCAGCGCCCTTCAGCGAGGTGGAGCACCGTTCCGGCGAGGGCTGTGACCGAGCGCACCCCTCGTCGTGAGGCGCCTCACAGCTGTCAATTGACCCGATTCCCTCCCGCCCCGTGGGCCACAGCAGCGGAGTGCGCCCGCTCCCTGGGGGTACGAGCCGTCGGTGCGCATCACCGACACCAGCGACCTGTGGTGGAAGACCGCGGTGGTCTACTGCCTCGACGTCCAGACGTTCATGGACTGGAACGACGACGGGATGGGCGACTTCGTCGGCCTCACCGAGCGCATCGACTACCTGCACGAGCTGGGCGTGACCTGTCTCTGGCTGATGCCGTTCTACCCGACGGCCGACCGCGACGACGGCTATGACGTCACCGACTACTACGGCGTCGACCCGAGGCTCGGCAGTGCCGGTGACTTCGTGGAGCTCGTCCGCACCGCGCGCGATCGGGGCATGCGCGTCATCGTCGACCTCGTCGTCAACCACACGTCGGACCGGCATCCCTGGTTCCGCTCGGCCCGCTCGTCGCCGACCTCGCCGTACCGGGACTTCTACGTCTGGCGCGAGGACAAGCCGCCGGACACCTCGAAGCAGGTCGTCTTCCCGGACAAGGAGGACAGCCTGTGGCAGTACGACGAGAAGGCGGGTGCGTGGTACTTCCACCGGTTCTACCGATCCCAGCCGGATCTCAACATCACCGACCAGCGGGTGCGCGACGAGATCGTCAAGGCGATGGGCTTCTGGCTCGAGCTCGGCGTCTCCGGGTTCAGGGTCGACGCGGTGCCCTTCATCGTCGAGACCACGGGAGTCGATGCCCAGGAGCTCGCGCGCTTCCACGACCCGCACGCCTACCTGCGCGAGCTGCGGGAGTTCGTCGGACGTCGCACCGGTGACGGCATCCTGCTGGGCGAGTGCAACCTGCCGCACAAGGACCAGAAGGCGTTCTTCGGCGGCAGCGACGGCGACGAGCTGACGATGCAGTTCGACTTCATCGGCATGCAGAACCTCTACCTGTCGCTCGCCCGCGAGGACGCGCGGCCGCTGGCACGCGCGGTGAAGCGCCGGCCCAAGGTGGCCGAGGAGTCGCAGTGGGCGACCTTCGTGCGCAACCACGACGAGCTCACGCTGGACAAGCTGAGCGACGGCGAGCGCGACGAGGTCTTCGCGGCGTTCGGCCCCGAGCGGGCGATGCAGCTCTACGGCCGCGGCCTCCGTCGCCGCCTACCGCCGATGCTCGACGGCGACCCGCGACGGATCCGGATGGTCTACAGCCTGCTGTTCTCGCTGCCCGGCACTCCGGTGCTCTTCTACGGCGAGGAGATCGGCATGGGGGAGAACCTCGAGGTCGAAGGGCGCCTCGCGGTCCGTACGCCGATGCAGTGGACGGCCGAGCGCAACGGCGGGTTCTCCCGTGCCCGGCCGTCCCGGCTGCGGCGCCCGTTGCCCGACGGGCCCTTCGGGCCGGAGCACGTCAACGTGGCGGACCAGCGTCAGGATCGAGAGTCGCTGCTCTCCTTCATCACGTTGCTGATCAAGAGGTACCGGGAGTCGCCCGAGCTCGGCTGGGCCCAGTTCCACGTGCTCGACCAACCGCACCGCAACGTGCTGGCGCACGAGTGCGCGCACGACGAACGCCGACTCGTCGCGCTCCACAACCTCGCGGCGAGCAGCTGCACGGTGCCGCTCACGCTCGAGGGCTGTGACAGCACGCACCACCTGGTGGACCTGCTGCACGAGGGCTCCGACTTCTCCGTCGACGACCGCGGCCGCACCGAGATCCCGCTCGACGGATTCGGCTACCGGTGGCTCAGGCTGTCGCTCGACCGCAGACGGCTTGCCTGACGTGGTGCCGTTCCGTCTGTGAGCTCCACTGACCCGTCGGCCCAGACGACGATCGCCGTCCGGCGCCGCGACCGCAGCCACGCCGCAGCCTCGCGATCCAGCGCGTACGCGGCCGTGGCGTCGATGTCGGCCCAGGTGAGGGAGTCGGCGACGACGGTCACGGACGCGACCCGGCCGGGAACCGCGCCAGTGCGGGCGTCGACGATGTGGGCGCCGCGGTGCGCGCTTCCCGAGGTGGCCACCGCTCCTTGCCGGACCGGCACCGTGGCGACCAGCCGGCCGGGGTCGGCGGGGTCCTCGATGCCGACCCGCCACGGCGGGCTCGCCGGGTCGTCGGTGTGGCAGACCATGTCGCCGCCGGCCGACAGGCAGAAGTCCGTCTCGGGCAGCGCGTGCAGCCAGGCCGAAGCGCGCTCGACGGCCCAGCCCTTGACGACGCCGCTGGGGTCGAGCGTGACCGGGCCGTCCGGACCGCGAC
Organism: Propionibacteriales bacterium; assembly: GCA_019510315.1. Lineage (GTDB taxonomy): Bacteria > Actinomycetota > Actinomycetes > Propionibacteriales > Nocardioidaceae > Marmoricola. The sequence goes on from JAEKKP010000068.1 coordinate 10,165, forward strand.
GGCGGACGTCGAACGCGCCGTCACTCTCCAGCCGCGCGCGGTGGCCCAGACCCAGGACCTCGACGACCTCCGGCGGGCAGTCCGCGACCGTGATCTCGCCGCGGCCGAGCCGCGAGACGAACGAGTCCTCGCGATAGGTGCTGAACACCCGGTCGACCTCGCGGAGGTCGGCCATCACCTCCGACCAGGCCTCGAGGGCCCGGTGGTCGTGGGTGTGGCGGCCGCGCAGCGCGAGGCTGATCGGCATGCCCATCACATGGTCGACGTACCGGGTGGGTCGGGGGAGCAGGCCGGTCGCGGTCATCGTCGTCACACCCCGGCCTTGTCGAGAGCGGACTGGAGGGACTGGAGGTAGCCGTCGCTGGTGACGGTCGCGCCGCTGACCATGTCGACCTTGGCGCTCTGGGCGTCCAGCGTCTCCTGGATCAGGCGGGGCAGCGCGTAGGCGTTGATCTCCTCGTCCTTGCCGTTGCCCGAGGGGTAGACCGGCACGTTCACCGCGGTGATCGTCCCGTTGGCGACGGTGACCTGCACCTCGACCGGCCCCCAGCGGGTCTGCACGGAGTCGCCGGTGACGGTCTGGGGGCTGGCCGTCGACGTTGAACCGGTCGTGGTCGAGCTCGACGAGCTGCTCGTGCCGCTCGAGCTGTTCGTGCCGCTCAGGGTGCCACTGACACCGCTGCTGCCGGAGCTGATCACGGCGGAGCCCGCCGAGGTCGGCCCCGAGGTCGAGGTGTGGTAGCCGAACAGCAGGACCACCACGGTCACCGTGCTGAGCAGCCACATGACGATGCGTCGCATCAGGTCACCATCCGAAGGTCTCGACGTGGAACTGCTCGTCCGGGAGTCCGGCGGCAGCGGTGGTGCGGCGGACGCTCTCGACCCACGCCCCCGGTCCGCAGACGTAGACGTCGCGGTCGGCGAGGTCGGGCACCCAGTGCCGGAGCGCGGTCAGGTCGTCGACGCCGTCGACGCCCGAGCCGAGCCACGAGTGAGCGGCACGTCGCGGTCCCGGGAGGTCGACGACCCGCAGCCCGCGCTCTCGGGCGAGCGACTCCAGCTCGCGCTGGAACAGCGGCCGGTCGGCGTACCGGTGCAGCAGCACCGCCTCGCCCGGCTCGTAGGCCAGGCCTTCGGCGAGTGAGCGCAACGGCGTGATGCCGACACCTGCGCCGATCAGGACGATCCTTCGGCGAGTGCGTGATCTCGGGCTGAGACGTCCATAGGGACCCTCGACCAGAGCGCGGGTCCCCGGCCGCAGAGCGTGCAGGGACCGGCTACCGTCGCCGAGCTCCTTCACGGTGATCCGCAGGCTGTGGCCGTCGGGCGCGGCGGAGATCGAGTACGGGTTCGCGCGGGTCCAGCCGGCTCGGCCCAGGAAGCGCCACTGGAAGAACTGGCCCGGCTCGACGCGCAGCCGGTCCAGCCTGCGTCCGGTCACGTAGACACTCACGACGTCGGGTGACTCCGCGACGACCGAGGTGACGCGCAGGTCGTGCCGCGCGTTGCGCCACAGCGGGAGGCCGACGCGCCAGACGAGGACGGCGCCGGCGGCCACGGCCCAGAGCGTCCACCAGTACGCCGTCGCGCCGGGCGAGCGCAGGAACTCCTGGCCCGTCCACAGCTGGTGTGGCAGGGCGAGCCCGACGCCGAGGTAGGCGTAGAGGTGCATCAGGTGCCACGACTCGTACCTGGTCCGCCGGCGCACCGCTCGGATGCTCGTGCCGACGACGAGGAAGAGGCAGAGCGTCCCGGCCACCGCGAGGAGCATCCCGGGGTAGTCCCAGGTCAGGTTCCACAGGGTGCCCGGCGTCGCAGCGAGGCTTCCGGCGGCGTACCCCCACGTGATCAGGACGACGTGGGCGACCATCAGGTTGAACGAGGTCAGTCCCACCAGCCGGTGGATCGTGGCCAGCCGGTCCTGGCCGAACGCGTGCTCGAGCAGCGGCACCCGAGCCATCAGCACGACCTGCACGAGCAGCAGGTCCGAGGCCAGCAGTCCTGTCAGGCGACCGGTCGACATGAGTCCGTCCTGCCAGGAGGACAGGTCCTGGATCCCGCCGCCGGTCGTCCACCAGTAGGTGACGAGCAGCAGCCCGAGCCAGAGAGCGGCGACCGCGCCGAGCCGCACCGCGGCGTCGACGCGTGCCCGGGTGACGGGGATCGCCGCCGCCCGCCGCTGCGAGGACGGCGCCGTGGCCATCGCGGTCATGTCGCGTCGTCGTCCGAGCCGGAGTCGTCCGAACCGGCGCCGGGACCGCGGAAGCTCGGCGGGCCTTGCTGACCCTGCGGACCCTGGTCGTCGAACCGGCCGGTCCCCGGAGGTCCGCTGAACCCGGCCGGCCGGAAGCCGTCGTTGCCGTCGCCGGCCGTGCTGTGCCCGATCACGAAGCCGGTGAGTCCGCCGCCGAGGGTCAGAGCCGTGGCGGCACCGGCGAGGATCGCGCGACCGCGCAGCTGGGTGCGCCGCTGCGCGGCCTCCGGATCGACCGCCGGGTCGACCGCCGCGTCGGCCAGCGGAGGCGGCGGCAGCACGTCGTCGGGGTCGTACGCCGGCGCGTCGTCCGTCGAGGCGTCGTCCGTTCCGGCGTCGTCGGTCGGTTCCCAGCGTGAGCCGCTCGGGGTGGTGGGCTGGTCAGCCATGGTTGCTCCCTTCCAGGTGGTCCACTCGATCTTCGAGTGCCACGCTGGGGACACGTCAGCAGCGGACTGTGGATCGCCTGTGCGTGCCTGGGCAGCACAGCCGAGCGTGTGTCACTCCCGCGGTGGCGGCCGGACGTGGTCGAAGCGGATCCTCGTGATGCCGGGTGGTGGGTCGAACTCGAACTGTCCGGGTGTCGGCTGGCGGATCTGCCAGGGACCGTGGTGGATGAGGCGGTGGTGGTGGCCGCAGAGCAGGATGAGGTTGTCGAGTGACGTCGGTCCGCCGTCGACCCAGTGCTCGATGTGGTGGGCGTGACACATCAGTGGGGGTCGGCGGCAGCCGGAGAAGCGGCAGTGTCGGTCACGGACGACCAGCGCCTTCCAGATCGCCGCGGTCACGAGTCTCTGCAGTCGGCCGACGTCGAGGATCTCTCCGGCGCCACCGAGGACTGCGGGGATCAGGTCGGCGTCGCAGCTGAGGCGGCGGACGGCCGTGCCGGACAGCGTCTCGCCGGTCTCGGTCAGAGCGGGTCCGAGGCCGCTGCGCAGCTGGTCGTAGCCCATCAGGACCGTCACCCGCGGCGTCGCTCCGTGCTGCTCGGGAACCAGCTCGGCGGTCTGAAGTCGCCGGCAGCTCTCGACCAGTGCGTCGAGCAGGCGGGCACCGTGGTCGCGCGGGTCGCGACCGTCGTGGGAGCAGCCGGGCAGGTCGCAGGTGGGCCGGGTCGCAGGTCGCGGTGC
>JAEKKP010000069.1 GCA_019510315.1 Propionibacteriales bacterium
GGAGCTGCGCGACCTCCTCGAGGAGCTCGAGGAGCGCCAGCGCGCCGACGACGCGGAGACCGAGCTCGCGACGGAGTGAGGTGCGCCATAGTGCCCGGACACCCCGACCGGTCAGGCGGGTCCGACGCGTAGGCTCGCCACCATGACATCCCCCGTCCTCGAGCAGGTCCACGCTGCCCTTGCGACCGTGAACGACCCCGAGATCAAGCGTCCGATCACCGACCTCGGGATGGTCGAGTCGGTCGACGTGGACGACACGGGCAAGGTCTCGGTCAAGGTGCTGCTCACCGTCGCCGGCTGCCCGTTGAAGGACACCATCAACCGCGACGTCACCGCGGCCGTCTCCACGGTCGCGGGCGTGACGGCGGTCGACCTCGAGCTCGGCGTGATGACCGCCGAGCAGCGCGCCGGCCTCCAGGAGGTCCTCCGCGACGGCCAGGCCCAGCGCGAGATCCCGTTCGCCAAACCCGGCTCGCTGACGAAGGTCTATGCGATCGCCTCCGGCAAGGGCGGCGTCGGCAAGTCCTCGGTGACCGTCAACCTCGCGCTCGCGCTTGCCGCCCAGGGCCAGAAGGTCGGCGTGGTCGACGCCGACATCTACGGCCACTCGGTGCCGGCCATGCTCGGTGTCGCGGACAACCGGCCGACCCAGGTCGACGACCTGATCATGCCGGTGCCGACCTCGAGCGGCGTCTCCGTGATCTCGATCGGCATGCTGAAGCCGCGCCGTGACCAGGTCGTCGCCTGGCGCGGGCCGATGCTCGACCGGGCCCTGGTCCAGATGCTCGCGGACGTCTACTGGGGCGACCTCGACGTACTCCTCCTCGACCTCCCGCCCGGCACCGGGGACGTGGCGATCTCGCTCGGCCAGCACCTCCCCAACGCCGAGGTGATCGTCGTGACCACACCGCAGGAGGCTGCCGCCGAGGTGGCCGAGCGAGCGGGCACGATGGCCTCGATGATGCACCAGCGTGTCGTCGGCGTCGTGGAGAACATGTCCTACCTGGCCTGTCCGCACTGCGCGGCCGAGGGCAAGGAGCACCGCCTCGAGATCTTCGGTGCCGGCGGCGGCGCCCGCGTCGCGGCGACGCTCACCGCCCGCTTCGGGTACGACGTACCCGTGCTCGGCGAGATCCCGATCGACCTCTCGCTCCGCGAGGGCGGCGACGCCGGCAAGCCGGTGGTCGACGCCGACCCGACCTCGCCGTCGGCCACCGCGCTCGTCGCGATCGCCGACCGCCTCGCCGGCCGGGGCCGCGGCCTCGCCGGGATGCAGCTGGGGCTCACACCCTCCGCGAAGTTCTGACCGGTCCTTAGACTCGGCTCATGTTCGGAGTCGGGCTGCCCGAGGTGGCGGTGATCCTCGTGGTCGCCGTGGTCGTGTTCGGCCCCGACCGGCTGCCGGAGTACGCCCGCCAGGCCGGCCGGATGGTGCGCCAGCTGCGGAGGTTCGCCCAGTCCGCGCAGCAGGACCTTCGTGACGAGCTCGGCCCCGAGTACGCCGACCTGAAGCTCACCGACCTCGACCCCCGGGTGGCCATCCGCCGGCACATCCTCGAGGCGCTCGAGGACGACGACCTCGACCCGACCGGCACACCGGTCGACCGGCCGGTCCGGCGCGACCTGCTCGGACCCGACGAGCGCCCGCCGTACGACCTCGAGGCGACGTAGGCGCTACCCGGTCTTCGCGGCCAGGCCAACCGTGATCTCGCGCTCCTTGCCGTCGCGCCGCACCGTGAGGGTGACCTTCTCGCCGGGCTGGTGCGCGCGGACGGCGACGACGACGTCGATCGACCCGGTGACCGGCTTGCCGTCGACCTTCACGATCAGGTCGCCGACCTTGAGGTCGGACTTGCTCGCGGGACTGCCGCCGGAAATGCTCTCGACGCGGGCGCCGTCCTGCTTCGCCGTGCCCTGGACGTTGGCACCGATCACGGGGTACTTCGCCTCACCGGTCCGCAGGATCTGGTCGGTGGTGACCTCGACCTGCTCGATCGGGATGGCGAAGCCGACGCCGATGTTGCCGCCCTCGTCGCTGGTCGGCGACGAGCCCAGGGAGGCGATCGCCGAGTTCACGCCGATGACCTGCCCCTGCAGGTTGACCAGCGGGCCGCCGGAGTTGCCCGGGTTGATCGCCGCATCGGTCTGCACGGCGTTGATGTAGGAGGAGTCGCCGCCGTCACCGCTGGTCGTGACCGGCCGGTTGACCGCGCTGACGATGCCGCTGGTGACCGTCGCCGAGAGGCCGAGCGGCGAGCCGAAGGCCACCACCGTCTCGCCGACGTGCATCTGGTCGGCCGACCCGATCGCCACCGGCGGCAGGGTCTCGGCGCCCTTCACCTCGAGGACGGCGATGTCGTAGACGCCGCTGCGGCCCACGACGGTCGCCGTCATGTGCCGGCCGTCGTGGTCGATCACCTCGATCGGTCCGTTGTCGCCGGCGGCCTCGGCCACCACGTGGTTGTTGGTGATGACGTGGCCCTGCTTGTCGAAGACGAACCCTGAACCGGTCGCGCCCTGCGCCTTGCCGTTGTACTCGGCGATGATCTGGACGGTGCTGGGCAGCACGGTGGCCGAGACCGCCGCGATGCTGCGGTTGTCGGCGTCGAGCGGCGGTGCGGTACGCCGCTGCACCTGGAGCACGCCAGCGTTGTCGTTGCTGTCGCCGCCGGCCACCAGCGCGCCCCCGACCGCTCCGCCGGCGATGCCGAGGACGAGTGCCAGGACGCTGACCAGGGGCCAGGTCCAGCCGGGGAGCCGCGACGTGGGCGTCGCCTCGGACCGCACGGGCACGGGCGACGCGAGCCCGAAGGCGGGTTGGGCCGGCTCGGGCGTCACCTCGGGCTGCGGCCAGGTCGGGTCCGGCTGGCCGAAGGTGCCCGGGTACGGGCGGGTGGCCTCGGGGGCCTCTTCCGGAGCCTCTGGTGCGGGCCACGACGACGACTCCGGTGCCGGCTCCGTCGGCTGCTCGGCTGCGTCTCCGGAGGCCTGCTCCGGTCCGGGCAGCTGGACCTGCTCCGGGTTCGGCGGGTCCCAGGCGCTCGGCTGCTCGGAGTGGCCGTCGGGCCGCTGCGGCTCCTGGTCGTCGCGTTCGCTCACGCGACTATCTTGTCCTACCCCCGAAAGCAGCGTTCTCGACGTCCGCCGTCGCGCCCGTGCCGGCGCTCGTGGCCGCGGACGGGGCGGTCCGGTTGATCATCGCGGGACCACGGTTGGCGGGGACCTCGCCCAGGCCGGCCGGAGGCGAGGTGACCGCCATGACGGCGAGCACGGCGAAGCTCACGGAGCCGGCCCCGACCAGGGCGGTCGTGGTGCGGCGGCGGTTCGAGCGCCGCTCGATCTCGTCGACCACGGCCCACGCGTCCACGTCGTACAGCGAACCCATCAGCGAGGGCGGGGTGGTGACCTGCGGCATGCCGAGCCCGGCGAGCCGTTGCTTGAGCCAGCCCTCCTTCTCGACGAGTCGCCGACACCCGGGGCAGCCGAGCACGTGCTTCCAGGCCCGCTCCTCCTCGGCCGGGGACAGCTGACCGTCGACCAGCGCCGAGGCGGTCGACCCGATGTGTCCGTGGAGCTTGAGGATCACGTCCTCGCCCGTCCCGCGAGCAACGGGCCCGCGACCCGCACCCGACCGGCGGTCGGCGCCCGGTGCGCGAGCGCGGAGCGCAGCATCGCGCGGCCACGGTGGATGCGGGAGCGCACCGTGCCCATCTTGAGGTCGAGCACGTCGGCGATCTCCTCGTAGGACAACCCCTCGACGTCACAGAGCACGACGGCGGCACGAAAGTCCGGCGACAGGGAGGCCAGCGCCGCCTCGATGTCGGCGTCGAAGGTCTGGTTGAGGTACGCCGCGTCGGGCGTCGCGACCGGGCTGGGCAGGCGGTTGTCGGCGTCGTCGGGCAGCGCGTCGAAGCGGATCCGGCTCTTGCGGCGCGCCGAGTCGAGGAACAGGTTGGTCGTGATGCGGTGCAACCAGCCCTCGAAGGTGCCGGGCGTGTAGGTGTGCAGCGACCGGAACACCCGGACGAAGACCTCCTGGGTGAGGTCCTCGGCATCGTGGGCGTTGCCGGTCAGGCGGTAGGCGAGGCGGTAGACGCGTGCCGAGTGGTCCTCGACGATCTGGTCCCAGGAGGGCACGCCCGCAGCGTCACCCTCGGGGGTGACCTGCTCGGGGGACTTGGCCATCGGGCGCTCCTTGTTCCTGCGGCTGAGGTCGGTGATCCGGACCATCGACTTGTCTGACCTCCACGCTAGGAACCGATGATGAGAGCCCGCTGAGACCGCCCTGAGGCGGACCCGTCAATCACGGCTCATCAGGACAACGGGCCGAGCGGCTCCGGTGTTCCCCTGCCGGGCCGTCACGCGGCGGTAGGGTCTCGACTGGGCTCGACCACCGTCGGCCAGTCCGCAACGCATCGAGGAGGCCGCCATCGTCACCCCACCCAATGCCGCGAGCTGGACCCACGCCGAGGAGTACGTCGGGGAGGACGAGATCCTCGCGAACGCACGGGCCCGTGCCGACGAGGTCGGCGTCGTGCCGATCGGTTCCGGAGCCGGAGCCGCCCTGCGATTCCTGGCGTCGGTGCTCGACGCGCGCGCGGTCGTCGAGATCGGCACCGGCACCGGTGTCTCCGGGCTGTGGATGCTGCGCGGCATGCGGCCCGACGGCGTCCTGACCTCCGTCGACACCGAGGCCGAGCACCAGAGGCTCGCGAAGGAGGCCTTCACGGAGGCCGGCATCCCCCCGCAGCGCGCCCGCCTCATCCCCGGCGCGGCCCTCGAGGTGCTGCCCCGCCTGACCGACGGGCACTACGACCTGGTCTTCGCCGACGGCGACAAGCAGGAGTACCCCGAGTACCTCGCGGAGGCCCTGCGCCTGCTCCGGCCCGGCGGCGTCGTCGCGTTCGACAACGCGCTCTGGCACGACCGGGCGGCCGACCCGGCCCAGCGCGACGCCGACACCACGGCGATCCGCGAGCTCAGCCGCGTGGTCCGCGAGGACGACGCCCTGGTGCCGGTGCTGCTGCCGGTCGGCGACGGGCTGCTGCTGGCCAAGAAGGTCTGGGTCCCTGAGGGCTAGAGCGTCTCGGACAGCGCCAGGTTGAACCGTCCGATGCCCTTCGCGAGATCCTCGATCTCCTGCGGCTCCCAGTCGTCGAGGCGGTCGTCGAAGTGCTCGCGCCTGCTCCCTCGCACCTCGGCGAGCCGGCGTACGGCGTCGTCGGTGACCGTCAGCATCGAGGCACGGCGATCGGCCGGATCGGGCGACCGAGCGATCAGGCCCAGCTCGAGCAGCTGGTGGACGACACGGCTGACCGATCCCTTGTCGAGGGCGAACACGTCGGCGAGATCGGCGGCCCGACGACCTCCGTGCTCGGCGAGCGTGGACAGCAGCATGTAGGACGTGGCGTTGAGGTCGGGGTGCACCTGCACGGCGCGCTCACCGAGGCCGCGCCGGATCCGCCGGAGCAGCGCGCCGATCTCGTGCTCGAGCGCTCGCACCGCGGTGGCGCGACGCTCATCGGTCGAGGTCGTGGTCGTCATGCCGACACCTGCTCGAGCTCGTCGTCGCGCTCGATCGTCGTGCGCAGCGGCACCTCACGGATGAACACCACCGCGAGCAGCGCCAGCACGGCGAACGGTGTTGCGATCAGGAACAGCTCGCCGGTCGCCGAGCCGAAGGCGTGCTCGAAGACCGCCCGCACCGGCACGGGCAGCGTGCGCAGGTCGGGGATCTGGTGGCTCTGGTGCGCGTCCGTCGGGATGTGCAGCGCAGCGAGTCCGCTGCGCACCTTGTCGGAGACCTGGGCGCTGAGCACGGCGCCGAGCGCGGAGACCCCGATCGAGCCGCCCATGGAGCGGAAGAACGCGACCACGGCGCTCGCGGAGCCCATGTCGGCCTGGGCCGTGTTGTTCTGCACGGCGAGCACGAGGTTCTGCATGGTCGAGCCGAGCCCGACGCCCAGGACGGCCATGAACCCGCCGACCACGACGAGCGGGGTCTGCTCGTCGATGAAGCTGAGCAGGACCAGTCCGACGACGACGAGGACCATGCCACCGACCAGGAACCGCTTCCACCGGCCGGTGCGGGTGATGGCGCGACCGCTGACGATGCTGGAGACGAGCAGGCCGCCGACCATGGAGATCGACATCAGGCCGGCGTGGGTGGGGCTCATGCCGCGAGCGATCTGGAAGTACTGCGAGAGGTACACGGTCGCGCCGAACATCGCGACGCCGACGAACACGCTGGCGACCGTGGCGAGTGCGGTCGTGCGATCACGGAAGAGACGCGTCGGGATGACCGGCTCGGCGGCGACCCGCATCTCGACGTACACGGCCGCGATGAGGAGCACGACACCGAGGCCGACGAACACTGCGCTCGTGCCGGAGGCCCAGGCGAAGTCGTTGCCGGCGAGTGAGACCCAGACCAGCAGCGCGGAGACGCCGGAGACGATGAGGCCGGCGCCCAGGTAGTCGATGTGCACGTCACGGCGTACGACGGGGAGGTGCAGCGTCTTCTGCAGCACGACGAAGGCGATCGCCGCGATCGGGATGCCGACGTAGAAGCAGGACCGCCAGCCCAGGCCGGGGGCGTCGACGAGCAGACCGCCGATCAGCGGGCCGCTCACGGTGGCGAGCGCGAAGACCGCACCGAGGTAGCCCGAGTAGCGGCCGCGTTCGCGCGGGGTGACCATCGAGGCGATCACGACCTGGACGAGGGCGGTGAGTCCGCCGACACCGAGGCCCTGCACGGCCCGGGCTCCGATCAGCACACCCATGGAGGGTGCCGTCGCGGCGATCAGCGAGCCCGCGACGTAGATGACCAGCGCCGTCTGCACCAGGAGCTTCTTGTTGAACTGGTCGGCGAGCTTGCCCCACACGGGCGTGCTCGCCGTCATGGTGAGCAGGGTCGCGACGACCACCCAGGTGTAGCCGGACTGGCTGCCGTGGAGGTCCGTGACGATCCGGGGCAGCGCGTTGGAGACCACGGTGCTGGAGAGCATCGCGACGAACATCGCGAGCAGCAGCCCACTGAGCGCCTCGAGGATCTCGCGGTGGGTCATCTGACCGGCGACCTCGGCGGAGGCGGGTCGGGCGGGCGTCGTGGCGGTCTGGGTGGAGCTCTGTGTCATGGTTGTATTGTGCAACTACTTGGTTGGTGATTGCAACCTTCTGAGGCGGACCTCACACGGCACGCAGGTGCCCGGACGTGCAGCGACCCGCAGGCGTCCTGCGCTGGTGCGCGGGAGGTACCGGTGGACTGGCCGGTCGCCTGCGGGTCGGGTGACTGCGAATGGATTCGCCAGCGCACGAACGCCGGCGCGCCCCGGAAGGGGCCGGGTGTGCTGCTAGCGCGCAGCCACCTCACGTGTCCTAGAAGAACTCATCCTTCGGACCACCTCCTTTCCCGTGTGGCACCACGGTACGTTCCCGCGCCGACCGGGACAACGCCATTTGTCGCGCGTGCCTCAGGCGGTCTCGGCGGAGACCGGTGCGGCGAACTGCGCGTTGTAGAGGCGTGCGTAGGCCCCGTCGGCCTCGAGCAGCTCGTCGTGGGTGCCTTGCTCCACGATCGCGCCGTCCTCCATCACCAGGATCAGGTGGGCGTCACGGATCGTGGAGAGCCGGTGGGCGATCACGAACGACGTGCGGTCCGAGCGGAGCGCCGCCATCGCGTGCTGCACGAGCAGCTCGGTGCGCGTGTCGACCGAAGACGTGGCCTCATCGAGGATGAGCAGCGCGGGGTCGGAGAGGAACGCGCGCGCGATCGTGACCAGCTGACGCTCGCCGGCAGAGAGGTTCGAGCCCTCCTCGTCGATCACCGTGTCGTAGCCGTCGGGAAGTGAGTGCACGAACCGATCGACGAACGTCGCCCTCGCCGCCTCCAGGATGTCTTCCTCCGACGCACCCGGCCGGCCGTAGGCGATGTTGTCGCGGATCGTGCCCTCGAAGAGCCACGTGTCCTGCAGCACCATCCCGGTCTGGGAGCGGAGCTCGGCGCGCGGCATCGACGCGATGTCCACACCGTCGACGGTGATCCGTCCGGCCTGCACGTCGTAGAAGCGCATCACCAGGTTGACCAGCGTCGTCTTGCCCGCTCCCGTCGGTCCGACGATCGCCACGGTGTTGCCGGGCTCCGCGACGAGTGACAGGTCGTGGATGAGCGGCTTCGCGGGGTCGTAGGAGAACGACACGTGCTCGAACCGCACCTCACCGCGCCGATCGGCCAGCGGGACCGGCAGGACCGACCCTTCCGGATCCTCCTCGGGTGCGTCGAGCAGCTCGAAGACACGCTCCGCCGACGCGACACCGGACTGGAGAAGGTTGGCCATCGACGCGACCTGCGCCAGCGGCTGGGTGAACTGGCGGCTGTACTGGATGAACGCCTGCACCTCGCCCAGCGAGAGCGCGCCACTGGCCACCCGCAGGCCGCCGATCACCGCGACCAGGACGTAGTTGAGGTTGCCGATGAACATCATGATCGGCATGATCAGGCCGCTCACGAACTGCGCCGAGAACGACGCCTCGTAGAGCTCGTCGTTCTCCTCGGCGAACACCCGCTCGGCTTCGTGCTGGCGGCCGAACACCTTGACCAGCGCGTGTCCCGAGAAGGTCTCCTCGATGTGTGAGTTGAGCCGGCCGGTGCGGCGCCACTGCTGGACGAACATGCCCTGCGAGCGCTTCATCACGCCTCCGGTCACGAACATCGACAGCGGCACCGAGACGAGCGCGACGAGCGCGAGGAGCGGTGAGATCCACAGCATCATCGCGAGCACGGCGAACACCGTGAGCACGGACGTGAGCAGCTGGCTCATCGTCTGCTGCAGCGACTGGCTGAGGTTGTCGATGTCGTTGGTGACCCGGCTGAGCAGCTCGCCACGCGGCTGCTTGTCGAAATAGCTCAGCGGGAGTCGGTGGACCTTGTCCTCCACGTCGGAGCGCATCCGCAGCACGATCGCCTGGACCACGTCGTTGAGCAGGTAGCCGGCCAGCCACGCCAGTGCGGCACTGGCGAGGTAGACGGCGAGCACGATCATCAGGACGTGGCCGACCGCGCCGAAGTCGACGCCCTGGCCGGGGACCAGGTGGTCGATCGACGCGACCAGGTCGGCCTGCTTGTCCTCACCGCGGTCGCGCAGCGCCGAGACGGCCTGCTCCTTGGTGACGCCCGCCGGCAATCGGGCACCCAGGAGGCCGGCGAAGATCAGGTCGGTCGCCTTGCCGAGGATCCGGGGTCCGATGGCCGTCAGCACGACGCTGGCAACGGTGACGACGAGCACGGCGAGGACCTTGAGCCGCTCGGGGCGCATGCGGCGTACCAGGCGCTTGGCCGACGGCTTGAAGTCGGATGCCTTCTGCCCGACCATGCCGCCGCCGAACGGACCGCGGCCCGGACCGGGACCGGCCTGGACCCGCTCGGTCTCCTTCAGCTGGCCCTTGTCCTCGGTGGCCGGAGCGTCCGCGCTCATGCCGCCTCCTCCGCACTGAGCTGGGACTGGACGATCTCCTGGTACGTCGTGCACGTCTCGAGCAGCGAGGAGTGCGTGCCGCGACCGACGACGAGGCCGTCCTCGACGACGAGGATCTGGTCGGCGTCGCGGATCGTCGAGACCCGCTGCGCGACGATCAGCACGGTGGCGTCCCGCGTCACCGGCGCGAGGGCCGCTCGCAGCCGGGCGTCGGTGGCCAGGTCGAGGGCGGAGAACGAGTCGTCGAACAGGTAGATCTCCGGGCGCCGGATCAGCGCCCGGGCGATCGCGATGCGCTGGCGCTGGCCACCACTCAGGTTGGAGCCGCCCTGCGCGATCCGTGACTCGAGCCCGTCGGGCATGGCCTCGACGAAATCGCGGGCCTGCGCGATCTCGAGTGCCTCCCACATCTCGTCCTCGGTCGCGTCGGGCTTGCCGTAGCGCAGGTTGCTGGCGATGGTGCCGGTGAACAGGAACGCCTTCTGCGGCACCAGGCCCAGGCGTGACCAGAGCGCGTCCTGGTCGAGCCGGCGTACGTCGACCCCGCCGACGAGCACGCGTCCGGCCGTCACGTCGAAGAGCCGTGGGATGAGGTTGAGCATCGTGGTCTTGCCGGCACCGGTGGAGCCGATGATCGCGAGCGTCTGCCCCGGAGTCGCCTCCAGCGAGACCCCCCGCACGACCGGCACGTCGGCGCCCGGGTGGGTGAACTCCACGTCCTCGAAGCGGATCGTGCCGCGCTCGACGATGTCGGTCACCGGGTCGGGGTCCGGAACGACGGAGCTGTCGGTGTCGAGGACCTCGGTGATCCGGTCGGCGCAGACCGCGGAGCGCGGGATCATCATGACCATGAAGGTCGCCATCATCACCGACATCACGATCTGCATCAGGTAGGAGAGGTAGGCGGTCAGCTCGCCGACCTGCATGTGGCCGGACTCGACGCGGTGGCCGCCGAACCACAGCACGCCCACCGAGGCGACGTTGGCGACCAGCATCACGGTCGGGAACATCCCGGCGAGCCAGCGGCCGGCCGTGATCGAGACGTCGGTCAGCTCGTGGTTGGCGCCGGCGAAACGAGCCGTCTCGTGCTCCTCGCGCACGAAGGCGCGGACGACGCGGACGCCCGTGATCTGCTCGCGCAGCAGGCGGTTGACCTCGTCGACGCGCTCCTGCATCAACCGGAAGCTGGGGATCATCCGGGAGACGATGAAGCCGACCGACGTGGCCAGCACCGGCACGACCAGGACGACGAGCCAGGCGAGGCCGGCGTTGACGTGGATGGCCATGACGATGCCGCCCACCATCATGATCGGCGAGGCGACCATCAACGTGCCGCCCATCAGCACGAGCATCTGCACCTGCTGGACGTCGTTGGTCTCGCGGGTGATCAGCGAGGGCGCGCCGAAGTGCTGCACCTCCCGGGCCGAGAACGACCCGACGCGGTGGAACAGCTCGGCCCGGACGTCGCGCCCGAAGGCCATCGCGGTGCGCGCCGAGAACCACACGGCAGCGACGGAGCAGGCGATCTGGAGCAGCGAGACCGCGAGCATGAACCCGCCTCGCCGGATGATGTAGCCGGTGTCGCCGGTGACCACGCCCTTGTCGATGATGTCGGCGTTGATGGTCGGCAGGTAGAGCATCACGACGGTGCCCACGAACTGCAGGGCGACGATGGCCGTGAGCTGGCGCTGGTAGGGGCGCAGGTGCTCCCTGATGAGGCGGACGAGCATCAGCTCTCCTTTCGAAGCAGGCCGTGGAGGACGGTGTCCACGATCTGCTCGGCGGTCAGGATCTCCTGGTCGGAGATGTGCGGGTGGCTCCCGGAGAAGGTCAAGAGGCGGAGCATCTGGACGACCTCGAGCGGCGGCACGCGGAACCGGTCGGCGTCGGGCTCGACGAGGCGCACGATGCCGTCCTTGGCGAGCCGCTCCCGCAGGTCGCGCTTGCCGAGCCGGTCGGGCGGGCGGCGTACGCCGAGGGCGATCATCAGCTGGAAGATCCGCAGGAACCGGCGCTGCAGGAGGGTGACCGCCTCGACGAGGCGCTCCTCGAGCGGTTGGGTGACGTCGATCCCGCTGAGCGCCTCGAAGAACGGCTCCGGGTCGAACTCCTGGTCGATCACCGCGTCGAACAGCTCGTCCTTCGTGGCGAAGCTGCGGAAGATCGTGCCCTCGGCGACGCCGGCCGCCTCGGCGATGAGCCGGGTCGTGGTGGCGCGGCCGTGCTCGAGCACGAGCGGGCGCGCGGCCGCGAGGATGGTGGCGCGCCGTTCGTCGGCGGGCAGCGGCCGGGCGCGCTCACGGATGACCATGCCGCCGAGGCTAGGTGAGTGAGCACTCACTCACAAGCGATTTAACGGCTTCTACGGCGCCAGCCGCTCGGTCGTCCACCCGCTCCCCTCGCGTCGGTAGGCGAGCCGGTCGTGCATCCGGCTGCGGCGTCCCTGCCAGAACTCGACCCGCTCCGGCGTGACCAGGTAGCCGCCCCAGTGCGGGGGCGCAGGGATGTCGGTGCCGGCGTACCGCTGCTCGGCCTCGGCGTACGCCGCCTCGAGCTCCGCGCGAGAGCCCACCACCGCGGACTGTGCCGACGCCCAAGCGCCGAGCTGGGAGTCGCGGGGACGGGAGGCGAAGTAGGCCTCGGTGTCGGCCCGCGGGATCCGGGTGGCGAGCCCCTCGATACGCACCTGGCGTTGGAGCTGGTACCAGCCGAAGAGCAGCGAGCAGCGCGGGTTGGCGCCGAGGTCGCGGGCCTTGCGGGACTCGTAGTTGGTGAAGAACACGAAGCCCTCGTCGGTCAGGCCCTTGAGCAGGACGGTGCGCGCCGATGGCTGGCCGTCGGCTGCGGCCGTCGACAGCACCATCGCGTTGGGCTCGAGCACGCCGGCCGTGCGGACGACCTCGAACCACTCGCGGAACATGGCATACGGATCAGGCGCGAGGTCGGACTCGTCGAGCCCGGCGAGCTGGTACTCGGCCCGGAGGGAGGCGAGGTCGGGCGTGACCGGATCCATGGACGGGAGGTTATCGGCCGCTCACGTGCGTGCGGCAGAATGCCGAGAGGCGCCGACCGTGCGCGACCCGCACGCGGCCGCCCCGGACCGGTCTCGACTGAGCTCGACCACCAAGGAGATGGCATGACCGAGGTTCACCACGGGTTGGAGGGCGTCGTCGCCTTCGAGACCGAGATCGCCGAGCCCGACAAGGAAGGGTCCGCCCTCCGCTACCGCGGCGTCGACATCGAGGACATCGTCGGCCGGGTTCCCTTCGAGAATGTCTGGGGCCTCCTGGTCGACGGCGCCTACGAGCCCGGCCTGCCGCCGGCCGAGCCCTACCCGCTGCCGGTGCACTCCGGCGACATCCGCGTCGACGTGCAGAGCGCGATCGCGATGCTCGCGCCGGCCTGGGGCATCCGGCAGAGCTACGACATCGACGACGCCCAGCTGCGCGAGGACCTCGGCCGGGTGGCCGTCATGGTGCTCTCGTACGTCGCCCAGGCAGCTCGTGGCGTCGGGCAGCCGATGGTGCCGCAGAAGGAGGTCGACAAGGCCTCGACCATCGCCGAGCGGTTCATGATCCGCTGGCAGGGCGAGCCGGACCCGGCCCACGTGAGGGCTGTGGACGCCTACTGGTCGTCGGCAGCGGAGCACGGGATGAACGCCTCGACGTTCACTGCACGGGTGATCACCTCGACCGGGGCGGACGCCTGCGCCGCGCTCTCCGGAGCCGTCGGCGCGATGAGCGGCCCGCTCCACGGCGGCGCGCCGTCGCGGGTGCTCGGCATGATCGAGGAGGTCGAGCGCCGGGGTGACGCAGCGCCGTACGTCAAGGAGCTCCTCGACAACGGCGAGCGGCTGATGGGCTTCGGTCACCGGGTCTACCGGGCGGAGGACCCTCGCGCCCGCGTGCTGCGACGCACCGCGCGCGAGCTGAACGCGCCGCGCTACGAGGTCGCGGAAGCCCTGGAGAAGGC
>JAEKKP010000070.1 GCA_019510315.1 Propionibacteriales bacterium
GTCTGCACCTGCGGGATCGAGGCGGGCAGCGTGTCGATGTTGGACTCGTGGACCTTCATGCCGAGCGCCGGAGCCGCGATCGCCGCGACCACGACACCGCCGGCGATCAGCGCCGCCACCGGGTGCCGCACGACCGGTCCGACCACGTGCCGGCTGATGCCACCCCTCCCGATCCGGCGATTGAGCCGCCACAGCAGGGGCAGCCGGGGCCGGTCGACCCAGTGCCCGAGCCGCGAGAGAAGCGCGGGCAGCACCGTGATCGAACCCAGCACCGCGATCGCGACGACCAGGATCGAGCCTGTCGCCAACGAGTTGAAGGTCGCGCCGCCGACGACGTACAGGCCGGTCATCGAGGCGATGACGGCGCAGCCGGACACGAGGATCGAGTGGCCGGACGTGCGGGCGGCGATCTCGACCGCATCGACGGTGCCGTGTCCGCGCTCGCGCTCCTCGCGCTCGCGCTTGAGGTAGAACAGCGAGTAGTCGACTCCGACCGCCATGCCGATCAGGACGATCATGCTGCTGACCGTCGGCTCGGCGTGGACGAGGTGCGAGAGCGGCGCCGTGACGCCGATCGTCGCGGCGACGCTGCTGGCGGCGACGAGCACCGGGATGCCGGCGGCGATCAGGGCACCGAAGGCGAGCAGCATCAGGATCAGGGTCACCGGGAGGCTGATGCCCTCGGCCGAGGCGAGGTCCTCGCCGACGCGGTCGTTGATGCCGCCGTCGATGCTCACGTCACCGGCCTGCCGGACCTGCAGCTCCGGATGGGCCTGCTGGGCCTGGTCGGTGACGTTCTGCAAGGCACTGACGTCGTCGGTGTCCTTGTTGAGCTCGATGTCGACCAGCAGTGCCTTCCCGCTCGGGCTCCACTGCGGGTCCGCGACCCGGACGACCCCGGCCACGTGCGACATCGATGCCGCGATCTCCGCTGCGACTGATTGGGCCTTGGCATGGTCGAGGGTTCCGGAGCGCGCGGTGATCAGCACGTCCTCGGTCGGCAGCGCCTCGAGGCCGGCGTCGCGCACGATCTGGTCCGCACGACCGGACTCACCGACGCCGTAGTCGGCATCGTTCGTCTGCACGGTCGGTACGGCGACCGCGAGTCCGACCGCGACGAGGACGAACGCGAACCAGGCACCGATGGCCCGGCCGGGATGGGTGGCACTCCAGCGGGCCGCTCGCAGCGGCACCGCAGAGATCTTCTGTGGAAGGGACATCGTGGACTCCTTGCGTCTCGCACCTGAGAGGACTCCTCCAGCCTTGTGGCCGGGCGGCGCCGGGTCAGGGGCGTCACGTCCACTTCGGTGGTGGACCTAGGCCCACCGTGCGGAACGGCGAGATCGGCCAGAATGGGCGTCATGACCACAACGCCCGAGCCCGGCCCTCCGGGGCGTCTCCGGCTGACCGGATACGCGCTGCTCGAGGTGCTGCTCGCGGTGCCGACCCTGGCCCTCTTCGTGCTCACGGTCGTGGGGGGCGTGGCCGCGATCGCCTGGGTCGGGCTCGTCATGCTCTACGTCAGCGTTCCCGCATCGCGCTGGATCGCCGACCGGCACCGCCGCTTCGCCGGCCGGACCCTGGGCATCCCGGTGCCCTCGGACTACCGCCGGCCGCGCGAGGGTGCCCACCTGGTCGACCGGGTGACCACGTGGGCCCGCGACCCGATGACCTGGCGGGACCTGGGCTGGGCCCTCGCGTCGATGACCATCGGGTTCGCCCTGTCGTTGCTCACCGTGCTGCTGCTGGTGGTGATCGTGACCGGCGGGTTCTGGTGGTACGGCGCCGAGCCGATCATGCGCGCCCGAGCGCGGCTGGACCTGTACTTCCTGACCTACGGCCACACCGAGCGGCTCGAGCAACGCGTCCAGGTGCTCACGGAGAGCCGCGCGGAGTCGATCGACCACTCCGCGACCGAGCTGCGCCGGATCGAGCGCGACCTCCATGACGGCGCCCAGGCACGGCTGGTGGCGGCCAGCATGAGCCTCGGGCTCGCCGAGGACCTCTTCGCGACCGACCCCGAGCAGGCCCAGCGGCTGGTGGCCGAGGCCCGGTCCACGACGGGAGCCGCGTTGGGCGACCTGCGGTCCGTCGTACGGGGCATCCATCCGCCGGTGCTGGCGGACCGCGGCCTGAGCGGAGCCGTCGAGGCCCTCGCGCTGGACATGGCGATCCCTGTCACGGTCGAGCACGACCTCGACGGCCGGCCACCTGCACCGGTCGAGTCGGCGGTCTACTTCGCGATCGCGGAGTGCCTCGCCAACACCGGCAAGCACGCCGAGGCCGCGCACGGGTGGGTCGACCTGCGGCACCGCGACGGCGTGCTGACGGCGGTCGTCGGTGACGACGGCCGCGGCGGTGCCGAGCCCGATCGGGGCACCGGCATGCGCGGGGTGATGCGACGACTGTCGGCCTTTGACGGCACGATGAGGGTGTCGAGTCCCGACCGGGGACCCACCGTCGTCACGCTGGAGGTGCCGTGCGCCTTGTCCTCGCCGAAGACCACGCCCTCCTCCGGGACGGCCTGATCCGGATCCTCGAGGCCCACGGCTTCAGCATCCTCGCGGCGGTCGACAACGCGCCGGAGCTCGACGCGGCGCTCGCCGACCCGGAGGCCGAGGCGGCGGTGCTCGACGTACGCCTGCACCCGTCGTTCACCGACGAGGGCCTCCGCGCGGCGATCGACTCCCGGGCACGCCGGCCCGGGTTCCCGGTGATGGTCCTCTCCCAGTACGTCGAGCACCTCTACGCCCGCGAGCTGCTCGCCAGCGGCGAGGGCGCGATCGGCTACCTGCTCAAGGACCGAGTTTCCGACGTCACCGACTTCGTCGACGGGCTGCGCCGCGTGATCGCGGGCGGCACCGTGATCGACCCCGAGGTGATCGCCTCGATCATGGCCCGGCGGCAGGAGGAGCCGGTCGACCGCCTGACCGGCCGCGAACGCGAGGTGCTGGCCCTGATGGCCGAGGGCCGGTCCAACGCCGCCATCGCGAGTGCGCTCTTCGTCTCGGAGAAGGCGGTCGCCAAGCACACCAACAGCATCTTCACCAAGCTGGACCTGCCCATCGACATCGACGACAACCGTCGGGTGCGCGCCGTGCTCGCCTGGCTGAAGGCGTGAGACGTCAGCCGACTCCGAGCAGCTCGCGGGTCCGGTCGACGTCGTCGTGCATCGTGGCGACCAGGGCCTCGATGCCCTCGAACTTGACCATCCCCCGCAGCCGGCCGACGAACGAGATCTCGACCGGCCGGCCGTAGAGCTCGAGGTCGGTGCGGTCCAGGACGTAGGCCTCGACCCGACGATCGCGGACGCCGTCGAACGTCGGGTTGGTGCCGACCGAGATCGCCGCGGGCAGCGCAGCGTCGTCCGGAGAGTCGAGGACCCGCAGCCATCCGGCGTACACGCCGTCGGCGGGCACCGCGAGATCGCGCACGGGCACGTTGGCCGTCGGGAAGCCGAGCTCACGGCCGCGGCGATCACCCTCGACGACCTCGCCGGTGACCGAGTACGGCCGGCCGAGGGCCTCGGCCGCGCCTTCGACGTCGCCGGCGGTCAGGCACGTGCGCACGTACGTCGAGGACCACACCTGCGGACCACCGTCGAGCGCGATGCCCTCGACGACGAAGTCCCCGCTCTCACCGGCGCGGCGCAGCGTGGCGACGTCGCCGGCGGCGCGGTTGCCGAACCGGAAGTTGGCGCCGACGACCACGTGCCGGGCGTGCAACCCGTCGACGAGGACCCGGTCGATGAACTCCTCGGGCGTCCAGGCCGCGATCTCGCGCGAGAACCGCACGACGAAGACGTCGTCGGCGCCCGCGTCGGCGAGCAGCCGGCAGCGGTGGTCGAGGTCCGTCAGCGTCATCGGGGCGTGATCCGGACGCAGCACGGCCATCGGGTGCGGGTCGAACGTCACGGCGACGACCGCGAGCCCGTCGGCGTCGGCGAGCTCACGGGCGCGTCCGATCACGTGCTGGTGACCGAGGTGGACGCCGTCGAAGTTGCCGATGACGACGGCGGTGCGGCCGAGGTCGGCCGGCACCTCGTCGAGGGAATGCCACACGCGCACGGGCCGAGACTACTGGGGCGATGCGGCCCGCAGCGCAGGCACCTCGGCGAGTGCGGCGATCGCTCAGACGAAGACCGCGACGGCGCGCGCGAGCTCGCCGTCCTGCTCGTAGAGGGCGAGGAACTCTCCGTCGGGCGCGAAGAGGGCGTGCGGCCCCTCGCCGCCGAGGCCGAGCGCGAGCTTGCGCCCGAAGCGGACGTCAGTCGCATGCTCCTCGCTGAGGTCGACCGCCGGGAACGCGGCTCGAGCCGCCTCTGCGATCGGAAGGACCTGGACGTGGTCGAGGTCGGCGCTCGCCTGCGCCAGCGTGAACGGTCCGACGCCGGTGCGGCGAAGGGACGTCAGATGGCCGCCCACGCCGAGGGCTGCACCGAGGTCGCGGGCGATGGCCCTGATGTAGGTGCCGCTGGAGCACCGGATCCGGAGCCGGAGGTCGAGGAAGTCGCCGTCGCGGCGGAAGTCGCCCGCCTCGATCTCGTGCACGGTCACCGGCCTGGCCGCCAGCTCGACCTCCTGGCCGCTGCGCGCCAGCGCGTAGGCGCGCTTGCCGTCGACCTTGATCGCCGAGTACGACGACGGCACCTGCATGACCACACCCTCGAAGTCGCGCAGGGCGGTGCGAACCACCTCTTCGGTGATCGCCGCCGTCGACGTGCTCGCGACGGTCTCACCCATCGCGTCGTCCGTCGTCGTGGAGGCCCCGAGGCGGACCGAGGCGTCGTAGGACTTCTCGGTCAGGGTGAGGTGACCGAGCATCCGGGTGGCCCGGTCGACACCGATCACCAGGACGCCGGTCGCCATCGGGTCGAGGGTGCCGGCGTGGCCGACCTTACGGGTGCCGACGACACGACGGACGCGAGCGACCACGTCGTGCGAGGTCATCCCGCCCGGCTTGTCGACGACGACGATGCCGGAGCCGGCGGTGTGGGCGAGGTTGTCGAAGCTCACTCGTCCTCGTCGACAGCCAGCTCGTCCTCCTCGACCCGCGGCTTCTTGTACGGGTCGGGCTCGCCGGCGTACACCGCCCCGCTGGCCGACGCGGCGACCACCGCATCGGACTCGCGGGCCTGCTCGAGCAGGTCGTCGATGTGCCGAGCCGTCTCGGGCAGGGCGTCGTGGATGAACTCGAGGTTCGGCACGTGCCGCATCCCGAGCTGCTTGCCCACCTCCGAGCGCAGCAGGCCCTTCGCCGACTCCAGGGCCGCCGCCGTCGCGGCGAGGTCCCCGGAGCCCGGCTCCTTGTCGAGGGCCAGCACGGTGTAGAAGATCGACGCCTGCTGGGTGTCGCCGGAGACCCGGACGTCGGTGACCGTGACGAAGCCGAGCCGCGGGTCCTTGACCCGCCGCTCGAGCATCTCCGCCACGATCACCTTGATCCGGTCGGCGATCTTGCGGACTCGGGGACTGCTCACGACCTGGGAATCTCCCGCATCTCGAAGGCCTCGACGATGTCGCCCTCCTTGATGTCGTTGAAGCCCTTGATCACGAGGCCGCACTCGAAGCCCTCGCGGACCTCGGCGGCATCGTCCTTCTCGCGCTTCAGCGAGGCCAGGTCGGCGCTCTCGACGACCACGGCCCCGTCGCGGATCACGCGCACCTTGGCGTTTCGCCTGATCACGCCGCCGGTGACCATGCAGCCGGCGATGTTGCCGATCTTGGACGAGCGGAAGATCGCACGGATCTCCGCCTGACCCAAGGTCTGCTCCTCGTACTCCGGCTTGAGCATGCCCTTCAGCGCCGCCTCGATCTCCTCGATGGCGTTGTAGATCACCGAGTAGTACCGGATCTCGACACCCTCGCGCTCCGCCAGCTCCGTCGCCTTGCCCTGCGGGCGGACGTTGAAGCCGATGATGATCGCGTCGGACGCTGCAGCCAGGTCGACGTTGGTCTCGGTGATCGCACCGACACCGCGGTCGATGACCCGCAGGCTGACCTCGTCGCCGACGTCGATCTGGGCCAGCGAGTCCTCGAGGGCCTCGACCGAACCGGACACGTCGCCCTTCAGGATCAGGTTGAGCTCCTGGCTCTCGCCCTTCTCCATCGAAGCCATGAAGTCTTCCAGGCTGCGACGCACGCGACGCTTGGCCTGCATGGCCGCGCGCTCGCGAGCCTCGCGCTTCTCGGCGATCTGACGAGCCATCCGGTCGTCCTCGACCACGATGAAGTTCTGGCCCGCTCCCGGTACGCCGGACAGGCCGAGCACCATCGCCGGACGGGACGGGTCCGCCACCTCGATGTTCTCGCCGTGCTCGTCGAGCATCGCCCGGACCCGGCCGTGCGCCGGACCGGCCACGATCGAGTCGCCGACGCGCAGCGTGCCGCGCTGGACGAGGATCGTCGCCACCGGGCCGCGACCGCGGTCCAGGTGCGCCTCGACCACGAGGCCCTGGGCGTCCTGGTCGGGGTTGGCCCGAAGGTCGAGCGAGGCGTCGGCGGTCAGGACGATCGCCTCGAGGAGCTTGTCGAGGTTGAGGTTGGCCTTGGCCGACACGTCGACGAACATCGCGTCGCCGCCGTACTCCTCGGGGACGAGGCCGTACTCCGTCAGCTGACCGCGCACCTTGGTCGGGTCGGCGTCCGGCTTGTCGATCTTGTTGACCGCGACCACGATCGGCACACCGGCGGCCTTGGCGTGGTTGAGCGCCTCGACCGTCTGCGGCATCACGCCGTCGTCCGCCGCGACCACGAGGACCGCGATGTCCGAGGACTTCGAACCACGGGCACGCATGGCGGTGAACGCCTCGTGGCCCGGGGTGTCGATGAAGGTGATCCGGCGGTCCTGGCCGTCGACCTCCGCGTGGACCTGGTAGGCGCCGATGTGCTGGGTGATGCCACCGGCCTCCTTCTCCACGACGTTGGCGTCGCGCAGCGCGTCCAGGAGCTTGGTCTTTCCGTGGTCGACGTGACCCATGACCGTGACGACCGGCGGACGCGCCACCAGGTCGCCCTCGACGCCCTCGTCGGACCCGAACTCCAGGTCGAAGGACTCGAGCAGCTCGCGGTCCTCGTCCTCCGGGGAGACGACCTCGACGATGTAGTTGAGCTCCTCACCGAGCAGCTCCAGCGTGGCGTCGTTGACCGACTCCGTCGCCGTGACCATCTCACCGAGGGAGAACAGCATCTGCACCAGCGAAGCCGGGTCGACTCCGACCTTCTCGGCGAAGTCGGTCAGCGAGGCGCCACGGGCCAGGCGAACGGTCTCGCCGTTGCCCTTGCGGACGCGGATGCCGCCGATCGTCGGGGCCTCCATCTGCTCGAACTCCTGGCGACGGGCCCGCTTCGACTTCCGACCGCGACGCGAAGGGCCGCCGGGGCGACCGAACGCACCCTGCGTGCTCCCGCGCTGACCCGGACGACCGCCACCGGGGCGACCGCCACCGGGGCCACCGCCCGGGGCTCCGCCGGGACCGCCACCGGGCGCACCGAAGCCACCACGGCCCGGAGCGCCGGGACGTGCCGGGGCGCCACCACGAGCACCCGGACCACCGGGGCCGCCGGCACCGGGACCACCCGGACGACCGGGGCCGCCCGGACGCGGACGAGCCCCACCGGGGCCACCACCGAAGGCGGCCGGGGACTTGGGCATCATCGCGGGGTTCGGACGCGGCATCCCCGGACGCCCGGCGGGCGCGGCCGGAGCCGCCCCGTCGCGGGCGGCGGGCTGCGCCGGACGGCGACCCATGCCCTGGGTCGAGGAGAACGGGTTGTTGCCCGGGCGGGGCGCACCCGGACGGACGTTGCCCGGACGCGGCGCGGTGGGCGCCGCAGCGGCCGCGGCGGCTGCAGCGGGCGGCTCGTCGGCAGGCGGGGCGACCGGCTCGGGCTCGGGAGCGACGACCTCCTCGGCGACCTCGGGGGCGGCCGTGCGGGGGCCCGGCTTCGGGGCCGTCGCCTTGGCGGCGGCCGGCTCGGAGTCGGTCGTCACCTCGGGCTGGGCGACCTCGGCGGCCGTCTCGGCCGGCGCCTGTGTCGACTCCTGTGTCGACTCCTCGGCCGCCTGTGCCGGCGCCTTGGGAGCCGGTGCCTTCTTGGCAGCCTTCTTCGCCGCCTTCGCCTCCGCCTTGGCGGTCAGCTCGGCGCCGTACTTGTCCTGGAAGCGCTTGACGACGGGGGGCTCCACCGTCGAGCTGGCTGCCTTGACGAACTCACCGAGCTCGCTGAGCATCCCCAGCACTTCCTTGCTGGTGACTTCGTACTGCTTTGCGAGTTCATGGACTCGGACCTTGGCCACGCTTGTTCCTCCTGGTCCGAGCCCGGGTGACCGGGCCTGCGGACCGCTAGTTGATGTGCACGCTCATCGCGAAGTTCTCATCGCAGGCTCATGAGCTGATGCTCCAGTTCCTTCTCGGACTACTCGGTCACTGACTGTGCGAATTCTGGTCGAGATACTGCCTCAGGGCCACCAGGCTCAACGGGCCCCGGCCGCTTCGCCCCCCGGCATCATGCCGCAGGGCCCTGGCGAAGGCACGTTTGCGCTCGGCGAGCTCGAAGCACTCGAGGGTGGGGTGCAGGTGCGCTCCACGTCCCGGTGCGATGCTTCGCGGATCCGGTACGACGGCCCAGGATCTCTCCTGTCCGTGCGCCTCCGGCCCCGCGACGACCCGCAGCAACTCACGCTTGGCGGCCCGCTTGCGACACCCGATGCAGGTCCGGACAGGGCCGACTGGGTTGTCACGTGGAGTCACCAGCGGCGAGTCTAGCCCGTCAGGGCCTCAACGCCGAACCCGGACGCGTCATTCCACCGGCGCTTCGTCGCTCCTGATGTCGATGCGCCAGCCGGTCAGCCGGGCGGCAAGGCGAGCGTTCTGGCCCTCCTTGCCGATCGCCAGCGAGAGCTGGAAGTCCGGGACGACGACCCGCGCCGACCGCGCCGCCAGGTCGACGATCTCGACACTGCTGACCCTCGCGGGGCTCAGCGCGTTGCCGACCATCCTTGCCGGGTCGTCGGACCAGTCGATGATGTCGATCTTCTCGCCGTGCAGCTCGTTCATCACGCTGCGCACGCGTTGGCCCATCGGACCGATGCACGAGCCCTTCGGGTTGACGCCGGGGACGTTGGACTTCACGGCGATCTTGGTGCGGTGGCCGGCCTCGCGCGCGATCGCGGTGATCTCGACCGTGCCGTCGGCGATCTCGGGCACCTCGAGGGCGAACAGCTTCTTGACCAGGTTGGGGTGGGTGCGCGACAGCATCACCTGGGGACCGCGCATGCCCTTGCGCACGCTGACGACCAGGCACTTGATCCGGGTGCCGTGGGAGTAGTTCTCGCCCGGCACCTGCTCCCCTGCCGGCAGCAGCGCCTCGAGCTTGCCGAGGTCGACCATGACGTCGTTGGGGTCGCGTCCCTGCTGGATCAGCCCGGAGACGATGTCGCCCTCCTTGCCGGAGAACTCGCCGTACCTCAGCTCGTCCTCGGCGTCGCGCAGCCGCTGGAGCATGATCTGCTTCGCCGTGGTCGCGGCGATCCGGCCGAAGTCGGCAGGGGTGTCCTCGAACTCCTCCCCGTGCGGCTCGCCCTCCTCGTCGCTCTCGCGGGCGAAGACGATGACGTGGCCGCTCTTGCGGTCGAGCTGCACGCGCGCGTGCTCGAGCGCCCCCGGCGTCTTGTGGTACGCCGTCAGGAGGGCCTGCTCGATCGCCTCGACGAGCACGTCGAACGAGATCTCCTTCTCGCGCTCGAGCATCCGCAGGATGCTCATGTCGATGTCCACTGGTCTCAGCTCTCCTCGTCCTGCGCCCCACCGGAGGGCCTCTTGAACTCGATCTGGATCCGGGCCTTCGCCACGTCGTCGAACGCGATCGGCTGGGTAGTGCCCTCGACGTCGAGCTCGGCTCCGTGCTCGTCGGCCCGCACGATCCGGCCGGTGACCTCATCACCCTCGGAGAGCGTGACCTTGACCAGGCGGCTCACGTTGCGGCGCCAGTGGCGGGGCAGGGTCAGGGGGCGGTCGACGCCCGGCGACGACACCTCGAGCGTGTAGGGGCTCTTGCCCATCACGTCGGAGTCGTCGAGCACCCGGGAGACCTCGCTGGTGGCTGAGGCGATGTCGTCCATGTCGACGCCACCGTCCTTGTCCACCGCGACGCGCAGCACCGAGCGCTTGCCCGCCTTGGAGAGGTCGACGGCTTCGAGATCGAGGCCGAGCGCCTCGATCGGCCCGGCGAGCAACCCAGCCAGGCGGTCGGTGGTGTCCTTCGTGCTCGGCGCACTCATCCGCGACCTCCTGCTGTGTTGTTGTGGTGTCACAACACTAGCGGGGTCTCGTTACGATGCGCCGTGATGACGCCCCCGACACGTCCGGCCGAGCAGGCCCGGCTCAGCCGCCGAGCCGCCCTCGGCGTGGGCGCCGCGCTGGCCGTCGCGGGCGTGGCGGGCTGCGCCCTCAACAACCCGCTCAGCGCCGAGGACACACCGGCGGCGAAGGCGACCCGTGACCTCGCGCCCGACGTCGCCGTGGCGGTCAACGCCGTGACACTGATCCGTGGCGCTCAAGCGGCCGTGACGGCGACCGGTGACCAGCACCCCGCCCTCGCCGGCCGGCTCACCGGCCTGCTCGAGGCCCACCGCGCCCACCTCGCCGCGCTGGTCGATGCGGTGCCCGACGGCGTGAACACCTCTCCGACGGGCGGCACGCCGTACGCCGTCCCGCCGACGGGCCCGATCGCGCTCGCCCAGCTCACCACCGCGGAGCGGACGCTCCACGACGAGCTCGTCGGCCTTGCTCTCCGCGCACAGAGCGGGCCGTTCGCGCGGCTGCTCGGCGCGATGGCCGCCGCGCTCTCCCAGCAGCTGCACGGGCTGGCGACCTCATGACCCCGCTCGAGGCGCAGCAGGCGACCCTCGCCGGCGAGCACGCGGCCGTCTACCTCCTGGGCGTCTTCGGCGCCCAGGCGTCGGAGTCGCGTCAGCCGGAGCTCTACGCACGTCTGCTCGACACGTTCCACGTCCACCGCAAGCGCCGCGACCAGCTGACCGTCGTGATCGCAGCGGCGGGCGCCAAGCCCGTGGCGGCCGAGGTGTCCTACGACCTGCCCGCCTCGATGGACACGGCGCCGGAATTGAACGATGCGGCGCTCCAGGTGGAGCGCCGCATCGCCAGGACCTACGGCCAACTCGTCGAGAGCACCGCCGGCGCTGAACGCCGATGGGCCCTTGTCGCTCTCGACGACTCGGCCGTCCGTCAACTGGAGTTCCGAGGAACCCCCGAGATGTTCCCCGGTACTTCGTAGATCTTCGCCCGAAAGCGGAGTTTCGGGAACGCCCGGTCCGCTTCTGGTTCATGCACTGCACAACCCCGCAACAATGCCGGGGATCTCCCGGAGCTCGTGCGCGACGGCATCGGGCTCGCCTTCCGTGTGCCCCACCTGCTCCGGCGGGATCGCGCTGTGCGGGATGTGGATGGCCCGGAGGCCCGCGTTGTGCGCGCCCCACACGTCGTCGAACAGCCGGTCGCCGACGTACACGCACCGCGCCGGATCGGTCGCGCCGACGGCCGCCATCGCAGCCTCGAACGCGCGCGCCGACGGCTTCGTCCACGGGATCTCGCTGGTGTAGACGTCGCCGTCGAGGAGGTCCAGCACGCCGTCGCGGCGGAAGAAGCCCTCGTGCCACGCGCGCGGCCACAGCGTGTTGGAGAGCACGCCGACCTTGATCCCCCGCTCACGCAACGTCGACCACGTCGAGGCGACCTGCGGGTCGGTGAGCGTGTGCGGCTCCCAGAACTCGTAGTACGCGGTCAGGAGGTCGGGGTCGTGGTCGAGACCTGCCTCGGTGAAGAGGTCGTCGATCGTCGCGCTGCGCTGGTGGTCACGGCTCCAGCCCCAGACCGTCGCGCCGGCCCGATGGAGCCGCGCGGCGTACTGGCCCGGATCGTGGTCGGCGCTGGGGGTCCGCCGGACCGCCTCCGCGAGCGCCAGCGACTCAGCGTGGAAGTCGATGTCGTGCCAGGCGGTCAGGGTGCCGCCCCAGTCGAAGATGACGGCCTCGATGTCCATGCTGGGAGAACCTAACGACCGTCTCGCGCGGTCGCGACCCGATTGCGGGTGCGCGTGACGAACGGCACCGGTTCGGCTCCACAGCCGGTGCCGTCGGTCACGTCCTGCACACAGCCGACAGGGCGACCGATCTCATCTCCCCCCACCGGGCAGTCTCGGCCGATGCGCACAGACCTGCGGTGTGAAGTGCCGCTCGACCTGGTCCATCCGGTGCGACGCGATCCGGCCGGAGCGGCCGGTCCTACGCGCGGGCAGGCCCGAGGCCGCCGCTGGCGCCGGACGTCCGCCGGGCTCTACGTGCCGGCCACCGCGGACCGGAGCCGCGTGGAACAGCGCATCGCCGAGGAGGCCGCGCGGCTCGGGCCAGACGGAGCTGTCACGGGCTGGGCGGCGCTGCGGCTCTCGGGCGCGGCGTACTTCGACGGTCTCGACCCCTCGGACCTCACCCTTCTCGCCGTCCCGCTCGTCGTCGGCTCGGGGCAGCTGCGGCGTGCCGCGGGCATCCAGGTGCTGCGAGACGCGCTCGAGCCGGAGGAGGTGGTCGTCCGCGCCGGCATTCGCTGCACGACCGTGGAGCGCGCCACCTTCGACGCCGTGCGTCACGCGCCTGACGATCGTGCGGCCACGGTGGTCATGGACATGGTGGCTGCCGCGGAGCTCACCTCGATCCGGCGCATGCGGGAGTACGTCGCGCAACGCGCCGGACACCGCGGAGTCCCACGCGTGCGACGCGCCCTCGACCTCGCCGACGAGGACAGCTGGTCGCCGAAGGAGAGCGAGATGCGACTGATCTGGATGCTGGATGCCGGCTTTCCCAGGCCGCTGTGCAACCGGTCGGTGCATGACCTCCAGGGCCGACTGCTGGGTGTCGCCGACCTGCTCGACGTGGAGGCGGGGCTCGTCGGCGAGTACGACGGCATGGATCACGCGGGCCGGCACCGCAGACGTCGGGACGCGCGCCGCGAGGACGACTTCCGCGCCGCCGGCCTCGAGTGCTTCAAGGTCGTCACCGGCGACCTCGTCGACGTCGCTCTGGTGGTGGACCGGATGCGGCGAGCCCGGTCACGCGCTCTGTGGCTGCCGCCGACACAGCGCCTCTGGAGGCTGGGCGCCGACAGCGAGGAGGACCCGAGCGAGACGCTGGACTTCCGACTCGACCGTCGGGACATGCTGCGCGAGCTGCACGAGCGCGACGGCTGGGCTTGAGTGACGAACGGCACCGGTCGGTCGCCCGCACCGGTGCCGTCGGTCACGTCGGAGCACTCAGGCGCGGTACGCCGTCCACATGGTGCTGATCCGCGACGACTGGTTCGGCGTGAACTCGTCGTAGCACTCGTCGTAGCTGGGGTCCAGGCCGGGCAGCGAGCAGGTGTCCTGACCCTCGGGGCAGCCGGTCGTCGACGTCGCCTGCGCCGGGGTGTCGGCCACCTCGTCGTTCGTGGCGGTGCACCCGCCCTGGAAGGTGTGGTAGAGCCCGAGCCAGTGGCCGGCCTCGTGGGTCGCCGTCTTGCCGAGGTTGTAGTGCGCGATGTCACCGCCCGGCAGCGAGTCCCACTGCACCCGGATGCCGTCGATCGACGGGTTGGCTGCGTAGTCCCAAGGGAAGGTCGCGATCCCGAGGTACTTGAAGTCCACGAGCCAGATGTTCAGCGACTTGGGGCCGCCCTTGCGGGTCTGCGCCCGGTACGTCGTGCTCGACCGGTCCTGGTGCCAGCTGTTGTTGAGGTACTCGTCGACGCCGGCGAGGTAGAAGTGTGCGGCCGTCTTCGCCGCCGCCGGCTGGTCGCCGTTCGGAGAGCCGGTGTGCCCGCTCGCGTCCTGGCCTGCGTAGTCCTGGTTCATCTCCGCGATCTGCGCGTCGATCTGGGCCTGCGACACCCGCCCGGCACCCGACGCGGAGAGCATCTGGTGGACGTAGACCGGGATGTTGGTCAGGGCCGCGCCCGCCGGGTCGGCGCCGCCACCGCCACCCCCGCCGCCGGGCTTGCCCTTGCCGCCGAGCAGCGCCTTGAGACCGTCGAGGACCTTCGCGTCCAGGATGCGCTGCGTCCGCTGGGCGATCTGCAGCTGCTCGGCCGCCGTGACCGCACGGGTGTCGCCCGCGCGGAGGTTGGGACCACCACGGGCTGCGCCGGCCGCGACGGGGTCGAAGCACGGCGACGAGCCGCCGTCGACGACGGTCGCCTGGGCCGGCGAGATCGGCCCGGCGAGGGCGACGGCGATCGCACCGGAGGCGATGAGGGCGTAGAGCGGCTTGCGGACCATGGCGATCTCCCGGGAGTCGGCGACGCACGGATCATATGCACGCCACACGCTCCGCGGGAACGCCCCGACGGTGGTCGATTTCGCGTGCTGTCAGGCGCGCGCGAAGTCCGCGATGTGGGTCGCGAGCGCCGCGGGCTGGTCGAGCGCGACGAACGTGCGCGCATCGGGGATCTCGACGAGTCGGGCGTCCGGGAACACTTCGACCAGCCGGTGGGCCAGCGAGATCCGGAAGAACCGGTCCGCGGGTGCCCAGGCGATCAGCACCGGCCGCTCGAAGCGGTCGAGGCGCCCGGACACCTCGGCGAGGTCGCCCGCACGCCAGCCGCGCAGGAACGCCGCGGTGTCCCGGCGTACGGCTGCGTCGTCGAGGTAGGGACGGATCCAGCCGACGGTCTCCTCGGCGCCGAGCTTGCGCTTCACGAGAGGGCCGAAGCCGAGCGGACCGTTGCGCAGACCCGCCGGCCGCATGCCGGCCATCACGGGCCGGGACACGCCGGGATGGCGCATCAGCCGGAACAGCAGGTTGAAGGGGAACGGCGGGAAGACCTCGAAGGCGTCGCAGTTGGTCAGCACGAGCCGGCCGATGCGCGAAGAGTCCTGGTCGAGCAGGAACTGGCAGATCGCACCCCCGGTGTCGTTGCCGACGAGGACGACGTCCCGCAGGTCGAGCCGCTCGAGGAAGTCCAGCACGATGGCGGCGACGTGGCCCGGGGAGAGCTCCGTGCCGGCGTTCAACGGCGTCGGGTGGGAGCCCAGCGGCCAGGTCGGGGCGAAGGTGTGGAAGCCCTCGGCGGCAAGCCGCTCGGGTACGTCGCTCCAGAGTCCGTCGTCGACGAGGAAGCCGTGGACGAACACGACGGGCCGTCCGTCGGCGGGTCCGGACTCGCGGTAGCTGATCGTGCCGGCGGCCAGGTCGATCGACTGCCGCTCGGCGTTGCGCATCGTGCTCATCGGGTCCTCCCGGTAGGGTTCCATACAGGTTGTACGTAACTTACGGACAGGTTGTATGGAAAGCAAG
>JAEKKP010000119.1 GCA_019510315.1 Propionibacteriales bacterium
GGCCGTCGATCGCGGCACGCGCCAGGTCGTGGTCCTCGGCGCGGGCCTCGACACCTTCGCCTACCGCAATCCGTACGCCGGCACGCGGGTGTTCGAGGTGGACCACCCGGCGACGGGTGCCTGGAAGGCAGATCGGCTGCGGGAGTCGAGCATCGCGGTCCCGGAGGGCACTGCGTTCGTCGGCTGCGACTTCGAGCACGACGACTTCCTCGACCGGCTCGTCGGCGCGGGACTGGACGCGCAGCGGCCGGCGTACTTCCTCTGGCTGGGCGTGGTGCCCTATCTCTCCCTCGACGTCGTCGTCTCGACGCTGCGCCGGATCGGGTCCGTGCCGGGCGGCGAGGTCGCGTTCGACTACGCCGCACCGCTGACCGGCCTGAACAAAGAGGCACGGAAACGACGTGCGGCGTTCGAGCGCCGCGTCGCCGAGCTCGGCGAGCCCTTCACCGCCCCGATCGATCCCGGCGAGCTGGGGGCGATCCTGCGGGCCGCTGGCTTCGGTGAGGTCGAGGACCTCGGCGGACCCCAGATCGCCACGCGCTTCCTCGGCCTGCCCGCCAGCACGCCGGCGGGCGGCGGCCACGTGGTCCGCGCCCGAGTCGTCTGAAGAGCGCGCGGACGGAACCACCGGGTGGTCCAGCGGCGAGCGTGCGAGCGGACGCAACCACAGGGTGGTCGAGCAGCGAGCCTTCGAGCGGACGCAACCGCAGGGTGGTCGAGCAGCGAGCTTGCGAGCGGACAGTCGAGACCTGGTGAGGATCGACAAGGGACGCAACCCGGGTTGGCCGCGGTGGTTGCGTTGCCGTCCGAGGTCGCCAGGTCTCGACTGATCGCTCGCTGGCGCTCGCTGCTCGACCAGCAGTGGCTGGGTTTGGGCGGTCGCGGACGCGGGAGGCGGCGATCGCAACGACCAAGCGGTGGATCAGCGAGCGTGCGAGCGGACGCAACCACAGGGTGGTCGAGCAGCGAGCCTGCGAGCGGACAGTCGAGACCTGGTGAGGCTGGGCAGGGAGGCAACCCGGGTTGGCCGTGGTTGCTTCGTCAGTCCTGCATGAGCACCTTGACCGACGGCAGCTGTGCCAGCCCGTTGATGACGGCGGAGAACACGAACAGCGCGACGGCGAGCGCGTGGTGGCCGCTCGCCCAGAGGCCGACCGACGCCAGGGTGAAGACCAGCACCTTGGTGACCGGCCGCACGACAGCGCCCCCGAAGCGGGCCTTCGGCGAGGCGAAGAGGAACCACACCAGCATCGTGAGCAGTGCCATCCCGACCGCGAGGAAGACGTTGGCGACGTGCTCGCCCCACACCGCCGCCGCTGCGACCGCGAGCAGCTCGTCGACGAAGACGAAGAACAGCACGGTCCACCCGAAGATCGCCATGCCGGGACTCTAGAGGCCACCCACCTAGGCTGTGCGCGTGAACGCACCGATGCACGTGCCGCAGTTCTTCGTCGGCCAGAAGCTGACCATGATGGTCAACCGCTACGAGATCCGTGCGGCGGGACCTGACGGCGCGCCGGGCCAGCTGATGGCGATGGCCCAGCAGAAGCGGATGGCGTTCAAGGAGCAGGTGACGTTCTACTCGGACGAGCAGCGGACCCAGCCGGTGTTCTCCTTCAAGGCCCGCAAGACGATCGACCTGGGTTCCGGGTACGACGTCCACGACGCGGCCGGTGCTCCGCTCGGGTTCTTCCGCAAGGACTTCGGCAAGAGCCTCCTGCGGTCGACGTTCCACCTCAGCGGCCCCGACCTCGAGGCGACGGGGCAGGAGCGCAACCAGCTGGTCGCGATCGCGCGCCGGCTGGTCGACCTGCCGTTCGCGTTCCACTTCGACTTCCACGACCCGGCGGGCCAGCTCGTGCTCAGCGTGGAGCGGCAGTTCTCCATGCGCGACCGCTACACCGTCACGGTGCCCGATCCCAGGCTCGACTTCCGGCTGGCTGCTGCCATGGCGGTCGGCCTGGACGCCCTCATGGGCCGGTAGCGCGATGGCCCTTCACCCCCAGGCGCGCGTCGTCGTCGAGGCGTACGCCGAGGAGCAGTCCGTCTACGACCCGGCCTTCGACATCGTCGCGTCCCGCGCCGCCGCCCGGACACTGGCAGCCTCGGACCGCCGCGAGCCGGTCGACGCGGTCACCGACGTCGACGCCGACGGGGTCGCCTGCCGGCTCTACCGCCCGGAGGGTGCCGACGGCCTGGTGGTGCACCTGCACGGTGGTGGCTTCGTGTTCCACGACCTCGAGACCCACGACGCGGCGTCCCGCCGGCTCGCCAACCGCACCGGGATGGCGGTCCTGAGCGTGGGCTACCGGTGCGCACCCGAGCACCGGTTCCCGGCGGCCCGCGACGACGTCGACACGGTGCTCGGCTGGCTCGAACGGGAGGCTCCTGGGCTCGGCCTCGACGTGCCGACGTACGCCCACGGCGACAGCGCGGGCGGCAACCTGGCCCTCGTCGCGGCCCTCCGGCATCCGGGCCGGTTCGCCGCCGTCGCGCTG
This sequence comes from Propionibacteriales bacterium, assembly GCA_019510315.1. Lineage (GTDB taxonomy): Bacteria > Actinomycetota > Actinomycetes > Propionibacteriales > Nocardioidaceae > Marmoricola. The sequence goes on from JAEKKP010000119.1 coordinate 2,499, forward strand.
CTCTATCCCTTCCTCGACCCGAGCGCCGGATTCGACTCCTACCGGACGGCCGCCGACGGCTTCGATGCGAGCGAGGCCGCCTGGTACTGGGACCAGTACGCCGACCCGACCCATCGCACCGACCCCGATGTCGCGCCGCTGCTCAGCGACCGGCTCGGCACGCTTCCGCCGACGCTCGTCGTGACCGCCGAGCACGACCCCCTGCGCGACGAGGGCGAGGAGCTGGTCCGTCGGCTGGCCGAGGAAGGCGTCGCGGTCACCGGCACGCGCTACCTCGGTCAGGTGCACGGCTTCTGGCGGCAGCCGGAGCTCTTCGACGCCGCTGAGCCCGTGGGTCGGCACGTCGCGGACTTCTTGCGCCAGCACCGCTGAGCCGGCCGGCACGGGCCCCGATAATCTCCTCCTCATGCGCGTGCACCTGGGATCAGACCATGCCGGCCTCGAGCTGAAGGAGCACCTGCTCACCTGGCTTCGCGACAACGGCCACGAGCCCGTGGACCACGGGCCGTTCGTCTACGACCCGGTGGACGACTACCCCGTCTTCTGCATCCGTGCGGCCGAGGGGGTCGCGGGCGACCCGGGGAGCATCGGGATCGTGATCGGCGGCTCGGGCAACGGCGAGCAGATGGCGGCCAACAAGGTCAAGGGCGTCCGCGCGGCGCTCGTGTGGAACGCCGACATCGCGGTCCTGGCCCGCGAGCACAACGATGCGAACGTGATCTCGGTCGGCGGCCGGATGCACTCGGTCGACGACATGACGCACTTCGTCGACCTCTTCATCCGTACGCCGTTCAGCGGCGACGAGCGACACGCGCGCCGGATCGCGATGGTGGCCGACTACGAGTCCACCCAGAAGCCGCCGCCGCTGCCGGAGTCGGCGCAGGGCCTGGGGCCGGATGCCTGAAGGGCACACCCTGCTGCGGCTGGCCCGTGAGCTGACGCAGGCGTTCGGAGGTCGCCCGGTGCGGGTGAGCAGTCCGCAGGGCAGGTTCGCGGCCGACGCGGCCCTGGTGGACGGCGCGCTGTGCATCGGTGCCGAGTCTGCCGGCAAGCACCTCTTCGTCGAGCTTGCCGGCGACCGGTTCGTCCACGTGCACCTCGGCCTGATCGGCAAGTTCGACGTGGTCGTCCTCGAGCCGGGTCAGCCGGTGCCGGTGCCCGTCGGACAGGTCCGGCTGCGAATGGTCTCGACCGGCTCGACCACCGGAGGCACGGCGTACGCCGACCTGCGCGGCGCCACCCAGTGCGACCTGATCGGCGGCGAGCGCCGCGCCCAGATCGTGGCGCAGCTCGGTGAGGACCCGCTCCGCCCAGACGC
>JAEKKP010000071.1 GCA_019510315.1 Propionibacteriales bacterium
CGTTCCCCGGGGGGCCGCACATCGACCGTGTCGCCCGCGACGGCTCATCGGTCTCGATCGACTTCCCGCGCGGTCTGACCTCGCGCCGGGACCTCGAGCGGCACCGCTTCGACTTCTCGTTCTCCGGCCTCAAGACCGCCGTGGCCCGCTGGGTCGAGGCCCGAGAGGCGTCGGGTGAGCCGGTGCCGGTGGCCGACGTGGCGGCAGCCTTCCAGGAGGCCGTGTGCGACGTGCTCACCCGCAAGGCAGTGGACGCGGCCGCCGACCAGGGCATCGAGGACATCCTCATCGGTGGCGGAGTCGCCGCGAACTCGCGCCTGCGCGCCCTCGCCGAGGAGCGCGCGGCGACGAAGGGCATCCGGGTCCGGGTCCCGAGGCCCGGCCTGTGCACCGACAACGGCGCGATGGTCGCGGCGCTCGGTGCCGAGATGGTGGCCCGGGGGCGGACGCCCTCCGCGCTCGACCTGCCGGCGGACTCCTCGATGCCCGTCGAGCTGGTCCTTGCACGAGCGGTTGACTAGGCGGCCTCACGGCTGCGCCCCGAAGGAGAACGGCTTCTGGGTGTCGTCGCCCGGGATGACCGGCGCCGCACGTTCGACCGAGCGGTCGAGGCCGACGCGCAGCAGCGTCCACTGGTGGTACGACGGGCTGTAGACGTCGAGCAGGACGTGGGAGTCGTCGTCCCACACGGCGGACCCGACCTCCACGCCGACGGGAGTGCGATAGCTCATCAGCAGCTCGCCGGAGGCACTGTCGCGCACCCTGACCCCGTCGAACCGCCCGTCGGCGTCCTGGTGCTCGAGCGCCAGCTTGGAACCGTCCGGGCTGAAGGTGGCTGGTGTCTCCCGGACGCACGGCCAGGAGCTCGTGACATGGACAGTGCGCGATGCGCTGCCGGGGAGGTCGGGCACGTGGAAGACCTTTGTCGGGCAGGTCGCGTCCGCGTAGCCGGCGAGCAGGCGTCGGCCGCTGTCGACCGCCCGGACCATCGTCATGCCCGAGATCGTGATCGTGCAGGACCCGCCGCAGGACACGGCGACACCGCCGGTGTCGGAGTCGACCCGGTACACGAGTCGATCGCCGAGGTAGCCGACGGCTCGGGGCCGCTGCGTCGTCGTGGGCAGCCGCGTGTCAGCGCGGCCCGCGTCGGAGGTCGGGCCTGAGATGAACGCACTGCCACCGTCACTGTGCGACCACCAGGTGACCGTGCTGCCGTCGGGGCTCAGCACCGGGGCACTGCCCTGGCCTCGCGACACCACGCTGCCGTCGGCCCCGACGACCACGACCTCGTCAGCGATGTCGTTGGTCGAGCCCGCCACCACGCCGCCCCGGTACGGCGCGAAGGTGTCCCAGATGCCGTCCGGCAGCGTGAGGGTGCGTCCGCCGGCGAGGTGGACCGTGCGCCCCTGCCGCCAGTCGACCTTCGGGTCCCTGCCTTGTCGCATCCGGGACAGGGCCGACGGCGCCGGCGTGGTGGTGCTTGCCGAGGTGGTCGGAGCCGTCGGCCTCGGATGCACCGGCGCGCCCGACGGGTCGCCCGGGCGCAGGGCGAGGGCAGCGGGAACGGCTGCGGCGACCACCGCGGCTGCCACAGCAGCCACCGCCGCGACCCGGCGGCGCGCGCGGATGCGGCCGGCCCGCGCCTCGACCTGAGGGACGTCCGAGGGACGCACGTCGAAGGCCTGCACCTTCTCGTGCAGCATGCGCGAGAGCTCGTCCTGCTCGGTCATCACGCCTCCTCCTCGGACAGTCCGGCCTCACCCGGGACGCGGGCACGCAACGAGGAGAGCGCCCGCGACGTCGACGACTTCACGGTGCCGACGGAGATGCCGAGAGTGCGGGCCGTCTCGGCCTCGCTCAGCTCCTCGTAGTAGCGCAGCACGATCACCATCCGCTGACGGGCCGGCAGCGTGCACACGAACTGCCACAACGCCTCCCGGCGGCCGTCCCAGTCGATGGCCGGTGCAGCCGCCTCCGGCAGCTCGGACGTCACGTGCTCGCGACGACGCCACGGCCGCCGCCACAGCGAGCGGTACTCGTTGAGCAGCGTGCGCCGGGCGTAGGAGTCGAGGTGCTCGCGGTCGGCGAGACGGTCCCAGGCCAGGTACATCTTCGCGAGCGTCGCCTGGACGACGTCCTCGGCCGTGTGGGGGTCCCCGGCGAGCAGGCACGCGGTGCGCAGGAGCGCCGGCTGGCGCTGGGCCATCCACTCCTCGAACTCCGTGCCGGACCCTGGGGCCACCTCCGACCTCGCTTCCCGGGCGTCGTGCAGCGTGCGGCCGAACCCCATGGTCGTCCCGGAATGCTGCTCCACGACGACTACACGCCGCCCTCGGCCGAAAGGTTGCTCCCGCGCGGAGTCAGCTCGAAGGGAGCACGAACGGGGACACGTAGGGCTCGGCTCCGTCGATCGGGCCGGCCGCCAGCTCGCGGCTCCCGTTGATCGCGATCCGCACGATCGCCCAGGTGCCGCCCTGGTGGACCTCGGCGAGGACGTGCGTGCTGTCCTCCCAGGTCGCGCCGGCGACGAAGTCACCCTTGATGCACTGGAGCTGCAGGACGACCTCACCGGTCGAGGCGTCGAGCACGGTGAGCGTGCTGTCCCCGGCGCCGTCGCCGTACGCCGGCCCGGCCAGGAGCAGGTCGCCGTCGGGGGAGAAGGACCTGAACGCGTAGTCGCAGGTCGTCCACACGGTCTTGAGCCCGTCCACGACCGCCGAGCACGACCCGGTGTCGGTCGCGGACAGCATGCCCGCGATCCGGCCGTCGTCGGCCCGGTCGACGGTCCTGAGCAGGTCGGTGGTGACCCGCTGCGCGACGAGGTCGTGAGGTGCCGTGACCCAGGTCGCGGGGTCCTTGCCGCTGGAGCTGGCGTAGACCTTGCAGCCGACCTCCTCGGAGCGCCCCGAGCAGTTCTCGCCCTCGACGGCGACCGCGGTGAAACCCGATCCCTTCGGGATCCGACCGAGCTCGAAGTACCGCGAACCACCGTCCTGGACGGCCATCACCGTGCCGTCGGGCTGGACGAAGGCCACGACGTTGCCCCCCGCCGAGACGGCGAACGACCCGTCCATGGGCCAGGACTGGGTCACGGAACCGGCCTCGGTGGCCGGAGGGACGAGGGTCGCCCGCGTGCGGGTGCCGTCCACCGTGTCCATCAGCAGGCTGTCGCCCACCCGCTCCACGGCGACAGGGTCGCTGCCTCCCGACACCTGCACCTGCTTCCCGTCCGGACCGGTCCACACCTTGCCCGCGAACCACCCGGTCCTGGGCGGTGCGCCCGCCTTCAGGCCGTCGAGACCCAGCGGTGCCCTCTCGGAGTTGGTGTGGTGGCTCGGCGTCACCGGCTTGTCTCGGTGTCCGTTGCTCGCGACCAGAGCGGTCGGGACCGCGACCGCGAGCACGACGGCCGCCATGACCACGGTCGCGCGCAGCCGTCGACCACGCTTGATCTCACCTGCGCGGTCGAGCACCTGACCGAGGTCGAGCTCGGTGCCTCCGCGTCGGGCGAACTGGTCCGCCTCATGCGCGAGGCGCTGGCTGAGGTCGTTCATCGGTGGGCCTCCCAACCGGTGAGGTCGTCGCGGTCGCCGAGATGGGTGCGCAAGGTGTCGATCGCGCGGCTGCCCTGGGACTTGACGGTCCCGACGGCCACGCCGAGGGCGTCGGCGGTCTCCTTCTCGGAGAGCTGCTCGTAGTAGCGCAGGACGATGACCGCGCGCTGCCGCTCGGGCAGCGCCCGCACGGCGTCCCAGAGGGCGGCGCCGACGCCGTCGTACTCCGGAGAGCTCACCGGTACGTCGTGGGTGCTGGTGTCCGTGACCGTCTCGCGGTGTCGCCAGAGCCGCCGCCACGTGGAGGTGTGCTCGTTGACCAGGATCTTGCGGGCGTAGGCGTCGACCGACGGCGCGTCGGACACGCGGTCCCAGGCCAGGTAGAGCTTGGCGAGCGCCGTCTGGACGAGGTCCTCGGCGGCGTGCACGTCGCCGGTCAGCAGGTACGCCGTCCGGAGCAGTCGTCCCTGCCGGGCGACCATCCAGGACTCGAAGTCCGCTCGCGCGGCATCCGGTCGGCTCTCCACCCTCGTCCCCTTCGCGGTCGTGAGCATCATGCACCTCCTTCGACCGCTACCTACGCGGTCAGCGCCGAGAAGGTTGCACGATCCCCCTAGGGCAGAGCCGGGAAGACGAACCCCTGCTCGTCCGGCGCGCGGGTGACGACGTCGCTGACCCGGGTCAGCCGCCCCGCGACGTCCAGCGCGAGCAGGGCGTGCTGCGTGCCGCCGGCGACGGCCTCGAACACGGCGCGATCCTGGTCCCAGGCGACACTCCAACCAAGCGTGACCCCGACGCTCTCGCCGGTCCGGGCGACGACATCGCCCGTGCGGGCGTCGAGGATCGCGATGGCCGTCGGATGGTCCTCGTCGGCAGCGGGTGCAGCGGCGACGTACCGTCCGTCGGGGCTGAACCGGAGCGGCCTCCAGTCGTTGCGCCAGAGCACGCTCCCGGTGGATGTGTCGACGACCGCGCCCTGGTTGCCCTCTCCGTTGCCGGCGAGTCCGCCGAGGAGATCACCGTTGATCGTGGGGACGTAGATGGCGGGACCGGGCACCGCGGTCTCGTTGCCTGCGTCGTCGATCGTCCGGAGCCCAGCTGCCGTCGTGACGAGGAGCCGGTCGCCGAGGAACCCCACGAGTCGCCCGGCGGAGAGAGGATGCGTGACCTCGCCCTCGCCCATTCCGCTGGTGATCCCGACCCGGGTCTGCCCGTCGACCTGGAAGGCGGTGCGCATGCCGTCACTGCTCACGGCCACGTTGGACTCGCCCTGGCTCGATCGCAGCACGGGAGCCCCGGTGCTGTCGTACTCGGCGAGCCCGCCGACGCTGTCCAGGACGATCCAGCCGCCGTGGTACGGCGCGAAGCTGACGACGTCGTCGGCGGCTGCCGGGAGCGTCGACCTGCTTCCGTCAGGGAGATGGACCACCCTGCCCAGCACGTAGCTCACCTTTGCATCCGCGCCACGCGAGAAGGCGGCGAAGCCCTGGGACGACGGCGTGGACGAGGGCGTGTGGGACGGTGCGGGGCCGTCCGAGGTCGTGCTGGTCGGCGGGCGCGGCCCGGCCGTGTCCCGGTCGGTGAGCGTGTACACCCCGGCAGGGACGGCCACCACGACCACGGCGGCGGCAGCCAGGTAGCCGAGGCGCCGCTGCCGGAGCCGACGTCTCTGGGCAGCCGCGCCGTCGCGGATGTCCGCGAAGGTCAGGCCGTCGTGCGCCTCGTCCGCCTTCTCGCGCAGGGTGCTGCGCAGCAGGTCCTCGGTCCCGCGCTGCTCGATCCTCATCGCTCCTCCTCCCGCGTCGGGACGCGCTCACGCAACGCCGCCAGCGCCCGGCTCGCCTGGGACTTGACGGTCCCCGCGCTGATGCCGAGCAGGTCGGCGATCTCCGCCTCGGACAGGTCCTCGTAGTAACGCAGCACGATCACGGCGCGCTGGCGCGGCGGGAGCCCCTGCACGAACTGCCACACCGCTTCGCGCTCGCCGTCGTACGACGTCTGCTCGTGCCCGCGGTCGGGGAGCACCGCCGAGAGCACCTCGGGTCGCCGGCTCGCGCTGCGCCACGTGGACCGGTGCTCGTTGACGAGGGCGCGCCGGGCGTAGGCGTCGACGTGCTGGCGGTCGGCGATCCGGTCCCAGGCGAGGTAGATCTTCGTGAGCGTCGCCTGGACGAGGTCTTCCGCCGCCTGCTGGCTGCCGGTGAGCAGGTACGCCGTGCGGACGAGCGCGCCCTGGCGGGCGGACATCCAGTCCGCGAACTCGAGCTCGGCGTCGGAAACGGCGACGCTCACGGAGCGCTCGACCCGGCCGCGACCTCGCATCCGCACCCCCTGTGTGGTCATCGCATCCGTCCCATCCTGTCGCGCTGCTCACTGCTTCCACGCCAGGCGCGTGCCGGAGGTTGCACCGGGGCTTGCCTTTTCGTCGATGTCCGATTTGCCCGATTACTACCGATAAGGACCAGTTTGGGGTAATCTCCAGATGTGGGGTCGGGCGTGGGGCTCGCTCCCGCATTCGATGGGGAGGATCGAGATGGGACTGCGCCGCGTGTCGACGAGGTCGACGAGAACCGCACGGCTCGGGACGCTGCTGAGCCTGGCCGTGATGACGGCCTCGGCCGCCATCCTGGTCGCCACGAGCGGCGCTGCCAGTGCCCAGTCCGGGCCGTCCGTGGCCGTGCGGGTCGCCGGAGACGAGTACGTGGCGGTCTCGGGACGGACCACGTCCGCGTCGGCAACCGTGCGGTTCGAGCGTCGTACCGACGCCGGCTGGGCGTTCGTCAAGCGCGCGCGCTCGCACTCGCACCGCTACTCCACCACGCTCTTCGTGCCGGCGGGCACCTCGCAGAAGTTCCGGGTCACCAGCAACCACCGCAGCCGCACGTTCGTCGCCTCGATGCCCGAGCGCAAGGCGCCCAGTGTCACCCCCGCGCCGACGACGACCGCACCGGCGGCTCCGACCGCTCCGACCGCGAAGCCACCGGCGCCGGTCACGTACGACGACTGTGGCGCCCAGCCGCGCAAGGCGGACGGGTCGACGTGGTCGTGCACCTTCCACGACGGCTTCGACGGGACCACGCTGGACCGCACCAAGTGGGTCCCCAACACCGCGTTCGTGACCTGGTCGGGGACCACGCACGCCTGCTACCGGGACGACCCCTCGAATGTGAGCGTCGCCAACGGCGCGCTCACCCTGAGGCTCGTCAAGCTCGACGCGCCGGCGCCCTGCGCGGCCGCCGTCTCGCCGACGCAGTACATGGCCGGATCGGTCTCGACGTACCACCTCTTCAGCCAGCAGTACGGCCGCTTCGAGGCGCGGATCAAGACCGAGGCGACCACCTCGCCGGGCCTGCACGAGGCGTTCTGGCTGTGGCCCGACGACCGCTACTCGACGATCGCGTGGCCCGACTCCGGTGAGATCGACGTCGCCGAGAGCTTCTCGGCCTACGCCTCGGTCACCGGCTCCTACCTGCACTACTCCGCCGACCACGTCGGGCTCCTGTACGGCACGAACGCCTCGAACTGCGCGGCCAACCGCGGGGAGTGGAACACCTACACCGTGGAGTGGGGACCGTCCCGGATCGAGACGTTCCTCAACGGCACGTCCTGCTTGGTCAACACCTCGGGCGACACCGCCTTCCAGAAGCGGTACATCATCAACCTGACCCAGGCCATCGGCGGAGCGACCTGGAACCAGCTCAGTGGCACCACGCCCGTCCCGGCGAGCATGCAGGTCGACTACGTGAAGGTCTGGCGCTGACGGTTTCTCAACCCAAGGGTTGACAACGCCACCGAACCGCTGCATGGTTGTGCTCAACCAGATGGTTGAGCAAGGAGCCCATGATGGCGGATGCAGCGGAGAGCGACCGGCTCTCCCGGGTGTTCAGCGCCCTCGCCGACCCGACGCGGCGCGACATGGTTGCGCGGTTGACCGCGGGCGACGCGACGGTCAGCGAGCTCGGGGCGTCGTACGACGTCTCGCTGCAGGCGGTCTCGAAGCACCTCAAGGTGCTCGAGGACGCCGGGCTCGTCAGCCGCAGCCGGGACGCCCAGCGGCGCCCGGTCCACCTCGAGGCGGAGGTGTTCGACCTGATGACGAAGTGGATCGAGCGCTACCGGGAGCAGGCCGAGGAGCGCTACCGGCGGCTGGACTCCGTGCTGGCCGCGATGGACGACCAGGATCGCGACGAAGGAGCAGCATCATGACCGTGACGAAGCACGAGACGACGATCGAGGCCCCGGCCGACCGGCCCGTCATCGAGATCACCCGTGAGTTCGACGCGACTCCCGACGCCGTCTACCGCGCCCACGTGGAGCCCGACCTCGCGATGGCCTGGATGGGGCCGCGCGACATCACCAGCCGGGTCGAGCACTGGGACGCCCGCACCGGTGGCAGCTGGCGCTACGTCTCCTCACGAGGCGACGACACCTTCGGCTTCTACGGGTCCTTCCACGAGCTGCGTCCCGGGGAGCGGATCGTGCAGACCTTCACCTACGAGGGCGTCCCCGACGGCGTCGCGCTCGAGGTGATGACCCTCGAACCTCTCGACGGCGGTCGCACCCGGCTGCACGCCGTGAGCATCGTGGAGACCGTCGAGGCGCGGGACGCCTTCGTCGCGAGCGGGATGGAGACCGGGGTCGTCGAGGGCTACGAGGCGCTCGACGAGCTGTTGGCAGACCGCTGAAGAGCCCGAAGACGGGGCGCGGCAACAAGGGCACCACCAGACACTCGGCCGATCAGCAGTAACCAGAATCGTCTCTGGTGCAATCGCGCCCCAATCCCCTACGCTGCCTCCTGACCGGCGAGTCCGAGACCCCTCCCAGGTAGTCCTCGACTCGCGTCTGCCGCCTCGGGGGAGACGGAGTTGCGTGGCGTGAAGCCGATCCTCGCTGTCCTCATGCTCGTCCTGCTCGTCGGTGCCGTGGCGGCACCGGCCGCGCCCGCCGCACCGGCCAGCCGGTTGCGCGCGGCGTACACGAGCGACGACTGCGGCCGTCAGCCGCTCAAGCCCGACGGCACTGCATGGCAGTGCACGTTCGTCGACAACTTCGGCGGCCGCGAGCTGGACCGCACCAAGTGGCGGCCGCAGACCGAGTTCGTGACCGGCACCGACACGGTCTACGCGTGCTACCGGGACGACCCGGCCAACGTGAGCGTGAAGTACGGCGCCCTCAACCTCACGCTGGTCAAGCTCCCCGTCCCGGCGCCCTGCGGGGTCTCCGGCATGGGCCCGTCGCAGTACCAGTCCGGGATGGTGTCGACCTGGCACCTGTTCAGCCAGCAGTACGGCCGGTTCGAGGCGCGGGTCAAGAACACCGCGACCACCCAGCCGGGCCTGCACGAGGCGTTCTGGATGTGGCCCGACGACCGCTACGGGTCCACCGACAGCGGCGAGATCGACGTCTCCGAGACGTTCTCGGTGCACCCGACCGTCTCGGTGGCCGCGCTGCACCCGACCGACGACGAGCTCGGCCTGCGGGCGGGCACGGACACGGACACGTGCGCGGCCAGGCGCGGGGTGTGGAACACCTACACGATGGAGTGGAGCCCGACGAAGATCGAGTTCTTCGTCAACGGCAAGTCGTGCCTGGTCAACACCGCAGCCGATCCGGCGTTCCAGAAGCCGTACATCCTGAACTTCACCGAGGCCATCGGCCCGGTGGACATGGGCAACCTTCCGACCGCGCAGACGCCGACCCCGGCGACGTACAAGGTCGACTACGTCAAGGTGTGGCAGTAGCCCTAGTCAGAACGGCGAAACGCGCAGGCATACAGCCCGGCCCGCCTGCCGGGTCAGCACGATGGTCGCCTCGGCATCGCCCGAGAGATCCAGGCGCTTGCGGAGCTCCTCCGGTACGACGGCCACGCCGCGCTTCTTGATGGTGAGCCGGCCGACGCCGCGCTCGCGCAGCGCCGCCTTCAACGGCTTCTCCCGGTAGGGCAGCTCCTCGAGCACGCGGTAGGAGCGAGCGAACGGCGTCCTGAACGACTCGTCGGCGACGACGTAGGCCAGGTGCGAGTCGATCAGCCGACCGTGCACCCCGGCCGCCACCGCCTGGACGAGGCCGGCACGGATCACGGCGCCGTCGGGCTCGTAGAGGAAGGCCGGCGGCTCGTCGCCACCGGGCTCGGGCAGCTCCCTGGGCAGGTCGTCGTCGGTCAGCGTCGCGAGCCCGCCGTCCCCGAGCACCGTCGCCCGCCTGCGCGTCGTGGCCAGGCTTCCCGACCAGAGGGCGGCCTCCTTGACCTCGCCGTGGTCGCTCACCCACTCCGCCTCGACACCGCGGGGCACGAGCTCGTGCGGGATGCCGGGGGCGACCTTGACGCAGGCCTCGCGGAGCAGCAGGGACTCGACGAAGGGCCATGGAGGAGTCCAGTCGTCGACGTCGAAGGTGCGCCCCCGTGCGGTGCGCCGAGCGGGGTCGGCGAACACCGCCGCGAACGGGCTGAGATCGAGCGTCGTGGCATCGGCGACCATCACGGCACCGCCGCGCTCGAGGGCGGCGAGGTTGGCGCGAGCGACCTCGACGCGGAGCGGGTCGAGGTCCACCCCGGCTGCGGTGATGCCGGCCCCGGCGAAGGCGAGCAGGTCGCCACCGATGCCGCAGCCGAGATCGACCACCGACTCGATGCGGGCGGCGCCGAGGCGCGAGGCCCGGTGGGCGGCGACCGGCGCACGAGTCGCCTGCTCGAGCCCCTCCGGGGTGAAGTACATCCGCGCGGCCAGCTCGCCGAACTTCGGGACCGCCCGCCGCCGCAGCGTGACCTGGGTGAGCGCCGCCGCGACGTGGTCGGGAGCGGCGTCGCGCCGGAGCTGCGTGCTCGCCTCCAGCGGGTCCTCCGGGGCGCCGCCGGCGCGTTCGAGCAACCGCTGGCCGGGCTCGGTCAGCAGCCAGCGGAACGCGTCCAGGTCCATCGGCGCATTGTGTCCTGCCGGAGGACCACCTGGCGGGCCGGCCGCCCCCGCTGGCACTCGATTGGGGCGAGTGCTAAGTTCTGCATTGGCACTCTCCTGGTGAGTTTGCCAGCGCGTGTGCCCGAGGTGCGACCCCCGCGACGGCGTACCGAATGCAGGCGCCACTACGTGATGCATCACCCAACGAACAGAAACGTGGAGGTTGATCAGAAGTGTCGGTCAACATCAAGCCGCTCGAGGACCGGATCGTCGTCCAGCCGATCGACGCCGAGCAGACCACGGCCTCTGGCCTGGTCATCCCGGACACCGCCAAGGAGAAGCCCCAGGAGGGCGAGGTCGTGGCGATCGGCCCGGGTCGCATCGACGACAACGGCAACCGTGTCCCGCTCGACGTCAACGTCGGCGACAAGGTCATCTACAGCAAGTACGGCGGCACCGAGGTCAAGTACGCCGGCGAGGAGTTCCTGATCCTCTCCGCGCGTGACGTGCTCGCTGTCATCTCCTGATTCACTCTGCTTGATCAACAACTGGTGGTGTGCCTGAGCGAGTCGTCCGCGACGCGCTCAGGCACACAACTGCTTTGAGAGGTCTTCATGCCCAAGATTCTTGAGTTCGACGAGAGCGCCCGGCGCGCCCTCGAGCGGGGCGTCGACGCCCTCGCCAACGCCGTCAAGGTGACCCTCGGCCCGAAGGGCCGCTACGTCGTGCTCGACAAGAAGTGGGGTGCGCCGACGATCACCAACGACGGTGTGACGGTCGCCCGCGAGATCGAGCTCGACGACCCCTTCGAGAACCTCGGCGCCCAGCTGTGCAAGGAGGTCGCCACCAAGACCAACGACGTCGCCGGTGACGGCACCACCACGGCCACCGTGCTCGCCCAGGCGATGGTGCACGAGGGCCTGCGCGCCGTGGCCGCGGGCGTCAACCCGATGGGCCTCAAGCGCGGCATGGACGCCGCCAGCGAGGCGATCGGCGAAGCGCTCGGCAAGGCCGCCCGCGACGTCGGCTCGGTCGAGGACATGGCGGCCGTCGCGACGGTCTCCAGCCGCGACAGCGAGATCGGCGAGCTGCTCGCCCAGGCCTTCGACAAGGTCGGCAAGGACGGCGTGATCACCGTCGAGGAGTCCAACACGATGGGCACCGAGCTCGACTTCACCGAGGGCATGCAGTTCGACAAGGGCTACCTGTCGCCGTACTTCGTCACCGACCCCGAGTCGATGGAAGCGGTGCTGGACGACCCGTACATCCTGCTGCACCAGGGCAAGATCTCCGCGATCGCCGACCTGCTCCCGCTGCTGGAGAAGGTCATCGGTGCCGGCAAGCCGCTGTTCATCCTCGCCGAGGACGTCGAGGGCGAGGCGCTCTCGACACTCGTGGTCAACAAGATCCGCGGCACGTTCAGCGCCGTCGCGGTCAAGGCTCCGGCCTTCGGTGACCGCCGCAAGGCGATGATGCAGGACATCGCGATCCTCACCGGCGGACAGGTCATCGCCCCCGAGGTCGGCCTCAAGCTCGACCAGGTCGGGCTCGACGTGCTCGGCACCGCTCGCCGCGTCGTGGTCACCAAGGACAACACCACGATCGTCGAAGGTGGTGGCGACTCCGCCGCCGTCGCCGGCCGGGTCAACCAGATCAAGGCCGAGGTCGAGGCGACCGACTCCGACTGGGACCGCGAGAAGCTGCAGGAGCGGCTGGCGAAGCTCGCCGGCGGCGTCTGCGTCGTCAAGGTCGGCGCCGCCACCGAGGTGGAGCTGAAGGAGAAGAAGCACCGCATCGAGGACGCCGTCTCCGCGACGCGTGCCGCGATCGAGGAGGGCATCGTCCCCGGCGGTGGCTCCGCTCTCATCCACGCCGCTTCGGCCCTCGACGGCGACCTCGGCCTGTCGGGTGACGAGGCGGTCGGCGTGCGGATCGTGCGCAAGTCGATCGACGAGCCGCTGCGCTGGATCGCCGAGAACGGTGGCGAGAACGGCTACGTGATCGTCGCCAAGGTCCGCGAGGCCGGCGAGGGCACTGGCTACAACGCGGCCACCGGCGAGTACGGCGACCTCGTCGCCCAAGGCGTCCTCGACCCGGTCAAGGTCACCCGGTCCGCGCTGACCAACGCGACCTCGATCGCGGGCATGCTGCTCACGACCGAGACGCTCATCGTGGACAAGCCCGAGGACGACGAGCCCCAGGCTGCCGGCCACGGGCACGGGCACGGTCACTGAGCTGACGAATTCACTACCTCGGTAGTGAAACCGCCGCTTCCCGTACGCAATCGCGTACGGGAAGCGGCGGTTCTGCATGAGGAGCGGCAGCGTTCAGGCCGGCGGACCGTCGAGGTGTGAGCCCGACCGCATGGTCCAGTGGGCCCCCGCGATGCTGTTCGGCTCACAACTCGTTGTGCGGTGGCTGGCCGTCAGCAGGTGACTGCCAGCCACCGCGTAAGCAGGACCGCACCCGGCACGCGAACCAGACGCGCCGCGCAGCGTCCTCGTCGCTGCCGGAAGCCCAACCACACGCAGAGCCGACCTGTAACCGAGCCGCGATCAACTCGGGCACACTCGCGTGAACGCCACCATCGCGGCGGCATTCGATGAAGTCTCGAGCTCAGGCCGGCGGACCGTCGGCGTGCTCGAAGCCGCGGAGCAGGCGCGCGGGGGGCCGCGGCGCCGAGTCGACGGTGCGGGTCTCGAAGGTCGTCGTCCAGGTCGGCTCATCGGGCCCGACCCAGTCCGGTCCGCGCTCGGGATGGCCGCGGAACCCGATCAGGGAGCCGTCGGCCGGATCGAAGACCGCGTCGGGTGCGTTGCGGGCGGCGTAGCCGAGCGCGACGCCGACCTTGCCGCCGATCTCGACGTGGCGGTCGACGAC
>JAEKKP010000072.1 GCA_019510315.1 Propionibacteriales bacterium
CCACCGTGTTCGGCCTCGTCCGCCATGACGCGAGCTCGTGGCCACTGCTGATCGTGTTCGCCCTCCTGCTGGTGCGGGCGATCGTCGTGCCGCCGTACCGGCCGACCCCGAGACAGGCCGGAATCGGCGAGGTCGTCGCCACCGTGGCGGTGGCGACGACCTCGTTGCTCGTGTGACCAGTCAGGCGTGATCGGCGCTTCGCGCCTCAACGCTCGCTACGCGTAGCGGACCGGCAGCTCCTTGATGCCATTGATCCAGGCGTGCCGCAACCGCCGCGGCTCCCCCAGCTTGGTGATGTCAGGCATCCGGTCGGCGATCACGTTGAAGATCACCTCGACCTCGAGCCGGGCCAGGTTGGCACCGATGCAGTAGTGCGCCCCGTGGCCCCCGAAGGCGAGGTGCGGGTTGGGGTCGCGGAGGATGTCGAACTTGTCGGCGTTCTCGAAGACGTCCTCGTCGTGGTTGCCGCTCGCGTAGTAGAGGCCGACCCGGTCGCCCTTCTTGATGAGCTGACCGCCGACCTCCACGTCGTTCAACGCCGTGCGCTGGAAGACCGTCACCGGCGTCGCCCACCGGATCACCTCGTCGACCATCGTCGAGGGGCGCTCCTTCTTCCAGAGCTCCCACTGGTCGGGGTTCTCGAGGAAGGCGTTCATGCCGTGCGTGATCGCGTTGCGGGTCGTCTCGTTGCCGGCGACGGCGAGCAGGATCACGAAGTAGCCGAACTCGTCGTCGTTGAGCTTGTGCCCGTCGACGTCGGCGGTCACCAGCTTGCTGATGATGTCGTCCTTGGGCTCGAGAGCGCGCTCCGCGGCCAGGCCCATCGCGTAGCCGAGGATCTCCGCGGCCGCCACGTCGGGCTGCGCGTCGTACTCGGGGTCGTCGTAGGACAGCATCTGGTTGGACCAGTCGAAGAGCTTGCGTCGGTCCTCCATCGGGACACCGAGCAGCTCGGCGATCGCCTGGAGCGGCAGCTCGGCGGCCACCTCGAAGACGAAGTCGCCCTTGCCGCGCGCGAGCGCGTCGTCGACGATCTTGTTCGCCCGCTCGATGAGCACCTCGTGCAACGCGCCGATCGCGCGCGGCGTGAAGCCTCGGCTGATGATCTGCCGGGCCTTGGTGTGGTCGGGCGGGTCCTGGTTGACCAGCATCACGCTCTGCAGCTCGACCTGCTCACGGGTCATGTCCGCCGCGAACCGGATGATCACGCCGTTCTCGTTGGCCGAGAAGTCCTTGCTGTTCTTGGAGACCGCGGAGATGTCCGCGTGCTTGCTGATCGCCCAGAAGCCGGTGTCGAGGAACCCGGCGCGCGCCTCGGGCGCCTGCTCGACCCACCAGACAGGGGCGGTCTTGCGGAGCTCGAGGAACTCCTGCAAGGGGATGCGCTCCTCGCACAGACCGGGATCGGTCGGGTCGAAGCCGGCGGGCAGTACGGGTGCTGCGGTCACGAGCGTCCTCCACATTTCTGTAACACGTTCTAGTAATCGTTACATACTCTGCGTATGTGCGAAAGGCCCCACGCCGGGTTTTCGCCCGAGCGGCGAGACCTCGGGCAGCCGGCTGGCACAAATCCAGAACGTGTTCTACTTTTGAGCTGAACCCCGCAGACTCCAGGAGGAACCATGGGCAACCCGGTCATCGTCGAAGCCGTGCGCTCGGCCCAGGGCAAGCGCCGCGGCTGGCTGGCCGGCGTCCACCCGGCGGTGCTGCTCGGCGCCGCGCAGGTCGAGGTGCTCAAGCGCGCCGGCATCGATCCCGACCTGGTCGACCAGGTGATCGGTGGTTGCGTCACCCAGGCCGGGGAGCAGTCCAACAACATGGTCCGCCGCGCCTGGATGCACGCGGGACTTCCGAACCACACGGCCTCCACCGTGATCGACGCGCAGTGCTCGTCGGCCCAGCAGTCGGTCCACCTGATCAACGCGATGATCGCCGCCGGCGCCATTCGGGCGGGCGTCGCCTGCGGCATCGAGTCCATGTCGCGCATTCCGCTCGGTGGCAACGTGCCGAAGGGCCTCGGTGACCCGCGGCCGGACGGCTGGAGCATCGACCTGCCCAACCAGTTCGAGGGTGCCGACCGGATCGTGAAGGACCGCGGCTTCAGCCGCGCCGAGGTGGACGCGTTCGGTCTGTGGTCGCAGCAGAAGGCGCGTGCGGCCGCCGACGCTGGTCGGTTCGACCGGGAGATCTTCGCCGTCGAGGCACCCGTCCTCGACGAGGACGGCAACCCGACCGGTGAGACCCGTGTGGTGAGCTCCGACCAGGGCATCCGCGACACCTCGCTGGAGGCGCTCGCCGGCCTCTCCCCCGTGCTCGAGGGCGGCACCCACACCGCCGGCACCTCTTCGCAGATCTCCGACGGCGCCTCCGCGATGCTGCTCATGGACTCCGACCTCGCCGCCTCGCTCGGGCTCCGGCCGCGGGCGCGGATCGTCTCGTCCTGCCTCGTCGGCGCCGACCCGTACTACCACCTCGACGGCCCGGTGCAGGCGACCGAGAAGCTGCTCGCCGACACCGGCATGACGATCGCCGACATCGACATCTGCGAGGTCAACGAGGCCTTCGCCGGCGTCGTGATGTCGTGGGCCAAGGTGCACCAGGTGCCCGAGGACAAGATCAACGTCAACGGCGGCGCCATCGCGATCGGTCACCCGGTCGGCTCCACCGGGACCCGCCTGCTGACCACCGCGCTGCACGAGCTCGAGAGGCGCGACGCCTCGACCGCGCTGGTGTCGATGTGCGCCGGCGGCGCCCAGGCGTCGGGGACGATCATCGAGCGCATCTGACGACGACGAAGGGCGCCACCCGCGACGGGTGACGCCCTTCATCGCGCTCAGGCCGGCTGGAGCCTGGGTCCGGTCGGTACGACGACCTGCGGCGCGTTGGGCACCTCGAGATCCTCCGCGTCCAGCATGGTGGTCTCGTCGAACGGCTCGTGCCCGGCCAGCACCCGGTCGAGCTTCGCCCGGTCGAGGCCGCCGGTCCAGTGGCCCACCAGCACGGTCGCGACCGCGTTGCCGGCGAAGTTCGTGACGGCGCGCGCCTCGGACATGAACCGGTCGATGCCGACGATGAGGCCGACGCCGTCCACCAGCTCCGGACGGTGCGAGCTCAGGCCACCGGCCAGGGTCGCCATACCGGCGCCGGTGACGCCGGCAGCGCCCTTCGAGGCGACCATCATGAACAGCAGCAGCGAGACCTGCTCGCCCACCGACAGCGGGTTGCCCATCGCCGTGGCGATGAACAGCGAGGCCATCGTCAGGTAGATGGCGGTGCCGTCGAGGTTGAACGAGTAGCCCGTCGGCACGACCACGCCGACGGTCGGCTTGTCGACGCCCGCGTGCTCCATCTTGGCGATCAGGCGGGGCAGCGCAGACTCCGACGAGGACGTGGAGACGATCAGCAGGAACTCGCGGCCCAGGTAGCGCAGCAGCGAGAACAGGTTCACGCCGGTCGCCAGCTTCAGGATCGTGCCGAGCACCACGAACACGAACAGGGCACAGGTGACGTAGAAGCCGAACATCAGGACTGCGAGGCTCTTCAGCGCGTCGACGCCGGTCTCGCCGACGACCGCGGCCATCGCGCCGAACGCACCGACCGGGGCGACCCACATGATCATCGACAGCACCCGGAAGACGAGTCGCTGGGCGTGGCCGACTCCGCGCAGGATCGGCTCACCCTGGCGACCCATGGCCTGGAGCGCGAACCCGATCAACAGTGCGACGACGAGGGTCTGGAGCACGTCGCCGGACGTGAGTGCGGAGAGCATCGAGTTCGGGACGATCCCGAGCAGGAAGTCGGTGGTCGAGCTGTGCGCACCGGCGGCCTGGGCCGTGCCGGCCTTCGCGACCTCCTTGGTGAGGTGCAGACCCGAGCCGGGGTGCAGGATGTTGCCGACCACCAGGCCGATCCCGAGGGCGGCGGTCGACATCACCATGAAGTAGGCCAGTGCGAGCCCGCCGACCTTGCCGACGCGCGCGGCGCTGCGCACCGAACCCACGCCGAGCACGATCGTGCAGAAGATGACCGGCTGGATCATCATCTTGATCAGGTTGACGAACACCGTGCCGACCGGCTTGAGCTCGACGGCGAACGACGGCGCGGCGAGGCCGACGACGATGCCGAGGCCGACGGCCGCGAGCACGGCCAGGTACAGGTAGTGGGTCCGGTCGCGGTGCGGCGTCGGTGCCGCTCGACCGGGCGTCTCGACTGTCGTGGTCATCGTGTCCTCCAGTGGGGCGCCGGGTGGTTCCCGGGGTCCACTCACCTTGCGATGCCGTGTGACCCGCGTCACCGTTGTGTTCGTTGAGTTCGCAGTCCGGCCGTCCGCACGCCGGTGGTGCACAATGCGCAGATGCGGCTGCCAGGGCTTCGGCCGGCCCGGGGGCGGGAGAGCCCCGTGGCCCGCCAGATCCTGCTGCTGCAGGTGCTGGTGGTGCTCGTCGTCGTGGTGGTCGCAGTCGGCTTCGCGACGTACGACGCCCGCCACAGCACCCGCCAGCACGCGCGCGACCAGGCGATCGCGGTAGCCGAGTCCGTCGCCGACTCCCCCGCCGTCCGGGCCGCGTTTCGCACGAATGACCCTTGTGACGTCCTGCAGCCCTACGCCGAGGCAGTCCGCAAGGACACCGACGTCGACTTCGTCGTCGTGATGAAGCTGGACCGCACGCGGTGCACGCACCCGAACCCGAGGCAGATCGGCAAGCACTTCATCGGCGACCTGGGCGACGCCCCGCAAGGCGGCGTCTTCGCCCAGGAGTACACCGGCACGCTCGGCCCCTCCGAACGATCCGTGGTCCCGGTGCGCGCCTCGGACACCGACCCGACCGTCGTGGGGATGGTCTCGGTCGGGATCAAGGTCAAGAAGATCGACAGCCAGCTCTGGCGCACGCTCGTCGGCGTCGGGCTGGCCGCGCTCGCGATCCTGGCCGTCGGCTTCGGCGGCGCCTGGCTGATCAGCCGGCGCCTGCGCCGGCAGACCCACGGCATGGGCGAGCGCGAGATCACCCGCATGTACGAGTACTACCGGGCGGTCCTGCACGCGGTGCGCGAGGGTCTCCTGCTGCTCGACTCCGAGGGCCGGGTGCAGCTGGTCAACGACGAGGCTCGACGGTTGCTGGCGCTGCCCGAAGACGTGGTCGGCCGACCGATCTCCGACCTCGGGCTACCTCCGGGCCTGGTCGCCGCGGCGACCGGCGACACCGCGGAGACCGACGACATCTACGTCGCGGGCGAGCACGTGCTCGTCGTCAGCTCGGCACCGGCGTCGTGGGACGGGCGCGAGGTCGGTGCCGTGGTGACGCTTCGTGACCGGACCGAGCTGGTCGACGTGACGGGCGAGCTGGACGTGGTCCGCGGGCTGTCCGAGTCGCTGCGCTCCCAGAACCACGAGGCGGCGAACCGGTTGCACACCGTCGTGTCGCTGATCGAGATGGGCCGACCCGAGGAAGCCGTGGCCTTCGCCACCGACGAGCTCGAGGCGGCCCAGCAGCTCACCGACCACGTCGTCGCAGCCGTCGAGGAGCCGGTGCTCGCCGCCCTCCTGCTCGGCAAGACGGCCCAAGCGTCCGAGCGCGGCATCGACCTGGCCGTGTCGGGCGACCTGCGGACGGCGCCGGTCGAGCCGCGAGACCTCGTGACGGTCGTCGGCAACCTCGTCGACAACGCGATGGACGCCGTGACCGGCCAGGACCGGCGTCGCGTCGAGGTGCGGCTGGACGGCACCGAGGAGGCGCTCACCGTGGTGGTCGGCGACAGCGGGCCCGGCGTACCGGACGAGCACCTGGAGCACGTGCTCGAGCGCGGGTGGTCGACCAAGGCGACCGGCTCAGGCATCGGGCTGGCCCTCGTCGGTCAGGTCGCCCGGCGTTCGGGCGGCAGCGTGACCGTCGGGCGCTCACCGCTGGGCGGCGCCGAGTTCACGGTGAGCCTGAGGCGATCAACGTGACGGTTCGCGTGCTCGTCGTCGAGGACGAGCAGCTGGCCGCGGAGGCGCACGCCGCCTACACCAACCGGGTCGACGGCTTCGAGGTCGCGGCCGTCGCACGGTCGGCCGGCGAGGCCATGCGCGCCCTCGCCGCCGATCCGGCGATCGACCTCGTGCTCCTCGACATGCACCTGCCCGACGGTCACGGGCTCGGGCTGCTCCAGCGCCTGCGTGCCGCCGGCCACCTGTGCGACGTGATCGCGGTGACGTCGGCCCGTGACGCGGAGGTGGTGCGACACGCGGTGGCACAGGGCGTCGTGCTCTACCTGCTCAAGCCGTTCTCCTTCGCCACCTTCCGCACCAAGCTCGAGCAGTACGCCGACTACCGCGCCCGCCTTGCGGAGACGGCCAGCGATGTCGTGCAGGACGACGTCGACCAGCTGTTCGGCACGCTGCGCACCCGAGGGTCGGCCGCGCCTCTGCCCAAGGGCATGAGCACCGAGTCGCTGCGCCAGGTCACCGATGCCCTCCGCACGGCCGATTCCGGACTGTCCGCCAGCGAGGCCGGCGAGGCGATCGGCGCGTCCCGGGTCACCGCGCGCCGCTACCTCGAGCACCTTGCCGACGAGGGTCTCGTCGAGCGGGCGCCGAGGTACGGCGGCAGCGGCCGGCCCGAGGTCGAGTACCGCTGGCGCCGGTGACGGTCAGCTCAGGACGAGACCCGGGTACAGCGGGTGCTTGTCGAGCAGCTCGGCCGACTGCGCCTTGACCCGGTCGGCGACGCCGTCGGCCAGCGTGTAGGTCGCCTTCGACGGCGCTCCGGCCGAGGTGTTGTTCGGTGTGGTGTTGGCGAGGACGTCGACGATCAGCTCGGCCACCTTGTCGAACTCGTCGCGCCCGAAGCCACGCGTCGTCAGGGCCGGCGTACCGAGCCGGACGCCCGAGGTGTACCAGGCACCGTTGGGGTCGTGCGGCACGGAGTTGCGGTTGGTGACGACACCCGCGTCGAGCAGGGCCGACTCCGCCTGACGACCCGTGAGCCCGAACGACGTCACGTCGAGCAGCACGATGTGGTTGTCGGTGCCGCCGGTGACGAGCTTGGCGTCACGGGTGAGGAAGCCCTCGGCGAGCGCCTTGGCGTTGTCGGCGATGTCCTGGGCGTAGGCCTGGAACGACGGCTGACGCGCCTCGGCGAGTGCGACAGCCTTCGCCGCCATCACGTGCGAGAGCGGGCCGCCGAGCACCATCGGGCAGCCGCGGTCGACGTCGGCGGCGAACTCCTCCTGCGCGAGGACCAGGCCGCCGCGCGGACCGCGCAGCGACTTGTGCGTCGTCGTGGTGGTGATGTGCGCGAACGGGACCGGGTCCTCGTCGCCGGTGAACACCTTGCCGGCCACCAGGCCGGCAAAGTGCGCCATGTCGACCATCAGGGTCGCGCCGACCTCGTCGGCGATCTCGCGCATCTTGGCGAAGTTCACCCGGCGCGGGTACGCCGAGTAACCGGCGACCAGCACCAGCGGCCGGAACTCGCGCGCCTTGGCGGCGACCACGTCGTAGTCGAGCAGACCGGTCTCCGGGTCCGTGCCGTACTGCTGCTGGTGGAACATCTTGCCGCTGATGTTCGGCCGGAAGCCGTGGGTGAGGTGGCCACCGGAGTCCAGCGACATGCCGAGCAGCCGCTGGTTGCCGAACTCGTGGCGCAGCTGCTCCCAGTCGGCTTCGGAGAGCTCGTTGACGTTCTTCGCGCCGAGCCGCTCCAGGGTGGGGGTCTCGACGCGGTGGGCGAGGATCGACCAGAACGCCACGAGGTTGGCGTCGATGCCGGAGTGCGGCTGGGCATAGGCGTACGGCGCACCGAAGAGCTCGCGGGCGTGCTCGGCGGCGAGCGCCTCGACGGTGTCGACGTTCTGGCAGCCGGCGTAGAACCGGTGGCCCACCGTGCCCTCGGCGTACTTGTCGGAGAACCAGGTGCCCATGGTCAGCAGCACGGCCGGCGAGGCGTAGTTCTCCGAGGCGATCAGCTTCAGCGAGGAGCGCTGGTCGGTCAGCTCCTGGCGTGTGGCCTGCGCCACACGCGGCTCGACGGCGGCGATCACGTCGAGCATCGCGTCGTAGGCGGTCGAAGCGGATTTTGCGAGGGATTCGGCGCTCATGGGCACAGCCTAGGGCCGCCCTCCGATGGCGTCCGGGCGACCACACGCCGTACCAGATGATGGACTGTCGTCTCATGACATGAGATTCCGGTTTGTGGAACCAGTGTCCGGAACCTGAGACTTGCTCCCATGATCAGTGCTGCGACCTCGACCTGGCTCGTGACGCGTCGTCACGTGGACCTCGGTCGTACCCGCAGCATGATCTGTTGGCCCCGCTGAACGCGCCCGCCCGTTCACCACTTTCGCGCCCAGCGCTGCGCGCGATCCCTTCAGCGAAGGACCACCCCACTCATGCCTGACCTGCGCTTCCAGTCCCAGCCACCTCGGCACACCGAGGTCCCGCGCCCCAAGCGCGCGGAGGGCCAGTGGTCGTTCGGCTACACCGAGCCGCTGAACAAGAACGAGCAGTCCAAGAAGGACGACGACCCGCTCCACGTCCGGGACCGCATCCTCAACATCTACTCGCGTCGCGGCTTCGACTCGATCGACCCCGCCGACCTCCGCGGCCGGTTCCGCTGGATGGGCCTCTACACCCAGCGCCGGCCCGGCATCGACGGCGGCAAGACCGGTGCGCTCGAGGAGGAGGAGCTCGACGACCGCTACTTCATGATGCGAGTGCGGACCGACGGCCAGATCCTTTCGGCGGAGGCGCTGCACACCCTCGGGGCGATCAGCACGGAGTTCGCGCGGGACACCGCCGACATCACCGACCGCAACAACATCCAGTACCACTGGATCGACATCGAGAACGTCCCGCAGATCTGGGAGCGGCTCGAGTCCGTCGGGCTGACGACGCTCGAGGCCTGCGGCGACGGACCGCGACCGTTCCTCGGCTCCCCTGTCGCCGGCATCGCCAAGGAGGAGCTGATCGACGGCTCCTCCGCGCTCGCCGAGATCAAGCGCCGCGCGCTCGACAACCCGGAGTTCTCGAACCTCCCCCGCAAGTACAAGACCGCGCTCACCGGGCACCCCAGCCATGACGTGGCCCCGGAGATCAACGACATCGCCTTCGTCGCGACCGTCCACCCCGAGCACGGCGTCGGGTTCGACGCCTGGGTCGGCGGGGGGCTCTCGACCAACCCGATGCTGGCGAAGAAGCTGGGCGTCTGGATCCCCCTCGACGAGGTGCCCGACGTCTGGGAGGGCGTCACCTCGATCTTCCGCGACTACGGCTACCGCCGGCTGCGCTCGCGTGCGCGGCTGAAGTTCCTGGTCGCCGACTGGGGCGTGGAGAAGTTCCGCGAGGTGCTCGAGAAGGAGTACCTCGGTCGTGCCCTCGTCGACTGCCCTTCCCCGGCCGTGCCGGAGCGGCAGGGCGACCACATCGGCGTGCACGAGCAGAAGGACGGCGCTTTCTACATCGGTGCTGCTCCGGTCGTCGGCCGGGTCAGCGGTGCGATGCTCACCGGCCTGGGCGACCTCGTCGACCGGTACGGCGCCACGGGCGTCCGGCTCACGGCGTACCAGAAGCTCGTCGTGCTCGGCGTCGACGGCAAGGACACCGATGCCTTCGTCGCGGACCTCGAGACGATCGGTCTCACCGCGCGGCCCAGCAACTGGCGGCGCACGACGATGGCCTGCACCGGCATCGAGTTCTGCAAGCTGGCGATCGTCGACACCAAGCAGCGGGCGATGGACCTCATCGCCTCCCTCGAGCAGCGGTTCCCCGACCTCGACAGCCCGATCACGGTCAACGTCAACGGCTGCCCCAACGCCTGCGCGCGCACCCAGGTCGCCGACATCGGCCTCAAGGGTCAGCTCGTCCTCGACGACGACGGCAACCAGGTCGAGGGCTTCCAGGTGCACCTCGGTGGTGGTCTCGGCCTCGTCAGCGCCTTCGGCAAGAAGCTGCGGGCGCACAAGGTGACCAGCGTCGGTCTCGACGACTACATCACGACGGTCGTGCGGAACTACCTCACGGACCGCGCCGAGGGCGAGAGCTTCGCCGCCTGGACGGTCCGGGCGGACGAAGTGCTGCTGCGCGGCGAGAAGGAACTCGAAGCACTGGAGCCGGTGTCATGAGCGAGCGCGCGGTGCCGTTCCACTGCCCCTACTGCGGCGACGACAACCTGTGGCCGCACGAGCCAGGTCCCGGTGATCGAGCAGAGTCGAGATCCGGGCACGGCGAGTGGGAGTGCAGGTCGTGCCTGCGCGCCTTCAAGCTCTCGATGATCGGCCAGCTCACGCGGCCCCCGACCGGCGGAGGGGCGTCATGACCGCGCCCGGCACCATTGCCGCCCGCAACCGTCGCGGGTCGGAGACCGAGGGGCGGAGCACCGAGGAGCTCAAGTCGATCGTGTCGCACGTCGGCGCCGAGCTCGAGCTCGCACCTGCCGCGGACATCATCGAGTGGGCGGTCGCCACCTTCGGCGCCCGCTTCTGCATCACGTCGTCGATGGGTGACGCCGTGCTCTCGCACCTGGCCTCGAAGGTCGCGCCGGGCGTCGACGTGGTCTTCCTCGACACCGGCTACCACTTCGTCGAGACCATCGGCACCCGCGACGCGGTGGCGGCCACGCTGCCCGTCAACCTGCTCACCATCACGCCGGTGCAGACGGTCGCCGAGCAGGACGCCGAGTACGGCCCTGACCTCTACAAGCGCGACCCCGACCTGTGCTGCGCGCTGCGCAAGGTCGCGCCGCTGCAGGAGTCCCTGGCCAACTACGACGCCTGGGCGACCGGGCTGCGCCGCGCCGAGACCCACAACCGCGTCATCGCGCCGGTCGTCGGCTGGGACGAGAAGAAGCAGAAGGTGAAGGTCTCGCCGCTCGCCCGCTGGACGGACGACGAGGTCGACCGCTACATCGCCGAGAACGGCGTACTGGTGAACCCGTTGCAGTACGACGGCTACCCCTCCATCGGCTGCTGGCCGTGCACCCAGCGGGTCGCGCCGGGCGACGACCCGCGCAGCGGCCGCTGGGCCGGGACCAGCAAGACCGAGTGCGGCATCAACCAGTAGGACCATCCGCGACACACACCCATCGCACCGACAGCGTCGTCACAGCGAGATCGAAGAGAAGGGAGGCCGGTCGATGACCGCCCCAGCCCTCATCGCGCTTGCCCACGGCAGCCGCGATCCACGATCGAAGGCGACCATCGAGGCGCTCGTCGCCGAGACCCGCCGGATGCGCCCCGACCTGCGGATCGAGGTGGCCTTCCTCGACCACGTGCGGCCCGCGTTCGACACGGCCGTCAACAAGCTGGTCCGGGCCCACTTCGAGGAGATCGTGGTGGTTCCGCTGCTGCTCAGCGAGGCGTTCCACGCGAAGGTCGACGTGCCCGACGTGATCGCGCAGGCCACCGCCCGCCACCCGGGGCTGCAGATCCGGGCCACGAAGGTGCTCGGGCTCGAGCACGCCTTCCTCGAGGTGCTCGACAAGCGGCTCCGCGAGGCGCTCAGCGCCGCCCGGGTCCGTGAGCTCGACGCGCTCGTGCTCGCGGCTGCCGGATCGTCCGACCCGCTGGCCAACCAGGCGGTGGCACGGCTCGCCCGCGTCTGGGGCGCCCACCACAAGCTGCCGGTCACTGCTGCCTTCGCCTCGGCGACTCCCCCGGCCACCGGTGAGGCGGTCCGTGCGTTCCGGGCCGAGGGTCGCCGGCACGTCGCCGTCGCGTCGATGTTCCTGGCCCCCGGGTTCCTGCCCGACCGTGCCGCCGAGCTCGCCCTCGAGGCCGGCGCCGTCGCCGTCTCCGAGCCGCTGGGTGCTGACCCGGAGGTCGCCCGGACGATCCTCGCCCGGTACGCCGTCGGTGCGGTCGAGCTCGTTCCGGTCTGACGGGATACGGGAAGGTCTCGTACGAGGGCGTACCCAAGTCCGCCCTGCGAGGTCGATGTACGCGAGACCTCGGGTCGTCGAATGGGCTTCAGTACGTCACTGTACGAAGTACCGGCCCGGATCTGCCGCCGATCGTGCTCTGTTCACAGAAGAGCGGGCAGAACTCCGCCTACCGGTCCGGCGGACGCGGAACTCGGACGCGGCCGGGAGACTTCTGCCCGTCGAACTGCGCCGAAAGTACTCGGATCTGTCACGATCCGGGCGGCCGATTCTGGCTACTCCTCCCCATCAACTCCCGTGGGCGGCAGGGCGGGAGCCAATCCCCGACCCGTCGCCCTACTGTGCGGACCGCATCATGGGCTGATCCGTCGACGCCGTCCCTCAGTGCGGGAAGTCGACCGAGCCCAGCATCTGGGCGAAGGCAGCGTGATCGGTCGGATCGGAGGCCGCCTGGACGTTGTCGTCGCGGAACGTGAACACGTAGCCAACGCCGTGTCGGACTGTCGCAGCGATGTTGATGAGGATGCCGCAGTTGTACTCGAGCAGCACTCCTGGCCTGCCTCCGATCGCGATCCCTACCTGTCCGTCCGGTCTCGTCGGGCACGTGCCGCTGTGATAGCGCACGTTGGACGCGATCAGATACCTGGCGTAGGCGGCCAGCCCGTGCGTCCAGCTCGCCGCCGCTGCGAAGGAGATCGTGGGCGGGGGCCCGACGAACCGATCGATGTCGAAGGAATCCTTCGACAGCTCCGCCTTGCCGTCCCACTTCGAGTACGCCTGGGTGGCGGTCCACCCCGCGGGGAGGGTGACGGTGTATCCGTACTCCGGGGATTCGAAGCGGACAGGGGATGCGGTCGGGCTCGACGACGGACCGGTGACGGTGGCTCCCGAGCCTGTGTCCCTGGGCGAGGAGCTTGGATGTGTGCCGCCGCCGCACGACGAGAGGACGCAGGCGGCGAGGGCAACGGCAGTGCTGGCGAGGAGCTTGGCCGGCCTCGTGAGTCGCATGGCGGCTACCTTTCAACGCTCGCCGCGCATAGGTCCGCCTGGCGCGGCCCTCCCAGATTAGCGCCCCGAATACGACGTTGGCACGCGCTACACAGCCTGGTCAGCTGCACGCAGACTCAGGATTTCGTCGCCAGGGTCAGCGCGAAGTCGCCGGCATCGTCGGTCCAGACCCGGGTCACGCCCAGGCCTGCGCCCTCGAGCTCCGCGGCGATCTTGCTGACCCGGAACTTGGTGGAGATCTCCACCCGGATCTCCTCGCCGCTGGCCAGGTCGAGCACCAGGTCGGCGCCCGGGATCGTGATCCGCTGCGGCATCTCGGAGCGCAGCCGCAGGTCCATCCGCTCCATGTGCGGATCCCAGAACGGGATGTAGGAGAACCCCTCCAGGTCGAAGTCGGCGCCGAGCTCGCGGTTGAGGACGCCGCCCAGGAAAGCCACCATCCGACGCCCGCCCTGCGGGAGCTGCGCGAGGTGCAGGGTGAAGTCGCCGACGACGGCCTCCACCTCGAGACCGGCATACCGCTCCGCGATCCGGGCGGCCGCGTCACGCAGGGTCTGCTCGGAGACGTCGACCGGCGCGAAGCGGGTCAGCTGGCCGGTGCGGGTGAACGCGTCCAGCAGGAGGCGGGTCTTGTCGCTGGTGCCGCTGCCGAGCTCCACCAAGGTGGTCGCCGCGCTCGCGGTCGCGATCTCGGCGGCGTGGGCCTCGAGGATGGAGTGCTCCGCCGCGAACGGGTAGTACTCCGGCAGCCGCGTGATCTCGTCGAACAGAGCCGACCCGGCGTCGTCGTAGAGCCATTTCGGGGGCAGCGTGCGCGGGTGCGCCGCGAACCCGCGCCGCACGTCGTCGACCAGGCTGCCGCTCGCCCAGTCCGGGTCGAGGAGCACCGCGACGCGCGGCTCCCTCGCCGCGGCCGTCACGCGCTCGCCCCGAAGTCGGCGAGCCGCACCCCCGAGAGCGCCCAGCGGGCGCCCGGTGGGAAGAAGTTGCGGTAGGTCGCGCGCGCATGGTCCGGCGGCGTCAGCGCACAGCCACCCCGCAGCACCATCTGGTTGGACATGAACTTGCCGTTGTACTCCCCGATCGCGCCCTCGGCCGGGTGGAAGCCCGGGTAGGCGTGGTAGGCCGAGGACGTCCACTCCCAGCAGTCGCCGTAGACCTGACGCAGACGACCGGTTGCCGGTCCCGCGGCCCGCGGGTGGTAGCTCTGGGTGTCGGTCAGGTTGCCGACGACCTGGGAGGCCTGGCCGTCCGCGACGACTGCGTGCTCCCACTCGGCCTCGCTCGGCAATCGCTTGCCGGCCCAGGTGGCGTAGGCGTCGGCCTCGTAGTGGCTGACATGGCTCACCGGCAGGCCCGGGTTGACCGGGAAAGTGCCGTGCAGGGTGTGCTCGAACCAGACCCCGTCGATCTGGCTCCAGTAGAACGGCGCCTGCCAGCCCTCCCCGGTGACCTTGGCCCAGCCGTCGGACAGCCAGAGCTCGTGGCGCCGGTAGCCGCCGTCGGCGATGAACTCCAGCCACTCGCCGTTGGTGACCAGCCGGTCGGCCAGGCGATAGGGCTGGAGCCAGGTCTGGTGGCGCGGCAGCTCGTTGTCGAACGAGAACCCGCCGCCGTCGTGGCCGATCTCGACCAACCCGCCGTCGACGTCGACCCAGCCGAGGGCGTCGGGCTCCGAGACCGGGCTGGGTGTGCCGGCGTACGCCGGGAGCAGCGGATTGAGCGAGAGCACGTGCTTGATGTCCATCAGCAGCAGCTCCTGGTGCTGCTGCTCGTGGTGGAAGCCGAGCTCGATGGTGCTCGTCAGCTTGTCGAGCGTGCCCTCGTCGAGCGAGGAGATCAGGTCGCGCATCCGGGCGTCGACGTTGCCGCGGTAGACGCCGACGTCGTGCGCGCCCGGCCTGCTGATCACGCCGCGGATCGGCCGGGAGAACCTCGGCCCGACCGCCTCGTAGTAGCTGTTGAACAGGAACCAGTACTTCTCCTGGAACGGCGAGAAGGCCTGCTCGTGGTCGGCGAGCACGAACGTCTCGAAGAACCAGGTGACGTGCGCCCGGTGCCACTTGGTGGGCGAGACGTCCGGCATCGACTGGACGGTCTGGTCCTCGGGCGAGAGGGGCGAGGCGAGCATCTCGGTGTGCGACCGGACCTCGTCGTAGCGGTTGATGAGTGACTGCGCATCCCAGGGGGCATCCGATGCTGTGACGGTCATGCCGCGAGACTACGGAGGCCCACCGACAGTTCCGAGCCCCCGGACCACGACGTCAGCGAATGTTCACATCGACCTCGTCGCGGCGTACGGCACCATGGGGCCGTGATCGACGTCGCCGCCGAACGTGCCGACACCCCCGGCTGCCTCGACCAGGCCTTCCTCGACAGCGCGGGCTCGTCCCTGCCGACCACCCGGGTCGTCGACGCGGTCGTGGCGCACCTCCGCCGCGAGGCGGAGGTGGGCGGCTACCGGGCCGCCGCTGAGCGGGCCGACGACCTCGCCGCGGTCCCCGTCGTCCTCGGACGGCTCCTCGGCTGTGACCCCGACCTGGTCGCGCTCAGCGACAGCGCCACCCGCTCCTGGAACCAGTTCGTCACCGCGATCCGGTGGGCACCCGGCGACCGCATCCTGATCTGCGGCACGGAGTACGCGAGCAACGCCATCGCCCTCCTGCAGCGGGCCCGGATCGACGGGTGCTCGGTCGAGGTGGTGCCGAACGGGCCTGACGGCCTGGTCGACCTCGACGCGCTCTCCGCGTTGCTCGACGAACGCGTGCGGCTGGTCTCGCTGGTGCACGTGCCGACCAACTCGGGACAGGTCGCGCCGGTGCGCGAGGTCGTCGAGTGTGCGCACGACGTCGGCGCTCTCGTGCTGCTCGACGCCTGCCAGTCCGTGGGCCAGCTCCGGGTCGACGTCGAGGACCTCGGTGTCGACGCACTGTCGGCCACCGGCCGCAAGTGGCTGCGCGCGCCTCGCGGCACCGGATTCCTGTACGTGCGTCGCAGCATCCTCGAGGGGCTGGAGCCGGCGGCCGCCGACATGCGCGGGGCGACCTGGACCGCGCCGGACGGCTACGAGCTCGAGTCCGGCGCTCGGCGCTTCGAGCTCTGGGAGTACGACGTGGCCTCGCGGCTCGGTCTCAAGATGGCGGTCGAGCACCTCCTGCGCCTCGGCGTCGACGATGTCGAGGCGGCGGTCCGTTCACGAGCGGCCGACCTGCGCACTGCACTCTCCGAAGTCCCCCGAGTCGTCCTGCGCGACGCCGGCGCCGACCTCTCCGGTGTCGTGTCCTTCACCGTCGACGGTGTCGACGCAGCGGATGTGCGCGACCGGCTCCTCGCCCAGGACGTCACCGTCGCGGTGAGCGGCCTGCCATCGACCCGCCTGGACATGACGGCGCGTGGCCTCGGGGCCGTCGTACGGGCCTCGCCGCACTACTTCGTCAGCTCCGACGACATCGAAGCCGCCGCCGCCGCCGTCGCTCGGGTCCGCTGACGTCGGTCCGATCAGCGGACGAGCACGTCGATCAGGCGCTCGAGCTCGCTCGCGGGATCCTCGGTGAGGCCGCCGTGCACCGGGCCGGGCTGGACGACCGTCGACCGCGGCGCCTTGAGGAACCCGAAGCGCGTGCCGAGGTCTCCGGTCGCCGGGTCGCCCAGGGATGCATCGCCGCGGCACACGCCCTCGACGAAGGCGAGAGCGTGCCGGACGGCGGCGAGGTCGATGCCCGGGGCCAACCCTCGCAGTCGGGCCTCCTCGACGTGGCACTGGGCGGCGAGGAAGTCGGCCTGCTGGCAGTAGAGGACGACGCCGACGTTGACGAACTCCTCGCGGTCGACGCGAGGCACGCACCGGAGCACGACGTACTGGTAGGGGCTCATGCGGCACCCCGCCTCGGCAGCCAGCTGCGCGACCCGTCGAGCCGCGCGCGCAGGAACGCGACGTACGCCGCCCGCAGGTCGGCCGGCGGCACGGGACCGACCAGCCACTCGTCGGGCACACGTGCGGTGACCTCTTCGAGGACCTCGTCCGTGACGGCCTCCGCGAGGTCGTCGGCCACGCCGGCCACAGCGTCGACGTGCGCGCGCAGGACGTGGTCGTCGACCGACCAGGGCTGCTCGGCGAACCGAGCCGGGTCGGTGACGCCCCCGCTCCACCCGTGGTGGAAGTACAGCGAGGCACCGTGGTCGATCGCCCAGATGTCGCCGTGCCAGACGAGCAGGTTGGGGTTGCGCCAGCTGCGGTCGACGTTCGCGACGTACGCGTCGAGCCAGAGGATCCGGCCGGCCACCTCGCGGTCGACCTCGAGCCCGGGGTCGAAGCCGAACGATCCGGGGAGGTAGTCGACACCGAGGTTGAGCCCGAGGCTGGCGTTGAGCAGGTCCTGCACCTCCTCGTCGGCCTCGTAGCGGGCGATCCCCTCACCGAGCTCGATGGCGACCAGGTCCGGAGTGCGGATGCCGAGCCGTCGGGCGAGCTCGCCGACGATCACCTCCGCGACGAGCACGCCGAGGCCCTGCCCGGCGCCGCGGAACTTGCAGACGTAGGTGCCGAGGTCGTCGGCCTCGACGATCCCGGGCAGCGAGCCACCTTCGCGCAGCGGTGCGACGTACCGGGTGGCCGTGACGGTGGTGAGCCCGCTCACGTGCCGGAGCCAGGTCGGTCCGACTCGAGCCGGGCGCGCTGCACGGCCACGTCGTAGTCGGGCGCCGGCCAGTCGACGTCGAGAGCGCGCAGAGTCTCGAGCAGCAGCTGCGCGATGGCCCAGTTGCGGTACCACTTGCGATCGCTCGGTACGACGTACCAGGGCGCGGCCGCGATGTTGCACCGCTCCAACGCGATCGCGTACGCCGCCTGGTAGTCGTCCCAACGCTCGCGCTCGTCGACGTCGGCCGGCTTGAACTTCCACTGCTTCGTCGGCTCGTCGAGCCGGGCGAGCAGCCGCTCACGCTGCTTGTCGGCCGAGATGTGCAGCATGCACTTGATGATCGTCGTGCCGGTGTCCGCGAGCCGCTGCTCGAAGGCGTTGATCGCGGTGTAGCGCCGCTCGATCTCGTCGGGCTCGACGAGCTCGTGCACCTTGACGACGAGGACGTCCTCGTAGTGCGAGCGGTCGAAGATCCCGATCTCCCCCGCGCGCGGCAGCGCGTGCTCGATGCGCCAGAGGAAGTCGTGCGCCAGCTCCTCGTCGGTGGGCTTCTTGAACGACTTCAGCACGATGCCCGACGGGTCGAGCAGGCCGACCGTGTGGCTCAGCACCCCGCCCTTGCCCGAGGTGTCCATGCCCTGCAGGACGAGCAGCACACGCTGGCGCGAGCCGGTGTAGCCCTCGGCGAACAGCTTCTCCTGCAGCTCGGCGAGCTCGGGCCCGAGCTCCTCGAGCGCCTTCTTGCCTGCCGACTTGCCGCCGTCGAACGTCGCTCGCTGCGCTCGCTCATGGGGCGACTCTAAGGGGATGCGTTCGGTCGAGTGCTGAAGTGGTCGTCGGGGCGACCGTCTGAGCACTCACGGGCGCCCGCGCCAGAGGGGCGGAGGCACCTCAGGTCAGCACGTCGAACACTGCGCCCAGGACGGCGACGACTCCGAAGCCGGCCATCAGGAGCGGCAGAATCCGTGTCGTCGTGGGCACGCGCCACGAGAGCAGCAGGAGCACCGCGCCGAGCACAGCGGCCCCGAGCCAGCCCATCCCGACAGCAACCATCACGGCGAACGTGCCGAAGACCACGGTCAGCAGGCCACCGAGCGCGACAGACGTCGATGTCTCGGCTGCTTCCACCTGGGTGTCCATCACGGCTCCTCGGATCCACGGTTCTCCGTGCGGTGGCGACACGAGGCAGCCTACGCGCGACCGGGCACGCACGAGGCGACTACGTTGGTCGCCGTGGACCTTCCCGTCATGCCACCCGTCCAGCCGATGCTCGCGAAGTCCGTCAAGGGGATCCCGGATCCCGCGAAGTTCGAGGGCGGGCTGAGCTTCGAACCCAAGTGGGACGGCTTCCGGGCCATCGTCTTCCGCGACGGCGACGAGGTCGAGATCACCTCGCGCAACACCAAGCCGCTGACCCGCTACTTCCCCGAGGTCGTCGCGGCGATCAAGGAGCAGCTGCCGGAGCGGTGCGTGCTCGACGGCGAGCTCTTCGTCGCGAGCACGTCCGGGCGCCCGCGCCTGGAGTTCGAGACGCTGCAGGAGCGCATCCACCCGGCGGCGTCGCGGATCAACCTGCTCGCCGAGCAGACGCCGGCGAGCTTCGTGGCGTTCGACGCCCTCGCTCTCGGCAACGACGACCTGACGCCGATGCCGTTCGGCGAGCGCCGCGCACGGCTCGAGGCAGCGCTGACGGATCTGCCGGCGCTCGACGAGCTCACCGGCCGGGTGCACCTGACGCGCACAACCACCGACCCGGCCGTCGCCGAGGAGTGGTTCCACCAGTTCGAGGGCGCCGGGCTGGACGGCGTGGTGGCCAAGCCGCTCGGTGCGGCGTACCAGCAGAACGCCCGCACCATGCTCAAGATCAAGCACGCGCGCACGGCCGACGTCGTCCTCGCCGGCTACCGGCTCCACAAGACCTCGACGCCCGAGCGGCCGCTGCTCGGCTCGATGCTCCTGGGCCTGTACGACGGCGGCAAGCTCCAGCACGTCGGGGTGGCCGCCTCGTTCACGGAGGCGCGGCGCGCCGAGCTGATGGACGAGCTCCGGCCGCTGGAGACCGACATCAAGGACCACCCCTGGGGTGAGTGGCAGGAGTGGGCCATCGCGAACCCGGATCGCGTGCCCGGCACCCAGAGCCGGTGGAGCGCCGGCAAGGACCTGTCGTTCACGCCGCTGCGGCCCGAGCGCGTCCTCGAGGTCGGCTACGAGCACATGGAGGGCCGGCGGTTCCGGCACACCGCGCAGTTCAAGCGCTGGCGGCCCGACCGCGATCCGGAGTCGTGCGGTTACGAGCAGCTCGAGGAGCCGGTGAGCTACGACCTCACTAGAGTGTTGGACGTGGTCCCGGACGGGAGCCCAGGGCAGGAGGCGTGATGAGCGACTACGACGTGGTCCTGCTGGTCGAGCAGGCGCTGACCGCGCAGGACGCGAGCCAGGTGCGCAGCCTGCACGAGGAGATCGAGGAGCCGGTCACCTACCACGTGCTGGTGCCGGTCGAGGACAGCGCCGCCCAGATCGAGAGCGGGATGGGCGCCCTGGCAGGCGGCGAGGTGCTGGCCACCCCGACGATGTTCATGGACGCCGACGACATCGACGAGATCCGCAACGAGGTGCTCGAGGCCGCCCGGGCCGCCGTACGCGACTCCGTCGCCCACCTCGAAGCGGCCGGCGGGAAGGCGGTCGGCGACATCGTCAGCGTCGACCCGATCCAGGCGCTCGCCAAGAAGGTCGGCGACGTCGACGCCCGCGAGGCGATCATCCTCACGCGGCCCCACGTGGTCAGCGAGTTCTTCCACCTCGACTGGACCTCGCGCGCCCGGCGCAAGCTCGGTGTCCCGGTGCTGCACCTCCTCGAGCACGAGAACTTCGACGAGCAATCCGGCGAGGGCGAGGGCATCAGCGGGTTCTGAGGACCCGCTCACTCCCCCGTCGGTCCACCCGCCAGCTCCACCGCGATGTCGAGGTGGCCGACGTGCCGGGCGTACTCCTGGAGCACGTGGAAGCAGATCCAGCCCAGCGGCGCCTGCGGTCCGGGGTAGTCGGCGGGCGGCTGGCTCCATTCGTCGAGCTCGTGCGACGCCAGGACGGCATCCGTGTGCTCGCCGGCCTCGCGCAACGCGGCGGCGACGTCGTCCGCCGCGACGTCGGGTGCGACGTACCAGCGTCCGTCGCGCCGGTCGCCCCACGGCGCCTCGATCTCCTCGCCCTCGAAGTTCCAGTGGAACCAGCGCCGCTCCATGTGCGCGAGGTGGAGCAGCAGCTCGAGCGGCGTCCAGCCGCTGGGCAGGCGCGAGGTGCGCTGGTCCTCCGGTGACAGCGCGGTGACCTTCGCGATCGCGGTCTCGCGGTAGAACCGCAGGTAGGCACCGAACAAGGCGACCGGGTCGCCGGTGTCGGGGCGTGGCTCTTCTCGTTCCACCTGCATCTCCTAGTCAGCGCTGTTGCCGTCGAGGTAGACCCAACGGCCCGCCCGCCGGGTGAACCGGCTGCGCTCGTGCTGCGTGCCGGCCGCGTGGTGCGCCCGGAACTCGACGACGCCGTGTTCGTCGGACGGCTCGCCGTCGAGGACCTCCACGATCTCCAGCCCGCGCCAGTCCCGCGCCGGCAGTGCCCGGAGGTCGTCGGGCCGGGTCGCGGGGTGCCAGCTGCGGAAGACGTGGTCGACGTCGCCCAGGACGTACGCCGTGTAGCGCGACCGCATCAGCTCCTC
>JAEKKP010000073.1 GCA_019510315.1 Propionibacteriales bacterium
CAGCTCGATCGCGGTGCCGAGCCCGCCGAAGCCGGCGCCGATGATCACGATGCGCGGTGTGGCCATGCACGAACACTAGGGACTGGCGGGCACTCGGTCACAGACCCGGGTGGCGTCGGCAATTGACAATTCCGGCCTAGGCTGGCCGGGTGCGCCTGGTCGAGCCGGAGGTCCGCGACTGGGACTTCCCGCGCCCGGTGGCCGGGATCGTCGTCCTCCTCGAGCATGCTCGTACCTCCGGTCTGGGAGCCGACGTCCTGCTCGCCGGCACCGGCCTGCGGGCGTCCGTGCTCGGGGACCCGGACCGCGAGGTCACCGCCGCCCAGGAGCTGAGGGTGATCCGGAACCTGCTCCGGCACGGTGGTGCGTCCGCACGGTCGGGCGCAGTCCTGGGCCGCCGCTACCGGTTGAGCACCTTCGGCGTCGCCGGCTACGCGCTGGTCTCGAGCCGGACTCTGCTCGACGCGATCAACTTCGGGCTCCGCCACCTCGACCTCACCTTCACGTTCTCGATCCCGCACGCCCGGATCGAGGGCGAGAGAGTCGTCATCGGGGCGTACGACGAAGCGCTGCCCGCAGACGTCAGGGACTTCCTGGTGCTCCGCGACCTCGCGGCCGTCGAGGCCATGCTGCGCGAACTCTTCGTCGGTGGTCTGCCGACGGTGTTCGACGCCGTGGCGATGACGGTCAGCTTTCCCGCGTCGTACCTCGAGGCCGAGCTGCCCCGCGCGAACCCTGCCGCTCGCGCCCTCGCCGAGGAGATGTGCGCCGATCTGGCGTCGCGGCGACGCGACGAGAGCGGATTGCCGCAGCAGGTGCGCATCCTGCTCGCACAACGGCTCGCCTTCGACCCGTCGATCGGCGGCGTTGCCGACGCGCTGGCCGTCGGCGAACGCACGTTGCGCCGGCGCCTTGCCGCCGACGACACCTCGTTCCAGCAGCTCCTCGACGAGGTGCGCATCTCGCTCGCGCGCGCGCTGCTCTCCACCGAGAGCCTGAGCGTCACGCAGGTCGCCCACCGCCTGGGCTACGCGGAGCCGGCGAGCTTCATCCACGCGCACAAGCGTTGGCATGGTGAGACGCCCGGTCGGGGTCTGCGGGCGTAGTCTCCGCACCATGCTGACCGTCGCCTGCGTCTTCGCCGGGCTCGCCGCCTTGGTGCACGTCTACATCTTCTGGCTGGAGGCGCTTGCGTTCGACACGGCTGGACGGAAGGCGTTCCAGCTCTCTGCCGACGACGCGGTCGTGATGAAGCCGTGGGCGTTCAACCAGGGCTTCTACAACCTGTTCCTCGCCATCGGGACCGCGGTGGGCATTGCGGTGATGGGCAGCAACCGGGACGCCGGCGTCGCGTTGGTCATCTTCGGCACGGGCTCGATGATGACCGCGGCCGTCGTGCTGATCAGCTCCAGCCGCGAACAGCTGCGGGGCGCGCTCGCGCAGGGCACCTTCCCGGCCATCGCCCTCCTCAGCCTGGCGATCTGGGCCTGGACCTGACCGGCCGGTGGTCGCCTTCGCGCGCACCTCACCGGGTCTCGACTGATCGCTCGCAAGCTCGCTGCTCGACCACCGGTGGTTGAGCCTGTCGAAACCCTGCGGCCGGTGGTTGAGGAGGTCGCGCAGCGACCGTCTCGAAACCTCCGCACGCGGGAACGTCAGGTGATCGTCATTCCGCCGTCGACGGCGAGCGTCTGCCCGGTGATGTAGCCGGCGGCGTCGGAGGCCAGGAAGACCAGGGTCGCGGCGAGCTCGCGCGGGTCGCCCTTGCGGGCCATCGGGATCCGCTGCTGCTGGGCCTCGAGGTAGCCCGGTGGGTACTGGTCGGTCATCTCCGAGGTGAAGAACCCGGGTGCGATGGCGTTGACCCGGATGCCCTTGCGACCGGTCCACTGCTGGGCGAGGTCGCGGGTCAGACCGATCAGGCCGGCCTTCGACGCGGCGTACGCCGCCTGGGGGAGGCCGGCGGTCGTGATCCCGAGCACGGACGAGATGTTGATGACCGAGCTGCCCGGCTGCATGACCCGGCCGCAGGACTGGGCCATCCAGTAGCACCCGTTGAGGTTGACGTCGATCACCTTGCGGAAGTCGTCGGGCGCCTCCCGCGTGGCCGGTACGGCGGTCCCGATGCCGGCGTTGTTGACCAGTACGTCGACCCGGCCGAACTCGGCCATCGCGGCGTCGACGAGCGCCTGGCAGGACGACGGCTCGGCGACGTCGGTGCCGACACTGATCGCCCTGCGGCCGGCCGCCTCGACCAGGCCCGCCGTGTCGGCCA
Source organism: Propionibacteriales bacterium (assembly GCA_019510315.1). GTDB lineage: Bacteria > Actinomycetota > Actinomycetes > Propionibacteriales > Nocardioidaceae > Marmoricola. Next base: position 2,276 of record JAEKKP010000073.1, read on the forward strand.
ACCGGTCGGCCCGACGGGCACCGAGCGCGACGTCCGCGCCCGCTTCGGCGAGCGCCTGGGCGAAGGCGACGCCCAGCCCCGAGGATGCGCCTGTGACGACGGCGACCTTGCCGTCGAGGCGGAAGAGGTCGCCGATGGTCGAGGAGCCAGCTGAAGTCGTCATGCGCCGATCATGCCCGACGACGTGCGGACCCCTGCGGCGTAGCATGCGAAGGGAACGTGACGGCCGCCGGTGTGACGGCCGGAAGCGCACCGGAGGTCACCATGTGCAACTTCGAGCTCAGTCCCGAGGCGTTCCGCCAGCGCCGGATCGAGATGATCGCGTTGGCCGACCAGCGCCGTCTCGCGAAGGCGCTGAAGCCGGTGCGCGAGCCTCGGGTGCGGTCGCGGCGCAAGGCCCGGGTCCTCCTCGGCAGCCCGGCCCGGCTCAACCCCTCGCCGGCCACGCGCTGACCCTCAGGAGGCGGCCGTACGCGCCTTCCACGCCGAGGCGACCATGTCGCGCAGGTCGTGCCGCATCGCCCAGTCGAGGTCGCGCGCGGCGAGCTCGCCGCTGGCCACGATCCGGGCAGGGTCGCCGGGCCGGCGCGGGCCGATCTCCGGGGTGAAGTCGATGCCGGTGACCTCGCGGACGGTGTCCATGATCTCCCGCACCGACGACCCGTCACCGCTGCCGAGGTTGTAGACCGACTCGAGCGGCTCTCCGGCCGCCAACGCGCGCGCAGCGGCGACGTGCGCCACGGCGAGGTCGGTGACGTGCACGTAGTCGCGCACGCAGGTGCCGTCAGGCGTGGCGTAGTCGTCCCCGTTGATCCGCGGCGTCTTGCCGGCGAGGAGCATCTCGAGGACGACGGGGAACAGGTTGTGCGGGCTGGTGTCGTAGAGGTCGTCGCTGCCCGACCCGACGACGTTGAAGTAGCGCAGCGACGTGTGGCGCAGGCCGGTGGCGACCGCCTGGTCGCGGATCAGCCACTCGCCGATCAGCTTGCTCTCGCCGTACGGCGACTCGGGGCTGGTCGGTGTGTCCTCGGTGACCACGTCGACGTCGGGGGTGCCGAAGGTCGCGGCACTGGAGGAGAAGACGATGCTCTCCACGCCGGTCTGGGCCATCGCGTCGAGGAGGCTCACCGTGCCGGTCACGTTCTGGGTGTAGGTGTGCAGCGGCCGCTGCACCGACACGCCGGCGTACTTGAACCCGGCCAGGTGGACGACGCCCTCGACCGCGTGCTCCTTGCAGGTCCGGACCAGCAGGTCGGTGTCGAGGATGGTGCCCTCGACGAACGGGGTGCCGCTGCGCACGAAGCCGCGGTGCCCGCTGGACAGGTCGTCGACCACGACCGCCTCGAGGTCTGACTCCTCGAGCGCACGCACGACGTGTGCGCCGATGTATCCGGCGCCCCCGGTGACCAGCCAGCTCATCCTCGTCCCTTCGTCGGCAGGCCGACGAGCCTACCGGTCCCGGGGAGGTGAGGCGCGGACGCGGGCGGCGGTATCATCGCGGCATGAGGCAGGTCCTGCTCCTTACCTAGCCGCATCGGTCACCGATGCGGCTGCCCCTCGTGCGCGGGGGGCTTTTGTGTGTCAGGAACCTCCACGAGCCGAAGAGAGCAGCGATGAACCAGCCTGAGGAGCACGTCGGGTACGACGTGCACGCCACCGAGGAGAAGTGGCTGCCGGTCTGGGAGCGGCTGGACCCGTTCCGGGCCGACGACGAGGCCGTCCTGTCCGGGGCGCGCGAGAAGCGCTACGCCCTGACCATGTTTCCCTACCCGAGCGGCGACCTGCACATGGGCCACGCCGAGGTCACGGCGCTGCACGACGTGATCGCCCGCTACTGGCGACTGCGCGGCTACGAGGTGATGAACCCGATGGGCTGGGACTCCTTCGGGCTGCCGGCCGAGAACGCCGCGATCCGCAACGACGAGCACCCGGCGACGTACACCTACGCCAACATCGAGACCCAGGCCGCGTCGTTCAAGAAGTTCGGCGTCTCCTTCGACTGGTCGCGGCGGCTGCACACCTCCGACCCGGAGTACTACCGCTGGACGCAGTGGCTGTTCCTGAAGTTCCGCGAGCGAGGTCTGGCATACCGCAAGAACAGCCCGGTCAACTGGTGCCCCAACGACCAGACGGTCCTGGCCAACGAGCAGGTCGTCGACGGCCACTGCGAGCGCTGCGGCGCCGAGGTGACGAAGCGCGAGCTGAACCAGTGGTACTTCAAGATCACCGACTACGCCCAGGAGCTGCTCGACGACCTGGACGTGCTGGCGCCGACCTGGCCGGACCGGGTCGTGAACGCCCAGCGCAACTGGATCGGCCGGTCCGAGGGTGCGCACGTGACCTTCAAGGTTTCGACAGGCTCAACCACCGAACCGCGAGACGTCGAGGTGTACACCACCCGGCCGGACACGCTGTACGGCGCGACCTTCATGGTCGTCGCGGCCGATGCCGCGCTGGCCGGTGAGCTGGTCAGCGACGCGCAGCGGCCGGCGTACGAGGCCTACCTGGAGGAGACCCGCAAGGCCTCCGACATCGACCGGATGTCCACCGACCGGCCCAAGACCGGCGTCGACCTGGGTGTCACCGCGACCAACCCGGTCAACGGCGAGCAGATCCCGGTCTGGGCGAGCGACTACGTGCTGGCTGACTACGGCACCGGCGCGATCATGGCCGTCCCTGCCCACGACCAGCGCGACCTGGACTTCGCCAAGGAGATGGGCCTGCAGGTACGCCGCGTGGTGGACACAGGGGAACCCGACCCCGAGGAGACGTTCGTCGCGACGAGCGGCGATGGTGCCTACGTGAACTCCGGCCCGCTGGACGGGCTGACCGACAAGACCGCCGGCATCCGCACGATCATCGAGCGCCTGGAGGCCGACGGCACCGGCAGCGGCGCCGTGAACTTCCGGTTGCGCGACTGGCTGCTGAGCCGGCAGCGCTACTGGGGTGTCCCGATCCCGATCGTCCACTGCGAGACCGACGGCGAGGTCGCGGTGCCCTACGACCAGCTGCCGCTGGAGCTGCCGGAGCTGCGCGGCGCGGACCTGAAGCCCAAGGGCGTCTCGCCGCTGGCCGCCGCCGAGGACTGGGTCAACGTCACCTGCCCGCAGTGCGGCGGTCCGGCGAAGCGCGACAGCGACACCATGGACACGTTCGTCGACAGTTCGTGGTACTTCCTGCGCTACTGCTCGCCGCACTACGAGGACGGACCGTTCGACCCGGCACTGGTCAACGCGTGGGCGCCGGCCGACATCTACGTCGGCGGCGTCGAGCACGCGGTGCTGCACCTGCTGTACGCACGCTTCTTCACCAAGGTGCTGGCCGACATGGGCCTGCTGCAGTTCCGCGAGCCGTTCACGGCGCAGCTGAACCAGGGCATCGTCATCAACCAGGGCCGCAAGATGAGCAAGTCGCTGGGCAACGGCGTCAGTCTGGGGGATCAACTAGCGGAGTACGGCGTGGACGCGGTGCGGCTGACACTGGTGTTCGCCGGCCCGCCCGAGGACGACATCGACTGGGCAGACGTCTCGCCGGCCGGGTCGCTGCGGTTCCTGCAGCGCGCCTGGCGGCTGAGCGGCGACGTGACGTCCGCGCCCGGCGTGACAACGGATTCTGGTGACCTGGCGCTGCGGCGGGTCACCCACCGCACGGTGCACGACGCCGCCGACCTGATCGAGTCCCGGCGCTTCAACGTGATGATCGCGCGGGTGATGGAGCTGGTGAACGCCACCCGCAAGACGATCGATGCGGGCAGCGGACCGGCCGACCCGGCGGTCCGCGAGGCGGCGGAGGCCGTCGCGATCCTGCTGTCGCTGGTCGCGCCGTACACCGCCGAGGAGATGTGGGAGCGGCTGGGACACGAGCCCACGGTCGCCCGCGCCGCCTGGCCGCTGGTCGACGAGGCGCTGCTGGTCGAGGAGTCCGTGACGGCGATCGTCCAGGTGCAGGGCAAGGTGCGAGGGCGCCTGGAGGTCTCCCCGGACATCTCCGACGCCGACCTGGAGGCGGCCGCGCTGGCCGATGCCGCCGTGCAGCGCGCGCTGGACGGTGCGACGGTGCGCAAGGTCATCGTCCGCGCCCCGAAGCTGGTCAACATCGTCATCTGAGCGCTCGCGTGGTCGGAGGGCTCGATGCCACTAGGCTCCCGGCCATGTCCGTCGCGCTCGTCACCGACTCCACGGCGTCCCTCCCGGCGGACGTCGTGGCGGCGCGCGACATCACTGTGGTGCCCCTGCAGGTGGTGATCGGGGCGACGTCGTACGACGAGGGCCTGGAGGACGGCGCGACGCCGGGGATGCTCGCCGAGGCTCTCCGGGCGTGGACGCCGGTGAGCACGTCGCGGCCGAACCCGCACGAGATGCTCGAGGTCTACGAGCGGCTCGCCGCCGACGGCGCGACGCAGATCGTGTCCATCCACCTGTCCGGCGAGCTCAGCGGCACGTTCGAGTCCGCCCAGCTGGCTGCCCGGGACGCGCCCGTGCCGGTGCAGGCCGTCGACAGCCGGCAGGTCGGGATGGGCGCGGGTTTCGCGGTGCTGAGCGCCGCGGACGCGCGGGACGCGGGCGGTGATGCCGCTGCCGTGGCCGCGGCGGCGCGGCGGCGGGTGAGCCTGACCACCTCACTGTTCTACGTCGACACCCTGGAGTACCTGCGTCGCGGTGGCCGGGTCGGAGCAGCAGCCGCGCTCGTCGGCTCGGCGCTGGCCGTCAAGCCGATCCTGCGCATCGACGACGGCCGGGTGGTCCCCTACGAGCGGGTCCGCACGGCCGGCAAGGCACTCGCCCGGCTGGAGGAGCTCGCCGTCGACGCCGCAGGGAGCGCGCAGGTCGATGTCGCGGTCGCACACCTCGCCAACGCCGACCGCGCCACCACGCTGTCCGAGCGGCTGTCCGAGCGGCTCGCCGCCGGGCTCGAGGGCCGGCCGGTCCACGTGGGCGAGATCGGCGCCGTGCTCGGCGCCCACGTAGGACCCGGCATGGTCGCCGTCGTCGTGGCCCGCCGCTGAGCGTCCACAGCCTCCGCCGGCAGCGCACCCTCCACAGGTCGTCGGGACGCCTCTGGCCGGCGCCGGGGGCCGCTGCCTAGCGTCCGCCCCATGCGCAGGGAGTCGGCCGACGAGGTGGCCCGGGCGGCCCGGCGCCGGCTGGAGCTCCTCGGCCAGGAGCTGGCGCGCACTGGGCCGGAGCCGGGCCGGGAGCGGCCGCTCGAGCTGCCCGTGGAGGCGGGGCGGGCACGTGGGGACTCGGTGCCCGGGGAGCCGGTCGAGCCGGTGCTCGTGCGCGCCCCGGGACGACACTCGAGGCACTCGGCCTCGCTGAACGGCCGCGGCGTGGCCTGGTTGCAGGACCGACTTCCGGCAACCCTCCAGGGACGGGTCTCCCTCGGGGTGGGCCACGTCGCGGTCCTGTCGATCGTCGCCGCGGTTGCGCTCGCCGTCACCGCCTACCTGACGATCCGCGCGCGGCCGACGGTGGGCCCGGTCCCGCAGGTGCGCACGTCGGCAGGGGCCTCACCGTCGGTCGGTGTCTCGGTGAGTCCGTCCGTGGGAGCGTCCGCCGGTCCGGCGGGTGCTCCGGCACCGGGCGACCAGGGCCCCGGTGGCACGGTCGTGGTCGACGTCGCCGGCAAGGTACGCCGACCCGGCGTGGCCACGCTCCCCGCCGGGTCGCGCGTCGTGGACGCGATCCGCAAGGCCGGCGGTGCGCGGCCGGGCGTCGACCTCTCGGCGCTCAACCTCGCGCGCGTGCTGAGTGACGGCGAGCAGATCCTCGTCGGCGTCGCGCCGGCTCCGGGCGTGGCCGCCTCGGCCTCCTCCCAGCCCGGCGCGTCCTCCGACGGTGCACTGGTCAACCTCAACACCGCCACCCTGGACCAGCTCGACAGCCTGCCCGGGGTCGGACCGGTGACCGCCCAGAAGATCCTCGACTGGCGCACCGCCCACGGGTCCTTCACCGCGATCGACGAGCTGCTCGAGGTCGACGGCATCGGCGAGAAGACCCTCGCCGACATGGCCCCGCACCTCACCCTGTGACGGCGGCGACCACCGCGAGGTCCGACCTGCGGGCGCCGGTGATCGGTGCCGTGGCCTGGGCGGCCGCCCTCGTCGCCCTCGGCCTGCCGGCGTCGGTGAGCGGTCTCGCCCTCGGCGCCGGTGCGGCGGCAGTGGCCATCCGGCGGCGCCGCGGGCTGCCGTCCGGAACCCACATCGGGTGGCTCGTCGCGGCCTCGGCGGTCGCGGCCTCGGCACTGCTCCACGTCGAGTCCGTGGGGACGACGCCCGCGACGGAGCTGGCGCGGCAGGGGGCGGCCGTGCACGGCGAGCTGCTCGTGCGCTCCGATCCGGTGACGGGCAGCGGCCGGCGCGCGCCCTACGTGCACTTCCGGGCGACGCTCCTCGAGGTCTCCGGTCGTGGCCGGCAGACCCGGTTGCGGGCGCCGGTGGTCGTCGTCGCGGACACCGGCTGGGCCGGCGTACGGCTGGACAGCCGGCTGCGCTTCGCGGGACGCCTGGCGCCGGCGGACAGCCGTGACGTGGCCGCGCTCGTCATCGCCCGCGGTCCGCCCGAGGTCCTTGGTGGCCCCGGCGCCTTGCTGACGGCCGTGGACCGGCTGCGGGCCGGGATCCGAGACGGCGTCGCACGTCAGCCGGCCGGTCCCCGGGCGCTGGTGCCGGCACTGGTCGACGGTGACGACGGCGGCCTCGGTGACGACGTGGCGGCGGACTTCCGGACGGCGGGCCTCACCCACCTGCTCGCGGTGAGCGGCACCAACCTCACGCTGATCGTCGGCTTCCTGCTGATCCTGGCCCGTTGGTGCAAGGTGCGCGCTCGTGGACTGGTGGTGGTCGGCGTCCTGGGCGTCATCGGGTTCGTGCTGCTCGCCCGGACCGAGCCGAGCGTGCTGCGGGCGGCGGTGATGGGGTCGGTGGCCCTCGTCGGGATGGGCCACCACGGCCGCGCGCGCGGCACCCGCGCCCTGGGCGTGGCGGTGCTCCTGCTGCTCCTCCTCGACCCGTGGCTGGCACGGTCGGTCGGCTTCGCGCTGTCGGTCAGCGCCACGGCCGGCATCCTCCTCCTCGGCCCACCATGGCGCGACGCGCTGGCTCGGTGGCTGCCGCGTTGGGTTGCCGAGGCGGTGGCGGTGCCACTCGCCGCCCAGCTCGCCTGCACCCCGCTGGTCGCCGCGATCTCCGGTCAGGTGAGCCTGGTGGCGGTCGGGGCGAACCTGGCCGTGGCTTGGGCCGTCGGCCCAGCGACCGTCCTGGGGCTGCTCGGTGGGGGGCTCACGCTCCTCTGGGTGCCGCTGGGCCAGGTGGTGTCGACTCCGGCCGCCTGGTGCGCGGGCTGGATCATCGCCGTCGCGCAGACGAGCGCGGGTCTGCCGCTGGCGGCGCTCGCCTGGGACCCGGGATGGGTGTCCCTGGCGGTGCTCACCCTCCTCTGCGGCGCGCTGGCACTCACCCTCGCGGAGGCCCTCTCGCGGCGCGGCGTGACGCTGGGCACCCTCGGGCTGCTCCTCGTCGTGATGCTGGTGCCGCTGCCGACGCCCGGGTGGCCGCCCGCCGGCTGGGTGATGGTGGCCTGCGACGTCGGGCAGGGCGACGGACTGGTCCTGAACGTCGGCGGCGGCAGCGCTGTGGTGGTCGACGCGGGTCCCGATCCGGACCTGATGGACCGTTGCCTGGACCGGCTCGGGGTGCGCGCGGTGCCGCTCGTCGTGATCAGCCACTTCCACGCCGACCACGTCGACGGGCTGCCCGGGGTCTTCGCCGGTCGCCGGGTCGGCCTGGTGGAGACGTCGCCCGTGCCGGACCCGGCCGGCGGCGCCAGGCTCGTGCGGGCAGTGGCGCAGCGGGCCGGCGTACCGGTGCGGACGGTGGCGTACGGCGAGACGACGACCATCGGGCCGCTCCGCTGGCAGGTGCTCGGGCCGGTACGGACGTCGTACCCCGACTCCGACTCACCGCCCAACGACGCGAGCGTGGTCATGCTGGTCGAGGTCCGCGGCGTCCGCCTGCTCATGATGGGCGACGAGGAGCGGCCGTCCCAGGCCGACCTGCGGCGCACCACGACCGACCTCCACGCGGACGTGCTCAAGGTGGCGCACCACGGCAGCAGCAAGCAGGACGACGACCTCGTGCGTGGGCTGGGGGCGAGGCTGGCAGTGATCTCGGTCGGCGTCGACAACGACTACGGCCACCCGGCTCCGTCGACGCTGCACCTGCTCGGCGATGCCGGCATGCAGGTGCGGCGCACGGACCTCGACGGTGACGTCGCGGTCGTCGTCGACGACCGCGGGCGGCTCCGCACGGCGACCCGGATGCCGTCGGTCAGGCCGCGGCCCGGGGGTGTCGGCGGGCCGTGAGAGGCTGCCGCCATGGCGACACCGGATCCCGCCCAGGTCCTCGGCCGCGTCACGCTGGTCACCGGCCCGGAGGAGTTCCTGGCCGAGCGCACGGTCCAGCAGGTCCGCGCCGCGGTGCGCCGGGCCGACCCCGAGGCCGAGCTGGGCGAGACGGTCGCCGACCAGCTCACCATGGCGACTCTCGGCGAGCTGGCAGCGCCGTCGCTGTTCTCGGCGACGCGGTGCGTCGTGGTGCGCAAGTTCGAGGACCTTCCCGACGAGTCGGTGCCCGGCCTGCTCGACTACGCCGAGGCTCCGGCCGACGACGTCGCGCTCGTGCTCGTCCACGGCGGCGGTCCCAAGGGCAGCGGCGTGCTGACCAAGCTGCGCAAGGCGACCGGCGTGACCGAGGTCAAGACCGCCGCGTTGACCGCGCGCGAGTACCCCAACTTCGTGATCGGCGAGCTCCGCACGCGCAAGGTGAAGATCGACCCGGACGCAGCGGCGTTCCTGGTCCAGGCCGTCGGCCAGGACCTCCGCTCGCTCGCCGCGGCGGCCGATCAGCTGGCCGGCGACTTCGAGGGCCGGCCGATCACGATCGACATGGTCAAGACCTACTTCGGTGGCCGGGCGGAGGCGAAGTCGTTCGCCGTCGCCGATCATGCGATCTTCGGGCGGGCGGCGAAGGCCCTCGAGGAGCTGCGCTGGGCGCTGGACGGCGGCACGGCGCCGGTGCTCGTGACGAGTGCGGTGGCGGGTGGCCTCCGCGGCCTCGCGAAGTTCAAGTCAGCCCCCCGCGGGATGCGCAACGCGGATCTGATGCGCGAGGTCGGGGTGCCGAGCTGGAAGCTCGACATCCTGCGCGACCAGGCGCGCGGCTGGGACGAGGGCGGCATCGCCCGGGCGATCCGGGTCGTGGCGGCGGCGGACGCCGACATCAAGGGGAGGGCCCACGACGCGTCCTACGCGCTGGAGAAGATGGTGCTCGACGTGGTCCGGGCACGTCCGCGCCGTGCCTGAGCCACAGCCCTGAGACGCAGATGAGGCGCCGCCCCGACCGGGACGACGCCTCGTGACCTTGTTGCTGGTCGTTTCGACTCAGCTCAACGCAAGGAGCAACGCGAGACCGCTCAGAGCGACGAGGCCTTCTTCTGGATCGCGGACTTGCGGTTCGCGGCCTGGTTCTTGTGGATGACGCCCTTCGAGGCGGCCTTGTCGAGCGCGCGGCCCGCGTCAGCGGCCAGCGTCTTCGCCTCGGCGTCGCCGGCGTCGGCGGCCTCACGGAACTTGCGCACGGCGGTCTTCAGGGCCGACTTCACGGCCTTGTTGCGCTCGTGGGCAGCCTCGTTCTGACGGTTGCGCTTGATCTGCGACTTGATGTTTGCCACGGGGGCTCGCCTGTCTCTTCGTCTTCGTGCGGGGTGTGAGTCTGAGGGTGCGGGCCGACGGCCCAGACACGAGGGGACACGATATCAGCGCGGCGTCCGCCCGCCCAAATCGACGGACCTGATCTCCCCGGCGTCGACCACGCGGTGGCCGGGCTGCCCAGCCTTGGCCGCCGCGGCCATCGCGAGTGCCAGGTCGTGCACGCGCGTGGGCCGGTAGCGCCCGAGCACGGGCGCGACGGCGCGCATCGCCGCGAGGCCGACCCGTTCGGCCGGCCGGCTGTCGGCGCGATGCCCGTCCAGCATGGACGGCCGGAAGGCGACCGTTTCGGGGACGCCTGAGGCGGCCACGTCGCGCTCGGTCTCGCCCTTGACCCGGTTGTAGAAGATCCGGGAGCGCGATGTGGCGCCCAGCGCGGTGACGTGCAGGAACCGCTCCGCGCCGGCCCGGTACGACGCCTCCGCCAGCGCCACGACGGCGTCATGGTCGACCGCCCGGAACGCCGCCTGGCTGCCGGCTGCCTTGATCGTGGTGCCGAGACAGCTGAAGACGTCGGTGCACGGCGGCAGCTCGCCGAGGTCGGCGAACTCGACGATCCTCTGCTCGAGCCGGGGATGGCGGAGCTCGACGTCCCGGCGACCAAGGCTCAGGACGTGGTCCCAGGCGCCGTCCTCGAGGAGCACCTCCAGCAGGTGTCCGCCGACCAGCCCGGTGGCGCCGGCGAGCACCGCAGTCCGGGTCACGCCCATCCCCGGCGTTGCGCGAGCCACGACCAGGCGGCTTCGGCCGTCCAGCGGTTGTGGATGCGCAGGTACGGAGACGTCGGCGGCACGGGGCGCTGGCTGGCCGCCAGCATGAAGCCGGTGACTCCCGACAGCCACCGGTCCACATGGTCGGGCTCGACGGTGGCGAGCCGCTCCCGGCCCCGGAGCACGGCCTCGGCGTCGACGCCGTCGCCGTGCGCCGAGATCAACAGGTCGACGCTGTCCTGCCAGGGCGTGCCGAGCGCGGGCCAGTTCCAGTCGCACGCCAGCGTCCGACCGTCGGCCGCGAGCAAGATGTTGTCGTCCCGCAGGTCGGCGTGGACGAGGTGGTCGGCGGACAGCGAGGCCAGTGACGCCGCGAGGGCCGCCGCCTCGTCCCGGTGCGGCCAGTCCGCATCGACCACCTCCCAGCCGGCGACCAGCTCCGGGAGGTCCTCGACCAGAGGCGTCACCTCGAGCTCGGCCGGCATCCGGTCGGCCGGCAGCGCGATCTCGTCGGCGAGGTCCAAT
>JAEKKP010000086.1 GCA_019510315.1 Propionibacteriales bacterium
TGCGGAGTACGTACGCCGTGGCGCCCTTGATCGACACGACGTCGACCGCGGTGCCCTCCTCGATCTGGTCGTCCTCGTCGTAGGGCCGGGCGGTCCAGACCTCTCCGCCGATCTTCACGCGACCCGCGGTCTGGTGCGACAGGGACTCGAGCACGTAGCCCCGCTGCCCTATCAGTGCCTCGGCGCCGGTGCGCAGCGTCGGGCCGGCATGGAGCCGGTGCACCATGCCGGGCCGGATCACGGCCAGCAGCCCGACGGCGGTCGCCAGAGCGAGCACGATCTGGACCGCGACCGGGACACCGAACAGCGCGATGACCATGCCCACCAGCGCGCCACCCGCGAGCATGATGAGGATCAGGTCGGTGCTGATCAGCTCCATCACACCGAGGGCGACGGCGATCATCAGCCAGGTCTCCCAGAGGTGGTCACGGAACCAGTCCATGACGCGACCCTATCCAAGGTCACCCCACGTGGCGGCGCGATCTGCGACGGGCGGCGTACCGGCCGTCCTCGAAGGTGAGCAGCAGGCTCATCCCGAAGGTCGCAGTGAGGTTCTCCGCCGTCATCACGGATCCGATCGGGCCCTCCGCGACCACGTGCCCGTCGCGGAGCATCAGGGCGTGCGTGAACCCCGGCGGGACCTCCTCGACGTGGTGCGAGACCAGGACGATCGCCGGCGAGGAGGGGTCGTTGGCGAGCACCGACATCGTCGACACCAGGTCCTCGCGACCGCCCAGGTCGAGTCCGGCGGCCGGCTCGTCGAGGATGAGCAGCTCGGGGTCGGCCATCAGCGACCGGGCGATCTGCACCCGCTTGCGCTCGCCCTCGCTGAGGGTGCCGAACGTGCGGTCGAGCAGCTTGCCGGCCCCGACCTCGACCAGCAGGGCCCGCGCCCGGTCGTGGTCGAGCTCGTCGTAGTGCTCGCGCCACCGCCCGACGACGCCGTACGACGCCGAGACCACCACGTCGCGGACGAGCTCGTGTCGCGGGATCCGCTCGGCCACCGCGGCACTCGTGTAGCCGATCCGCGGGCGCAGCTCGAAGACGTCGACGGTGCCGAGCACCTCGCCGAGGATCCCGGCCACGCCGGTCGTCGGGTGGATCTGGGCCGAGCACAGCTGGACGAGGGTGGTCTTGCCGGCACCGTTGGCCCCGAGGACGACCCAGCGCTCCCCTTCGCGGACGGTCCAGCTGACGGAGTCCAGCAACGTCGCCTGTCCTCGCCGCACGCTCACATCGGCGAGTTCGAGAACGGTGTTCATGGATTCCTTGGCGCAGGCTTGCTTCGGTCAGGTCCTGAGCAAACCTAGCGTGACTACCCTCGTCGCGTGTCCCTTCCGCGGAGTGCGCTCCTGGCCGTGTGGCTCAACGCCGTCCTACGCGGCTCCGTGGGGCCTGACGACTTCGCGGCCGCCGTCCGCGGCGACGACCCGCAGCACCTCGTCGTCGACTGGCCGACCGCCGGGTCGATGACGCTGGAGCAGCTGCCGGCCGCCGTGCAGCGCGCATCGGGCACGGCGGCCAGCCTGGCGTTCCCGATCGCCGGCGACCTGCTCGGCCTGCGCGGGCCGAGCGCGTTCAACACATTGGCGCTGGACGCCGGCGAGGCGGTCGTCGTGGTCGGCACCAGGCTCGGACTCGTGCCCGGAGTCGACGCGCGCACCGTCGTCTGGCAGGCCGGACCGGCCGACGCGGCGCCGGCCCTCGACCGGGCCGAGGAGGGCCGGCTGCTCCGGCAGGCGCTGGTCACCACGACCACCGAGCTCACCCGGCTCGACGTCGCCTCCTGGGAGCCCGAGATCCCCGACCTGCTGATGAACGTCCGCCACCGGCCGGAGCTCCCGCTGCCGCCGGGCACCGAGCCGCGTGCCGTCGAGGACCTGGAGCGCGCCGCCCTGTGCCTCGACATCGTCGAGCTGGCCCTCGGCGCCGACGGTGGTGCCAGGTCGGCGTACGAGATGAGCGAGCGGCGGCGCTGTCTCACCGAGCTCGACCGCGCGGCCCGTCGCGTCGCGGTGGCGGTCTGCTCCGATAGCCTCACGGGGTCATGAACGACCGAAGCGACCCCGACGCGCCGCGGCCGAGGACGGTCCTGATCACGCTGACCGGCAAGGACCGGCCGGGCGTGACGTCCACGATCTTCGGCACCCTGGCCCGGTTCAACGTCGAGGTGCTCGACATCGAGCAGATCGTCCTGCGTCGGCGGCTCATCCTCGGCCTCCTGGTCAGCGAGCCGCGGGACTGGAAGGCGTTGCGGGACGCCGTCGACAAGGCAGCCACCGACCTGGGCATGACCGTCGAGGTCGACAAGGGCGCCGGTGACAACCGCCGCCGGCCCGAGGGCCGCAGCCACGTCACCGTGCTCGGCTCACCCCTGCGCTCGACCGCCGTCGCCGCGATCGCGGGGCGGATCGCCGACAGCGGGGCCAACATCGACCGGATCGAGCGGATGGCGCGCTACCCCGTGACGGCGATCGACCTGCACGTGTCGGGCACCGCGCCGGACCGCCTGCGCGTCCTCCTCACCGAGGAGGCTGCACGCCAGGGCGTGGACGTCGCCGTGCAGTCGGCCGACATGATCCGCCGCGGCATGCGACTGATCGTCATGGACGTCGACTCGACCCTGATCCAGGGCGAGGTGATCGAGATGCTCGCGGCACATGCCGGCTGCGAGGCCGAGGTCGCCCGCGTCACGGAGCAGGCCATGCGCGGCGAGCTCGACTTCGCCGACAGCCTGCGCGAGCGGGTCGCGCTGCTGGCCGGGCTGGACGCGGACTGTCTGGACCGGGTCTACGAGGACCTCGTTCTCGCCCCCGGCGCACGCACCACGGTGCGCACCCTCAAGCGGCTGGGCTACCGGTTCGCGATCGTGTCCGGCGGGTTCAGCCAGATCACCGATCGGCTCGCACGCGACCTCGGCATCGACTTCTCCGCCGCCAACGAGCTCGAGGTCGTCGACGGCAAGCTCACCGGCAAGGTGGTCGGCGACATCGTCGACCGCGCCGGGAAGGCGGCCGCGCTGCGCCGGTTCGCCGCCGAGGCCGGCGTACCGGTGGCTGCGACGATCGCCATCGGTGACGGTGCGAACGACCTTGACATGCTCAGCGCCGCCGGCCTCGGCATCGCGTTCAACGCCAAGCCGGTCGTGCAGCAGGCCGCGCACACGGCGGTGAACGTGCCCTACCTCGACGCGGTGATGTACCTGCTCGGGATCAGCCGGGAGGAGATCGAGGCGGCCGACGCGGCCGCCGGGATCGTGACGCCGGCTCCCCCGCTGGACTGACTGAGCGAGTGTGCGCGATCAGCCCCGGCCGACGTGGAAGGCCGTGATCCGCGCGCAGCCGATCTCGAGTCCGGACCACTCGCCGGGCACCTCGAGCACGGCGACCGCACAGGTCGGCAGGCCCGCGGCGATCTCGGCGAAGGTCGTCGGGTCCGCGCCCCCGTCGTCGAGCAGGTGCACCAGCTGGGCCATCGTCGGGTTGTGGCCGACGATCATCAGGGTCCGCGCCGCCGCAGGCGCCGTCCGGAGGATCTCGATCGCTGCGTCGGGACCGGCAGAGTAGAGCGCGGGCTCCAGCTCCGGCACCACGTCGAGGTCGGCCGCGGCGCTGAACGCCGACCAGGTCTCGTGGGCCCGTGCAGCCGTCGACACGCACGCGTGGTCGGGCAGTACGCCGGCCGACCGCGCCCACTCCCCTGCCTCAGCGGCGTCGAGGGTGCCGCGCTGCGTCAGCCGCCGGTCGTGATCGGATGCGGC
>JAEKKP010000300.1 GCA_019510315.1 Propionibacteriales bacterium
GGTCGCCGCGGCCGTCGTGCAGCGGGCCATCGGCGACCGCCTGACCTGCGTCTTCGTCGACCACGGCCTGCTGCGCAAGGGCGAGGCCGAGCAGGTCGAGCGTGACTTCGTCGCCGCGATCGGCGTCGACCTGCACGTCGTCGACGCGGAGAAGCGGTTCCTCGACGCCCTCGCCGGCGTCACGGACCCGGAGGAGAAGCGCAAGATCATCGGCCGGGAGTTCATCCGGGTCTTCGAGGCGGCCGAGGCCGACGTGCTCCGCAAGGCGGCGGTCGACGAGGGTCAGAAGGTCGCCTACCTCGTCCAGGGCACGCTCTACCCCGACGTCGTGGAGTCCGGCGGCGGTGAGGGCGCGGCCAACATCAAGTCCCACCACAACGTCGGCGGCCTGCCCGACGACCTCGAGTTCGAGCTCGTCGAGCCGTTGCGCACGCTGTTCAAGGACGAGGTGCGGCTCGTCGGCGAGCAGCTCGGTCTGCCGTCGGAGATCGTCTGGCGGCACCCGTTCCCCGGACCCGGTCTGGGCATCCGGATCATCGGCGAGGTCACCCGCGAGCGCCTCGACATCCTGCGCGAGGCCGACGCGATCGCGCGCGAGGAGCTGACCAAGGCCGGCCTGGATCGCGACATCTGGCAGTTCCCCGTCGTACTCCTCGCCGACGTGCGCTCGGTCGGTGTCCAGGGAGATGGTCGCACCTACGGCCATCCCGTCGTGCTGCGGCCGGTGACCAGCGAGGACGCGATGACCGCCGACTGGGCGCGGCTCCCGTACGACGTCCTCGAGCAGATCTCGACCCGGATCACCAACGAGGTCGCCGAGGTCAACCGGGTGACCGTGGACATCACCAGCAAGCCCCCGGGCACGAGTAGCCGCCCGGCTCAGATCGTCTCGTCGCCCGGCAGGTCGAACGGCAGCAGGGACAGCAGCGCCATCACCACGATCGGGACCAGCGCCCACGGTCCGATGAGGTAGCTGAGCCCGAGCGCGACCAGCGGCAGCACCCACACGGTCACGGAGGCGAAGTAGGCGCGCTCGAAGGCCTCGCTGTGCAGCCCCTCGCGGAAGTAGCCGCGCCGGCGGATGTACATCATGTTGGCAGCCAGCCCGACCAGCGAGATCGTCAGCACGATCGACAGCAGTCGGACCCCGGCGACGAAGTCCGCCCGGTCGTGCACCGCGTCCCCGAGGACGGCGAAGGTGAACGGCGTCAGCACGAACGACATCAGGGCGAGCATCGTCATCAGCAGCACGTAGTGGTCCGCCCGCGCGAGCATGGCGCCGAGCCGGCGGGAGGCAGCCCAGCCGCCGAACATCTGGACGAAGCCGAACACGTAGACCAGGTACGTCGGCCATTGGTCCAGCAACGCGTCGCCGAGTGTGCCCGCCTGCCCTTGCGGCGGTCGCAGCTCGAGCACGAGGAGCGTCGCCGCGATGGCGTACAGCCCGTCGATGAACGCTT
>JAEKKP010000074.1 GCA_019510315.1 Propionibacteriales bacterium
ACGCCCGGTCCAGGTCGTCGTCGGGAAGGTCGTGCGCCACCGTCACGTGCGGGTGGTACGGGAATCCGACGTCCACGGCCAGCGGTCCCGTGCGGGTCACGGCGGCGAGCATCTCGCAGCTCGAGATCCCCTCGACGACGCCGACGAAGACCACGGGCGAGATCGGCCGGAAGGTCCCGGTGCCCCGAAGCCGCACCCGGAACGGCTCCTGGTCCGCAGCGGCCGCCTTCAGGTGGGCCTCGATCGCACCCAGCTCCTCGTCGGGGACGACCGCCGGCGGCACCAGGGTGATGTGCGTCGGGATGTGCCGCGCCAGCTCGTCGCCGAGCGAGACGCGGAAGTCCTGGAGCGCCGACCCGAACGGGTCCGGGACCGGGATCGAGACACCGATCGTCGGCACGCGCCCGGCCTCAGCCCTGCGCCGGCAGGAAGCCGACGCGCTCGTAGACGTCGGCCAACGTGCGGGAGGCGACCTCACGGGCGCGGCCGGCGCCACTCTTGAGGACCGCGTCGAGCTCGGCCCGGTCGTCGAGCAGCTCCAACGTCCGGGCTCGGAACGGCGTCACGAACTCGACGACGACGTCGGCGAGGTCACCCTTGAAGTCGCCGTACCCACGGCCGGCGTAGGCCTTCTCGAGGTCGTCGATGCTGCGCCCGGTCAGCGCCGAGTAGATCGTGAGCAGGTTGGAGACCCCGGGCTTGGCCTCCTCGTCGAAGCGCACCTCGGTCTCGGAGTCGGTGACCGCGGAGCGGATCTTCTTCGCCGAGACCTTGGGGTCCTCGAGCAGCTCGATGATCCCGCCGGGCGACGAGGCCGACTTGGACATCTTCTTGTCCGGCTGCTGCAGGTCGGTGATCTTCGCCGTCTCCTTCAGGATGTAGGCCTCCGGGAGGCGGAACGTCTTCTTGAAGCGGTGGTTGAACCGCTGGGCCAGGTCGCGGGTGAGCTCCAGGTGCTGGCGCTGGTCCTCCCCCACCGGCACGTACTGCGGCCGGTACAGCAAGATGTCGGCCGCCTGCAGGATCGGATAGTTGAAGAGCGCGACCGACGCAGCGCCCTCCCCGCCCTTCGCGGTCTTGTCCTTGAACTGCGTCATCCGCCGGGCCTCACCGAACCCGGTCAGGCTGCTCATCACCCAGGCGAGCTCGGCGTGCTCGGGGACGTGGGACTGTGCGAAGACCGCGGACCTCTCCGGATCGATCCCCATCGCGATCAGCTGCGCCGCCGCGACCCGGGTGCGGTCGGCGAGCTTCTTCGGGTCGTGCTCCATCGTGAGCGCGTGCAGGTCGGCGATGAAGAAGAACGGCTCGAACTCCTCCTGGAGCGCCACCCACTGCCGGGTCGCCCCCAGGTAGTTGCCGAAGTGGAACGAGTCGGCGGTCGGCTGGATGCCGGAGAGCACGCGCGGAAGAGCGGTGGGAGCGTCGGACATGCGCCCATTGTTCCAGTCGCGTCGTTGCCCTCTCCGGCAGGCCGATCGATGACACGCTGATGCAACCAAACCCGCCGCCCATGAGTCGTAGAGGCAGGTCGAGGAATCCGGACGAGGGGAGCGCGATGCACGGCGAGGACTTCGTCCGCGAGCTGTACGACGCGTCGTACCCGCGCCTGGTCGGCCAGCTGACGGCGTTCACCGGCAGCCGCGAGGAGGCCGAGGACGTCGTCCAGGAGGCGTTCGCCCGTGCGATCCTGCACTCGCGCGCCCTTCTCGCCGCCGACAACCCGGAGGCCTGGCTCCGCACCGTCGCGGTGAATCACGCCCGCAGCCGCTGGCGGCGCCTGCGCCGGTTCGCCGGGTTGCTCCCCGACCTCGTCGCCGACCCCCTGCCGGCCGAGGACGACGCGACTCGGCTGGATCTGTTCGCTGCGATCCAGACGCTGCCGGCCGCCCAGCGTGAGGCCATCGCGCTCCACCACCTCGCCGGCCTGCCCGTGCACGAGGTCGCGACGACGCTCGGCGTGCCGACCGGCACGGTCAAGGCCCGGCTGGCCCGCGGCCGGGCTGTCCTGGCCGTGCGACTGCGGATGGACGAGACCACGGAGGCACCCCATGCCTGAGCTCCCCTTCCCCGACCTCGCCACCCCGGCCGAGCGGGCCACCCAGCCGCCGCCGTTCGCGCACGTCGTCGGGCAGGCCCGGCGGCAGCGTCGGCGCAAGGTCCTGAGCATCGCGACCGCGACGGCCGCCATCCTCGCCGTGGCGACCACGAGCGCGGTGCTGACGACGGGCGGAAGGAGCAGCGGGCCGGAGCCGGCAAAGCCCTCCCCGACCACGTCGCCCAGTACGTCCGCGGCCGACCAGATCATCGCGCGGGCCGGGGTGTCCGACTTCGCGATGGACGCCGAAGGAGACGTGCTCACCCTCTGGTCGACCTGTCTGGCGAGCAGCGACGGCGATCACTGCGACTTCGCCTGGAGGCTGGCCACCGCCAACGGGACCTCGACAGGGGTGCTGCCCCGCAACTCGGGTCCGCGCGTGATCGCGGGAAACGGTGGATTCGTGGTGACGTCGTGGCACGGCGGCGGCATCGTCGTCGATCCGGGCGGCTCGACCCAGCCCTTGAAACGGATCGGTCAACGCGCCGTGTCCCCCGGGAATGTCGTCGTCGACATGCGAGGCGGGACAGGAGTCGCCGATGCCAAGACGGCCACCTGGTTCCCGCTGACCGACGCGGAGGCCAGCCGACTGACTGGCGGCCTGGTCGCCGGCGAGACTGTCTGGACCGAGGAGGGCGTGCCCGGAGACCAAACCGGTGCGAGCGTCGCATGGAGCCGCGACGGCGCGCCGTGGCAGCACCACGCGATCTCGGGTGCCGGCACCACGGCCGGCGTCGTCACGGCGGTCGGAGACCACGTGGCGGCCAGCACTGGGCGTGTCGCCGACGACTACAACCCGCTGGCGGTGTGGAGCACCTCGAGCGACGCCGGCAAGAGCTGGACCGAGCTCTCGGCCAGCCAACTGCCGTTCGGTGACGCTGACGAGATGGCGGCGACGCCGGGAGGAACGCTCTACGTCCACAGCTTGCTGGACGGACTGTTCCGAAGCACCGACGGGTCGTGGACCCGGTTCGAGAAGGTTCCCGGTCGATGGCTGGTGAGCCAGCTGCACCAGGTCCAGTCAGGCGTCGCGATGCTTCAGTGGCAGCACCACAAGCCGCAGCAGATCGTCGTCTTCGACGACGGTGGCCGATCGACGCCGGTGCCCCTGGCTCGCTGACGTCCTCGTACGGTGGTTGCGTGAGGCGGTCTCGGATCCTGCGGACGAGCGCGATCATGGCTGGTCTCCTCACCGCCGTGGCCGGGTGCGCGTCGGGTGAGGTCGGGCTGGGGCCGAGCGCCGACCAGCGCGAGCACCGGGTCGCTGCCGACCCGCACGCGACCGCCGCCGAGGTCGTCCGGGCCGGCCACCCGGTCGATGTCGCCGAGGCGCACGACCGCACGCTGGTGACCTACCGGGTCGAGTCCGACGACGACGAGGGCCCCCAACGCGGCGCCTGGCGGCTGTACGACGAGGCAGGGAAGCGGCTCGCCGACGGCACGTTCGCGCAGGTGCGCGAGCAGGACGCGATCGCGCGCGTCGAGCCCGTGCCGGACGGCTTCCTGCTCCGCGGCTACACCGGCGCCCGGCTCCAGCACGTCGACCCGGACGGGACCCTCAGCCCCGTCGCGGTGTCGCACTCGGCCGCTCCCGCTCGTCCTGGCGACCTGCTCGTCGAGGCCTCCGACGACTCCGGGTTCTCCGTGTACACGCCGGCGGACCGGTCGGCCCACCGGCTCCCCCGGATCCCCGACGCGAGCGGCGCGGTCGTGCTCGACGACCGAGGCACCGTCTGGCTGGTCCGCACCTGGACCCGCACCAGGATCGTCGTCGCCCACTCCGCGGGGGGTGCAGGGCCGTGGCACGACCTCGTCGTGCCGTCCCGGCGCGGCGACTACCCGATGGGCCTCACGGCGGCCGGCGGCCACGTCGTCGTACCGGTCGCGCACGGCCCGGACGACGCGCCCAGGCTCCGGGCGCTGGAGGTGCTCGACGCGGCACGTCCCGATGCCGGCTGGCGCGCGGTCGATCCCGACGGCATCACGTTCCGGCATGCCCTCGAACCCGTGGTCCACGTGCTCGCCGACGGCCGCCTCCTCGTCGGGGAGCCCATGGAGGACGCCTGGCTGCAGGCCGACGACGGGTTCACCCGGGTCGACCTCCCCGATCCGTGGGCGGCGATCAAGGTGCAGGGCGACCGCTGGTTCGCCACCCAGCCGAAGGGCCGGCGGCTGTGGGTCAGCACGGACGAGGGTGCCAGCTGGTCGGATTCGCGGTTGCCCGGCTCCGGCTGACTTGGCAGGGTGCGCCCCATGCCCCTCGTCCGCGTGCCGACCCTCACCGACGGCGTGGTCACGCTGCGGGCGCACCGCGAGACCGACGTCGACGCGATCGTCGAGCAGAGCCGCGATCCGCTCAGCCGACGCTGGACGAAGGTCCCCGATCCCTACGGGCGCGACGACGCCCGCCGGTTCGTCCGCGACGTGATGCCGGGCGGGTGGGCCGCGGAGCAGGAGTGGGGCTTCGCCGTCGAGGCGACCGACGCCGACGTCCCCCGGTACGCCGGCACGATCAGCCTGCGCAGCGAGGGCGAGGGCCGCGCCGAGATCGCGTTCGGCTCGCACCCGTGGGCGCGCGGCCGCGGTGTGATGGAGCGGGCGCTGCAGCTGCTGCTGGCGTGGGGCTTCTCCCCCGCGCGCGACGGTGGGCTCGAGCTGGACACGGTGATCTGGTGGGCGGAGTCCGGCAACTGGGCCTCACGCCGGCTCGCGTGGAAGGTCGGCTTCTCCTGCGACGGCACCGTCAGGCGTTGGCTGCGCAACCGGGAAGGGCGCGTCGACGCCTGGGTCGGTAGCCTCCACCGCGACGACCCGCGCTCGCCGCGCACGCCGTGGCTCGACGTGCCTCGCATCGAGGGCGACAAGGTGCGGCTGCGGATGCACCGGCCCGACGACCTCGACCGGATGCACGAGGGCGCGACCGACCCGGTGACGACCTACTGGCTCGGCCGGATCCCTGACCGCTACACCAGGGAGATGGCCGCAGACTTCCTCGTGCACCGGTCCGACGGCATGGCGGCCGGCACTGACCTGCACTGGATGCTGGCGGACCCGGAGACGGACCTGCTCCTCGGCACGGTCTCCCTGATGCACATCGCGGAGGGGATGGCCGAGATCGGCTACTGGTCACACCCCGAGGCGCGCGGCCGCGGAGTGATGACCGAAGCGGTCGGGATGGCGTCCCGGCACGCCCTGATCGCCGCCGAGGACGGTGGTCTCGGGCTGCACCGGGTGTACGCCACCGTCGCGGCCGACAACGTCGCCTCGCGGCACGTGCTCGAGCGCAACGGGTTCGCACTCACCGGCACCGAGCGTCGCTCGGTGATCGTCCGCGACGGCATGCACGACGGCGCGGCGTACGAGCTCCTCTAGAGGGTTGCGAGCGCCTCGTTGAGGGTCTTCGAGGGACGCATCACGGCGTTGACCTTGTCCTCGTCCGGACGGTAGTAGCCACCGATGTCGACCGGGTTGCCCTGGACGGCGAGGAGCTCCTCGGCGATGGTCTTCTCGTTGTCCCGCAGCGTCTTCGCGAGCCCGGAGAAGGCGGCAGCGAGCTCGGTGTCGTCGGTCTGGCCGGCGAGCTCCTCTGCCCAGTAGAGCGCGAGGTAGAAGTGGCTGCCGCGGTTGTCGGTGGTGCCGAGCCGGCGTCCGGGCGACCGGTCCTCCTCGAGGAACGTCTCCGTCGCCCGGTCGAGGGTGTCGGCGAGCACCTGGGCCCGCGCATTGCCGGTCGCCTGAGCGAAGTGCTCGAAGCTCGCGGCGAGCGCGAAGAACTCACCGAGGCTGTCCCAGCGCAGGTAGTTCTCCTTGACCAGCTGCTGCACGTGCTTGGGGGC
Organism: Propionibacteriales bacterium; assembly: GCA_019510315.1. Lineage (GTDB taxonomy): Bacteria > Actinomycetota > Actinomycetes > Propionibacteriales > Nocardioidaceae > Marmoricola. The sequence continues at coordinate 5,935 of JAEKKP010000074.1, forward strand.
CGAGCCACCCGCGCCGGTCTCGAACAGCCCGCCACCGGCGATCAGCGGCACGACCGAGAGCATCTTCGCCGAGGTGCCGAGCTCGAGGATCGGGAACAGGTCGGTGTTGTAGTCACGCAGCACGTTGCCGGTCACCGAGATGGTGTCCTCGCCCCGGCGCAGCCGCTCGAGGGAGTACGCCGTCGCGAGCTCCGGGCTGAGGATCTTGATGTCGAGGCCCTCGCCCTCCTCGATCAACTCTGCGTGGTCCTGGAGGTACGCCGTCACCTTGCTGATCAGTGTGCGGTCGTGCGCGCGGCTCTCGTCGAGCCAGAACACCGCCGGTGCGCCGGTCGCACGTGCGCGGGTCACGGCGAGCTTGACCCAGTCACGGATCGGGACGTCCTTGGTCTGGCAGGCACGCCAGATGTCCCCCGCCTCGACGTCGTGCTCGAGCAGCACGTCGCCCGCGGCGTTGACGACGCGGACCGTGCCGGCCGTCGGGATCTCGAAGGTCTTGTCGTGCGAGCCGTACTCCTCGGCCGCCTGAGCCATCAGGCCGACGTTGGGCACCGAGCCCATGGTGGTCGGGTCGAACGCACCGTGGGCGCGGCAGTCGTCGATCACGGTCTGGTAGACGCCGGCGTAGCTGGAGTCGGGGATCACCGCGAGGGTGTCGTGCTCCTGGCCGTCGGGCCCCCACATGTGGCCGGACGTGCGGATCATCGCCGGCATGCTGGCGTCGACGATCACGTCGCTGGGTACGTGCAGGTTGGTGATGCCGCGGTCGGAGTCGACCATCGCGAGCGCGGGGCCGTCGGCGATCGCCTGCTCGAAGGCCGCCTTGATCTCGGCGCCGTTGTCGAGGCGGTCGAGGCCGCCGAGGATGCCGCCGAGGCCGTCGTTGGGGCTGAGCCCTGCCTGGGCGAGCTGGTCGCCGTACCTGGCGAAGACGTCGTCGAAGAACGCCCGGACCACGTGGCCGAACACGATCGGGTCGGAGACCTTCATCATCGTGGCCTTGAGGTGCACGGAGAACAGCACGCCCTCGGCCTTGGCCCGGGCGATCGCGTTGCGGAGGAAGGCGTGCAGGTGCGCGACCTGCAGCACGGTCGCGTCCACGACCTCACCCTGCTGGACGGGGAGCGACTCCTTGAGCACCGTCACCGTGCCGTCGCCGGCCTCGAGCTCGATGCGCAGGGTGTCCTCGGACTCGAGCACGACCGACTTCTCGTTGGCGCGGAAGTCGTGCTCACCCATGGTCGCGACATTGGTCTTGGAGTCGGCGCTCCACGCACCCATCGAGTGCGGGTGCTTGCGGGCGTAGTTCTTCACCGCGGCCGGCGCACGACGGTCGGAGTTGCCCTGTCGCAGCACCGGGTTGACCGCGCTGCCCTTGACCTTGTCGTAGCGAGCGCGGACCTCGCGCTCCTCGTCGGTCTGCGGGTTCTCGGGATAGTCGGGGAGCGCGTAGCCGTGGCCCTGCAGCTCGGTGACGGCCGCCTTCAGCTGCGGGATCGAGGCACTGACGTTCGGCAGCTTGATGATGTTGGCCTCGGGCTCGAGTGCCCACTGGCCGAGCTCGGCGAGGGCGTCGGGGAGGCGCTGCTCCTCGGTGAGCCGCTCGGGGAAGCTCGCGATGATCCGGCCGGCCAGCGAGATGTCGCGGGTCTCGACGGCGACGCCGGCCTTGGCGGCGTACGCGGAGACGATCGGCAGGAACGAGTACGTCGCCAGCAGTGGCGCCTCGTCGGTGTGGGTGTAGACGATCTTCGATTCAGTGCTCACGTTCGTGACTCTATCGGTCGGCGTGTCGCCACCGATCGGCCGGTTCGGTGCCGCAACATCGAAAGGCTAGGTCCGATTCCGACTCCTCCGGGAGGGCATCATGTCCGACGCGAACATCGCACCCACACCCCCGACAACCACGGCCCCGGCACCCGCCGTCGACCCGGGCACCCCGGTCCCGCCGACCGGCAACTCGAGGCTGGCTGCCGAGGCACTCGGCACGTTCTGGCTGGTCCTCGGCGGCTGCGGCACGGTCGTCCTGGCCGGCGGCGTCGACCGCGTCGGCGTCGCCCTGGCGTTCGGCCTGACCGTGCTCACCGGCGCCTACGCGCTCGGGCACATCTCCGGCGCGCACTTCAACCCGGCCGTCACGATCGGGCTCGCCGCCGCCAAGCGGTTCGACTGGAAGGACGTGCCCGGCTACGTCATCGCACAGGTCGTCGGCGGCACCGTCGCCGGCGCCGTGCTGCTGCTCATGGCCAACGGCGTCGACGGCTTCGACAACGACGGCGGGATGGCCACCAACGGCTACGGCGGTGCCGGCGGTTACTCGCTGTGGGCCGTCATCATCGGCGAGATCGTCTTCACCGCGATGTTCCTCTACGTCATCCTCGGCGCGACCTCACGCCGGGCGACACCTGCAGTGGCGGGCGTGACGATCGGCCTCTGCCTCACCCTTATCCACCTCGTGATGATCCCGGTCGACGGGACCTCGGTGAACCCGGCCCGATCGCTCGGCGTCGCCTGGTTCGGCGGCGGCCACGCGCTCGGGCAGGTGTGGGTCTTCCTGCTCGCACCGCTCGTGGGGGCAGCGATCGCCGGCATCAGCCACGCGATGATCGTCGGCGAGGCGGACTAGCACCCGAACGACCCAGCACCCTCAGTGACCCAGAGCGACGGGCCCTCCACCGAGCGGTGGAGGGCCCGTTGCTGTCAGGGTGCGCCCGCTCAGTGCAGGTCGAACCGGTCGAGCTCCATGACCTTGGTCCAGGCGGCGACGAAGTCGCGGACGAACTTCTCCTGTGCGTCGTCGCTGGCGTAGACCTCGGCCAGCGCACGGAGCTGGGAGTTCGAGCCGAACACCAGGTCGACCGCGGTGGCGGTGCGTCCGTCGCTCGCCCGGTAGACCTGCGGGTCGTCCTCCGAGGCCTTCCACTCGGTGACCGGTGCCAGCAGGTTGACGAAGAAGTCGTTGCTGAGCACACCGGGTCGGTCGGTGAAGACGCCGTGCGATCCCTGGCTGATCCCGAGCGCCCGGAGGCCGCCGACCAGCACGGTCATCTCGGGCGCGGAGAGCCCGAGCAGGTACGCACGGTCGACCAGCAGCGTCTCCGGCGGCAGCTTCTCGCCCTCGCGGACGTAGTTGCGGAAGCCGTCGGCCCGCGGCTCGAGCACCGCGAACGAGTCGACGTCGGTCTGCTCCTGCGACGCGTCGGTCCGACCCGGCCGGAACCCGACCGTGACGTCGACGCCCGCGTCCTTCGCGGCCTTCTCGACCGCCGCCACGCCGCCGAGGACGATCAGGTCCGCGAGCGACACCTGGGCGCCACTCTCATTGAACTCCTGGCGGAGCTCCTCGAGCTTCGCCAGCACGGCCGCCAGCTCGGCGGGTTGGTTGACCGCCCAGTCCTTCTGCGGCGCGAGCCGGATGCGGGCGCCGTTGGCACCGCCGCGCTTGTCGGTGTCGCGGTAGCTGGCCGCCGACGCCCACGCGGTCGAGACGAGCTGCTGGACGGAGAGGCCCGAGGCGAGCAGCTTCTCCTTCAGCGCGGCGATGTCGGCGTCCGTGATCGGGTCCCCGTCGGCAGCGGGCACGGGGTCCTGCCACAGCTGCGGCTCGGGCACCCAGGGACCGAGGTAGCGCGAGACCGGGCCCATGTCGCGGTGGAGCAGCTTGTACCAGGCCTTCGCGAACGCGAGAGCGAACTCGTCAGGGTGCTCCAGGAAGCGCCGCGAGATCTTCTCGTACGCCGGGTCGAAGCGCAGCGACAGGTCGGTGGTGAGCATCGTCGGCTTCTTGTTCGGGCCGCCGTGCGCATCCGGGATGATCGCCTCGGCGTCCTTCGCGACCCACTGGTGCGCACCCGCAGGGCTCTTGGAGAGCTCGTACTCGTAGTTGAAGAGGTTCTCCAGGAAGTTCACGCTCCACTTCGTGGGCGTCGCGGTCCAGGTGACCTCGAGCCCGCTGGTGATGGCGTCGCCGGCCTTGCCCGTGCCGTACGCGCTCTTCCAGCCGAGACCCTGCTCCTCCAGCGGTGCTGCCTCGGGCTCCGGGCCGACGAGCTCCGGGTCGCCCGCTCCGTGCGTCTTGCCGAACGAGTGACCGCCGGCGATCAGGGCGACCGTCTCCTCGTCGTTCATCGCCATCCGGGCGAACGTCTCCCGGATGTCGTGGGCTGCCGCGACCGGGTCGGGGTTGCCGTTGGGGCCCTCGGGGTTGACGTAGATCAGGCCCATCTGGACCGCGCCGAGGGGCTTGGACAGCTGCCGCTCACCGCTGTAGCGCTCGTCGCCCAGCCACGTGTCCTCGGAACCCCAGTAGATCTCCTCCGGCTCCCAGACGTCCTCGCGACCGAAGCCGAAGCCGAAGGTCTGGAAGCCCATCGACTCGAGCGCGACGTTGCCGGCCAGCACCAGCAGGTCGGCCCACGAGATCTGCTGGCCGTACTTCTTCTTCACCGGCCAGAGCAGCCGGCGGGCCTTGTCCAGGTTGCCGTTGTCGGGCCAGCTGTTCAACGGCGCGAACCGCTGGCTGCCGTCGCCGGCGCCGCCGCGGCCGTCCTCGATCCGGTAGGTGCCGGCCGCGTGCCAGCTGAGCCGGATCATCAGGCCGCCGTAGTGCCCGAAGTCGGCCGGCCACCAGTCCTGCGACGTCGTCAGCACCTCGGCGACGTCCCGCTTGAGCGCCTCGACGTCGAGGCCCCGGAAGGCCTCGGCGTAGTCGAAGTCCTCGCCGAGCGGGTTGGACGCCGGAGCGTGCGCGTGCAGCACCGAGAGGTCGAGCTGGTTGGGCCACCAGTCCTTGTTGGACCGCGGGCGGTGCGCGTGCGGCTCGGGCGCATCGAGCGCGGGGTTCTCGCTCTCGCTGCCGTGAGCCGTCACGCCGGGCTGGTCAGTCATCTGGTTCCTTCCGAGGGTGTGCCGAGTGGGCTGAGTGTGGTGGTCGGGCTGGTGCGGGTCGAGCAGTCGGGGCAGATGCCCCAGTAGGTGACCTCGGCCTCGTCGATGACGAAGCCGTGGGCCTCCGAGGCGGTGAGGCAGGGCCGCTCGCCGACGGCGCAGTCGACGTCGGCGATGCTGCCGCAGAGACGACAGACGACGTGGTGGTGGTTGTCACCGACCCGCAGCTCGAAGCGGGCCGGCGATCCGGCCGGCTCGATCCGGCGCGCCAGGCCTGCCTCGGTGAGGGCCCGCAGCACGTCGTACACGGCCTGGGTGGAGACGGTGCCGAGCACGGTCCGCGTCGCGGTCGCGATCGCCTCGACGTCGGCGTGGGGCGCGTCGGCCAGCGCCGCCAGGACGGCGAGCCTCGGCTGGGTCACCCGCAGCCCGGCACCCCTGAGGAGGTCGAGGGGATCGGCGGTCGGCACACCGTCACCCAACCACCTTTTCTGGAATGATTCAAGACAAGCTGGCCGGTGGAAAATGCCGCTGCCCGCTGCGCTAGTTTCGGGTCGTCCCCACCCCGTCACGAGGAGCATCCTGACGTGAGCACCGACCCAACTTCTGGTCCGCTGAAGGTCGCCGTCACCGGCGCCGCCGGCCAGATCGGCTACAGCCTGCTGTTCCGCCTCGCCAGCGGCTCCCTCCTCGGCGACCGGCCGATCGAGCTGCGGTTGCTGGAGATCGAGCCCGCGCTGAAGGCGCTCGAGGGCGTCGTCATGGAGCTCGACGACTGCGCGTTCCCGACGCTGGCCGGGGTCGAGATCGGGGCCGACGCCGAGAAGATCTTCGACGGCGTCAACCTCGCCCTGCTCGTCGGAGCGCGTCCGCGCGGCCCGGGCATGGAGCGCGGCGACCTGCTGTCGGCCAACGGCGCGATCTTCACCGCGCAGGGCAAGGCACTCAACGCCGTCGCCGCCGACGACGTCCGCATCGGCGTCACCGGCAACCCGGCCAACACCAACGCACTGATCGCGATGAAGAACGCCCCCGACATCGCACCGGAGCGGTTCTCTGCACTGACCCGCCTCGACCACAACCGGGCCATCTCCCAGCTCGCCGCGAAGACGGGCGCGCCCGTGACCGACATCCGCAAGATCACGATCTGGGGCAACCACTCCGCGACGCAGTACCCCGACCTGTTCCACGCCGAGGTCGGCGGCCGCAACGCCGCCGAGGTGGTCGGCGACCAGGCCTGGGTCGAGAACGACTTCATCCCCACGGTCGCCAAGCGCGGCGCCGCGATCATCGAGGCCCGGGGCTCGTCGTCCGCAGCCTCCGCCGCGTCGGCAACCATCGACGCCGCCCGCGACTGGCTGACCAGCTCCGCCGAGGGCGACTGGGTGTCGATGGCGGTCGCCTCCGACGGTTCGTACGGCGTGCCGGAGGGCCTCGTCTCCTCGTTCCCCGTCACCACCAAGGACGGCAACTGGGAGATCGTCCAGGGCCTGGAGATCGACGACTTCTCCCGCGGCCGGATCGACGCCTCGGTCGCCGAGCTCGAGGACGAGCGCAACGCGGTCACGGAGCTCGGGCTGATCTGAGCGCTCAGGCATGAACCTCCGCCTGCAGCAGGTCTCTGCGACCGTCCTCACCCTCTCGGCGGCGTACGTCGGGATCTGGGCGTTGCTCGCGCCGCACTCGTTCTTCGACGACTTCCCGTGGCCCGGCCGCGACTGGGTCTCGTCGGCGGGCGGGTACGACGAGCACCTGGTGCGCGACGTCGGCGGTCTCTACCTCGCGCTCGGGGTGGTCACGCTCTGGGCGATCCTGAGGCCACGCACCGACCTCTTCGCGGTGGTCGGGATCGCGTGGGAGGTGTTCTCGGTCCCGCACGTGCTCTTCCACGCCGGGCACCTCGACGGGCTGACGGGCTTCGACAAGGCAGCCGAGGTCGGTTCTCTTGCCGGGACCGTCCTCCTCGCCGCACTGTTGCTCGTCCCGGCCCTCACCGAGGACCGAGCACGGCCTCGCAACGGCTGAGCACGTCGACGACGTCGCGGCCGAACCGGACGTCGCAGCGGTGCCGGGTCTCCCCGGCCGCGACGTCGGCGAGCAGGTCGGAGAGAGCGCGCGCGTAGGCGTCCTCGACGTCGCGCTCCTGCTCGGGCCGCACGTGCCAGCCGTGCTCGTCGTAGAGCTCGACACCGATCCGCTCGCCAGCAGCGGGCAT
>JAEKKP010000087.1 GCA_019510315.1 Propionibacteriales bacterium
TCTCGACTAGGCTCGATCACCGAGCTTTCGAACGGCCCCGGACCTCGGTCCGGGGCCGTTCTGCGTTTCCCCGCTCAGCCGTCGATCGCCGCGGCCACGATCGACCCGAAGGCGCGGTGTCCGGCCGACGTGAGGTGCAGGTCGTCGTCGAGGTAGGGGAAGATCCGGTCCGCCATCGACAGGTAGCGGACTCCAGCGCGCGCGCACTCCTCGCGCAGCACCGCGTCGACACGGCGCGCGCCGTCAGCCCTCAGCGGGGCTGGGGGAGGGCCGACGACGAGCACTGACCGACCGCTCAGCTCGCCGATCAACGTGCGGAAGCCGGCGCGGACGGCGCTTGCCGGCTGGTCGGTGTCGTTGAGGCCACCCTCCACGACCACGAGGTCGGCGCCACCGCCGAGCGCGTGGGGTGCGCGGTCGTCGTACTCGACGTGGGGGCAGCTGCTGGCATGCGGCTCGGCCAGGAGGTCTCGGGATCGCGGAGCCCGAGCCCGACCGAGTACGAGTCGCCGATGACCACGACGCGTCGACCGTGCCCGGTCACGAGCCGCTCGCGCGCCTGCGACTGGACCGAGAGGCGGGCGCAGTGCGCGGCGACGTCACCCTTGGCTCCCCCGGAGACGAGCAGGCTGACGATGCTGATGAACACCGCCACCGCCGCCCCTGTGGCCAGCTGGTTCCCCCGAAGCACACGCACGGGAACATGATCGGTGGCGACAGCATTCCGCGCAGGCGAATGCCGGTGTCAGTGACCCACTCGTGGCCGGGCTAACGTTCGGGTCGTGTCGCAGCCGCTTCCTCCCGCCCGGCCGCACCTGAAGTTCACCGCGGACGGACGCCGGGTGCGCGAGGTGCTCAGCTATGCGCGGCGGGGGAGTCGGTTCACCCCGAGCCAGCAGGAGGCGTGGGACGCCCACCACGAGAAGTGGGTCATCCCGGACGAGGCCGTCGACGTACCGGGCTTCTCACTGGCCTCCTGGTTCGGCCGGGAGGCGCCGGTGATCGTGGAGATCGGCTCGGGGGTGGGCGAGGCCACGGCCGGGTTGGCCGCCCTGCGACCCGAGTGCGACGTGCTCGCCTTCGAGGTCTGGCGGCCCGGGGTGGCGCACACGCTGGGTCTCGTGGCCGACGCAGGAGCCGAGAACGTCCGGCTGATCGGCGTCGACGCCGTGTGGGCGCTGGAGCACCTCTTCAGCCCGGGGTCGGTCGAGGAGCTGTGGACCTTCTTCCCGGACCCGTGGCCGAAGCAGCGGCACCACAAGCGCCGCCTGGTCTCGCGGGAGTTCGGCGCGCTGGCCGCGAGCCGACTGCGGCCGGGTGGCCGGTGGCGGCTCGCGACCGACTGGTCCGAGTACGCCGCGCACATGCAGGCCGCGCTCGACGCCGAGCCCGGGCTCGAGGGTGGCCCGGCGGAGCGGTGGGCCGATCGGCCGATGACGAGGTTCGAGCGCAAGGGCATCGCTGCCGGGCGCTCGATCACCGACCTCACCTATCGGGCGGTGGGGTGAAAGTTCCGGGGTCGAGGAGGGCGATCTCCTCGTCGACGTACGGGTCCGTCTGACCGAGCGCGTCGAGGTCGGCCTTCAGAGCCAGCTGAGCGGCGAGCGCCTCGGCGGTGCGACCCTGCAGACGCAGCGTCCAGGCGACCATCCAGCGGCCGACGAAGATCCGGCCGCGGTCCCCGATCCGCTCGAGGGCAACGAGCGCGTCCTCGAACGCCGCCAGCGCAGAGGCGAGGTCACCCGCGTCGACATGGCACATGCCGATGTTGTTCAGCAGGGACGCGTCCCAGTTCCTCGCCGCAGGATCGTCGGCGGCCCGGGCACGGGCGAGCGCCGTCTCGTTGACGCCCAGTCTCTGGTCAGCCGGTGCCGCGATGGCGACCATGTGCAGGGCGTCGATCGCGAGCGCCGCCAGCCCGGCGGCATCGGCGGCGTCGACCGCCGAGCGAAATTGGAGAAGCGCGGCCTCGGGATCGCCCGAGGAGTTGAGCAGCCGACCCCGCTCGAGAGCGACGCGAACCCCGATCTCCGGGCTGGACGTCGCGTCGAGCCCGTCCAGCAGCGTGTGCGCCTCGGCGTACCGCGCCTGGAGACCGACAGCACGCGCCACCTGGGTGAGCAGCACCAGCCGCTCAGCGCCTTCTGCCGCGTCGGCCTCGGCGCGGAACCGCGCCTCCGAGCCGGCGGGGTCGTCGAAGTCCCAGAGAGTGGCGAAGTCGGTCATGACGGCAAGGTTCAGGCCGGCGGCGGGCAGGCCTTCGTGAAGGTGCCCATCGTCGGCGCCGGAGCGTCGATCGACTTGTCGTTGGGCTTGGCGAGCGTCCAGTAGCGCAGCCAGTCCATCTGCATGCTCGCCCGGTTCATCGCCTTGCCCGGGACAGCCTTCAGCGTGAACCGGACCGTCAGCGGCACGCCCGAGTACGCCTCCGGACGGCGCTCCGTCGAGATCACGTGCGCATCGACGAACCACGAGATGTGCTCCGGAGTCACCTCGACCGCGAACGTGTGCCAGTGGTCACCGCCGTAGCCGGCGTAGGTCGGGCCTTTCGATGCCTTGAACGCCACGTTGGGCAGGTTGTGGATGTAGAACTTCGCCCGGCTGTGGCCGTGGGTGTAGCTCTCGAGCGCGATGTTGTGGGCGCCGCAGTACTGGTCGCGGTCGCCGGCCGGCACGAGCTCGGTGCGCACGGTGTACGGCGCCTTGCCGGCGGCGTACTGCTTGCTCTTCCAGCGGATCTCCCAGCGCCCGGTGTCGTGACCGGCGGTGCCGAGCGTCGCCGACACGCTGCGGCCGCGGGCGCGCAGGGTCAGCATGCCGTTCTTGGTCTTGACGGTGCCGGACCCGCGCTTGTCCCACACCGAGGTCAGCGGGCCGACGAACTCGTCGCGCCAGGCGGTGGGGTACCAGCCGAAGGTGTTGCCCGCGTGGACCGGTCCCGGTACGCCGGCCTCGCGCGACCAGCTCGGGCCGGCGGGCAGCAGCAGGGCACCGCAGAGCAGCAGGACGGCGAGACGACGGATCGTGGTCGGCGAAGGCATCGCAGCAGCCTAGGTGATGGACCGGCGAGCACCGAAAACCGGGGCGATCCGGACACCGCGCACTACCACGGAAGCGTCGATCGTCCCGATTTGGCGCACGGCGCGATCTCTGCCAAGATAGTCCGGTTGCTCCGGCGGGATTGCCGGGGCGCGGACATTGACTACTGAACAGGTTCTCCTGGCTCTCTGCTCAAGGGGGCGTTGTGGTCGCGTGTCCGCGCCGCACCTGGAGATCCCGTTCCGCCCGACCCCCGTCGGGCACAACCCCAGAAACAACGATCCAACGCTGGCCGTTGCGGTCGCGCGCGTCACCTGCGCCGCGACACGCCCGACCGCGTGGGTCGGAGACACACGCGGGAGACCGAGGTGTGGATCGACCGGGGGAGCAGGGCGGACCGCCTCACCGAGACGGTCCGAGACAGTCGTGAGACGAGAAGTGAAGGACGCGTGATGGCGGGACAGAAGATCCGCATCAGGCTCAAGGCCTATGACCACGAGGTGATCGACACCTCGGCGCGGAAGATCGTGGACACCGTGACCCGGACCGGCGCCAAGGTGGCCGGCCCGGTGCCGCTGCCCACGGAGAAGAACGTCTTCTGCGTGATCCGCTCGCCCCACAAGTACAAGGACTCCCGCGAGCACTTCGAGATGCGCACCCACAAGCGCCTCATCGACATCATCGACCCCACGCCGAAGACCGTCGACTCGCTGATGCGGCTCGACCTGCCTGCCGGCGTCGACATCGAGATCAAGCTCTGAGGAAGATCGAGATGACCTACGAACGCAACGTGAAGGGCCTGCTGGGCACCAAGCTCGGCATGACCCAGCTCTGGGACGAGAACAACCGGATCGTCCCCGTCACCGTGGTCGCCGCGGGCACCAACGTGGTCACCCAGGTCCGGACGCCCGCGACCGACGGCTACAACGCGATCCAGG
>JAEKKP010000075.1 GCA_019510315.1 Propionibacteriales bacterium
CGACGCTCTACGGCATGACGGCGACCTACGACGAGCAGGGCAACTACATCTACCCGGAGGGCTTCGACCCCGACACCGGCGAGTGGCTCGAGGGCTACGACGACCAGCGCAAGGTGTGGGAGGAGCAGTACGCCAAGGCACACGCTCGCTGGGAGGCCCACGTCAAGCAGCAGGCCGAGGCCAAGCAGGCCGAGGTCGAGGCCGGCGAGGCCACCTCGTACTCCAGCGACGCCGGAGCCGGCGACGCGGAGGAGGGCGGCTCCCTCGCCTCTGACGAGGCGCTGCAGGCGCTGCGCGAGAAGCTGACCGGCGGCGGCGCCTGAGCCGCACGTCCTGACGCTGGCCGAGCCCGGATCCCCTCAGGGGGTCCGGGCTCGTCCGCTTCTCAGGCCTGGCGGCGACGGAAGCCGAAGGTGCCGAGCTCGTCGCTCGGGCGGTAGCCGGTGCCGGGCGCCGCGAACGAGTCGTGTCGGGCGAAGAGGACCAGCGCGGCGAGGCCTGCGAGCAACGCGAGGAGGGCAGTGGCGGTGGTGATGATCTCGGTCATGGCAGTAATTCTGCGCCCATCGCATTCCCGCCACCAGTGGCAGAGATGACGTGCACCCTCGATTTCCTGCCAAACCTGTGGCACAGTGGCCCGATGCTGACCAACGTGGCCGTGATCGTCTTCGACGGCGTCGCTCCCTTCGAGCTCGGTGTGCTCTGCGAGGCCTGGGGCATCGACCGCACGGTCCACGGGGTCCCGTTGCTGGAGTTCGCCGTCTGCGCGCCCCAGGCGGGGCAGGTCGCCACGACGATGGGCTTCTCGCTCCAGGTCGAGCACGGCCTCGAGCGGGCCGAGGATGCCGATCTCGTCTGCGTGCCGGCCGTGCGGCGCGACCAGCCCATGCCGGCCGAGGTGCTCGAGGTGCTCCGCGCCTCGGTCGACCGGGGTGCGCGCGTGCTGTCGGTGTGTTCGGGCGCCTTCGCCCTGGGCGAGGCCGGCCTGCTCGACGACCGGGGCTGCACGACGCACTGGATGTACACCGAGGAGCTCCAGCAGCGGTTCCCGAAGGCCCGCGTCGTGCCGGAGGTGCTCTACGTCGACGAGGACCCGGTGATCACCGCGGCCGGCTCCGCTGCCGGCCTCGACGCCTGTCTCCACCTCTGGCGCAAGGAGTACGGCGGCCGGGTCGCCTCGATGGTCGCCCGGCGCATGGTGGTCCCGCCGCAGCGCGAGGGCGGGCAGGCCCAGTACATAGCCCGCGCCGTACCGGACTGCTCGGCCGAGACGTTGGGACCGTTGCTGGTCTGGATCACCGAGCACCTGGCCGAGGACCACAGCGTGGAGGCACTCGCCCGGCGCGCGCACATGTCGGCGCGCACGTTCGCCCGCCGGTTCCGCGCCGAGACCGGCGCCACCCCGCACGCCTGGGTCACCAACCAGCGGGTGATCGCCGCCGAGGAGCTGCTGGAGAGCAGCGACGCCTCGATCGAGTGGATCGCTGCCGAGGTGGGCTTCGGCAACGCCGCGACGATGCGACAGCACTTCGCCCGGGTCCGCGGGATCAGCCCGCAGGGCTATCGGCAGTCCTTCAGCGGGTCGACCGACCGGACGGCCTAGCGCTCAGGCAGGGCGTCGAGGACCTCGATCCGGATCCGCTTGTTGCCCTTGCCCTTGCTCTCGGTCTTCGTCACCCGGACGCCGCCGATCTCGGCCGTCGTCAGCAGGTGGGTGCCACCGTCGGCCTGACGGTCGAGCCCGACGATGTCGATCACCCGTAGCGGGTCGATCTCGCGCGGGATGAGATCGGCGGCCGTGCGGATCAGGGCCGGGTCGGCATCGGCGAGCGACCGCGGCACGAAGTCGACGACGATCTCGTGCGCTCGGGCGATCTCGTCGTTGATCCGCCGCTCGATCGCAGCGCCGAGGTCGACCGACATCGACTCGAAGGGAAAGTCCAGCCGCCCCTGCAGCGGCTCCATGTTGCCGCCGGTCACCGGGATCCGGTAGTCCGCCCAGATGACGCCGCAGAGCACGTGCAAGGCGGTGTGGGTGCGCATGAGCGCGTGTCGCCGTGACCAGTCCAGCCGGCCCAGCACCTCGGTGCCGACCGCGGGCAGCTCGCCGCCGACGGTGTGCCAGATCGGCCCGCCGTCACGTCGTACGCCGGTCACGGCCAGCGTGCCGTCCGGGCTCTCCAGCGAGCCGAGGTCGCACGGCTGCCCGCCGCCGCCGGGATAGAAGGCTGTGCGCTCGAGCCGGATCCGTCCGCCCTCCCGGTCGACCTCGGCGACGGTCGACTCGAACTCGTGGCAGTAGGCGTCGACCGCGAAGAGCTCCGCGGCAGCGAGGCCGCTCGGCACCTCACCCCTGGTCTGGTTCCCTGGCACTCCCATGACGGGCACGGTAGCGCGCGATCAGTCACCGCCCGCGAGATCGCGGCGCAGCACCTTGCCGGTCGCCGTGCGCGGCAGATCGTCGAGGAAGCGGTACTCCTTGGGCCGCTTCGGCGGCGTCAGCCGTTCGCGCGCCCAGGCGTCGAGCTCGTCGTCGGTCGCCGTGCCCACGATCGCGGCGACGACCCGCTGCCCCCACTGCTCGTCCGGTACGCCGTACACCGCGACGTCCGTGACGCCGGGGTGCGCAGACAGCACGTTCTCGACCTCGGCGGGATAGACGTTCACGCCGCCGGTGATCACGAGATCCTCACGGCGGCCGTCGAGGTACAGGTAGCCGTCCGCGTCGAGGCGACCGAGGTCGCCGACGGTGAACTCGTCTCCGGCCCAGGCAGCGGCGGTCTTGCCGGCCGCGCCGTAGTACGTGAAGCGGGCGTGCGGCGGCACCCGGCACCAGATCAACCCGTCGTCGTCCACGCGCAGGCTGCGACCCGGCCTCGCGCGCCCGACCGTGCCCGGGCGTTCGAGCCACTCCTCGCTGCGGCATGCCGTGAACTGCCCCTCCGTCGACCCGTAGAACTCCCAGGTCGAGCCGGGCGGGAAGGTCGTGATGAGGCGCTGCTTGAGGGCATCGGGGCACGGCGCCCCGGCGTGGGCCACGAGCCGGAACGAGGACAGGTCCGGTGTGCCGGCCGAGTCCCAGTGCGAGAAGAGCCGTTGCAGGTGCGTCGGCACGCAGAACATGGTGGTCGGTCGCTCGCTCGCGATCGTGTCGGTGATCGTCGTCGGGTCGAACGCGCGGCCGGCACCGACGACACGACCGCCGGCCAGCAGGGTCCCCATCGCGAAGCGCAACGGCGCCGAGTGGTGGAGCGGGCTCAGCACGAGGTTGACGTCCTCTGGCCCGAAACCCCACAGGTCGCGCTCCTCGGCAACGAGGGCGTCGGCGTGCTCACGTGGGAGGACTCCGCTCCAGACGCCCTTCGGGGTGCCGGTCGTGCCGCTCGTGACGTGCATCGGGCGGGCCAGCGGCACGTCGCCGGGTGCCCAGCCGGTCGCGAGTGCGCCGAGCTCGGACTCGTCGGTGACGACGAGGGTCGGCTCCAGGTCGCCGAGGATGCGCGAGCGCTCGTGGGCGGTGAGCCTCGGGTCGAGCGGGATCGGTACGACGCCGCGCACCAGCAACGAGATCACCGCGTCGAGGTACGCCGGCGACCCCGGTACCAGCAGCGCCACCCGATCGCCACGACTCAGCCGCACGCCCCTATCCTCCCAACCATGGCTGCCACCGTACGAGTCGGGCTCACCGGGGGCATCGCCTCGGGCAAGAGCACGGTCTCCGCGATGCTCCGCGAGCTCGGGGCGGTCGTCATCGATGCCGACGAGCTGGCCCGCGAGGTGGTCGAGAAGGGCACACCGGGCCTGGCAGCCGTCGTCGAGGAGTTCGGCCCCGGGCTGCTCACCGCGGACGGTCACCTGGACCGGCCGGCGATGGGCGCACTCGTCTTCGGCGACGAGTCGGCACGCAAGCGGCTCGAGGCGATCGTGCACCCGCTGGTGTTCGAGCGGATCGTCGACCTCGAGGCGCACGCACCCGACGGCGCCGTGGTCGTCCACGACATCCCGCTGCTGGCCGAGAGCGGCCGGGCCGCAGCGCCCGATCGAGGGGGCTTCGACGCCGTGATCGTCGTCGACGCGCCGCCGGAGGTCCAGGTCGACCGGATGGTGCGCGACCGCAGCTGGAGCGTTGACGACGCCCTCGCCCGGATCGCGGCGCAGGCCACGCCTGAGGACCGGCGGGCGATCGCGACGTACGTCGTGGACAACACCGGAAGTCTCGAGGACCTGCGCCGCGAGGTGCAGAAGATCTACGGCGAGCTCACGGATCGACGGGCCTGATCTGGCGCTGGGACGCCCCATGCCGCAGGATGTCCGGTGTCCGATCGATCCGGGAGGTCCCCATGCATGTCCCCAGGCCCGCGGTCCGTGCCGCAGTCTCGTTGTCCCTCGCAGCGGCGGTGTGCGTGCCGCTGGCGACCGCGGCGCCCGCAGGCGCGACCAAGGGAGGCAGCGGCTCCTCGACCGGCACCGGCCGGGTCTTCATGGTCAATCCCGTGCAGTCCAGCGGTGACGAGTCGCTGACCGACCAGAAGGACTCGGCGACCGCCGTACCCGCGAGCGAGTACCGCGACATGCAGCTGCGCCACCTCGACGGGTCGGGCTACCTGCGTGGCGACTGGGTGACCGTGCAGTCGGCGACCGGGACGCCCGCGTTCAGCACGACCAACACGTTCCTCTACAACCGCAGCCAGGACCAGTTCGAGCAGGTGATGGCCTACTTCTGGGTCAACCAGGCGCAGGAGTACCTGCAGTCGCTCGGGTTCGACGGCGTCCACCTGCCCGGCATCGTGCACCAGTCCTTCAACGTGAAGATCGACCAGTACGGCGGCGACAACTCCTACCAGACCGACAAGCCCTACCGGGTCCGGCTCGGGAAGGGCGGCGTCGACGACGCGGAGGACGCGGAGGTGATCGTGCACGAGTACGGCCACGCCGTACACGCCTCGCAGGTCCCGGGCTTCGGCGGCAGCGAGGAGGCCGGGTCGATCGGCGAGGCATGGGGTGACTACTTCGCCGTGAGTGTCGGCCTCGATGCCGCCGACGACTACGGCTGGCCGGTGGCGGCCGATCCGTCGTGCCCGATGGACTGGGACTCGACGTCCTACACCGACGGACCGCAGCACTGCATCCGGAGCTTCCACACCGACATGACGGTCGCCGACAAGACCGGTGAGGTGCACCACGACGGCCAGATCTGGTCCCAGGCGCTCTGGGAGATCCGCGAGGGGTATGCCGGCCTGGGGCTCTCTTCTGCCGCCTGGGACACGACGCTGATCGACTCGCAGTTCGACTACGCGCCGGACACGTCCTTCGCCGACGCCGCCCACGCGACGTACGAGAAGGCGCTGGATCGTGACGGCCAGCAGGCCGCCCAGCTGGTGCGCGACCGGTTCGCCGCGCGCGGCATCACGTTCTGACGCACGACGAGCGCGGCGTCAGTGATGACGCCGCGCTCGCCGGGGGATCGTCGGAGCCCGCTCTCCCTAGGCCGCGAGGTCGGGGTCGGCGAGACGTCGCAGCTTCGCGATCGCCTCGCGCTCGAGCTGGCGGACCCGCTCGGCCGAGATGCCGTGCCGGGCACCGATGTCCGCCAGCTTGTGCTGGCGTCCGTCGACGAGGCCGTAGCGCGAGCGCACGATGTCGGCAGAGCGCTCGTCGAGCAGGTCCACGAGGGTGTTGAGCCGGTCGCGCGCCTCGGTGTCCAGGACGGTGAGGTCGGGGCCCGGTGCGCTCTCCTGGGCGATCAGGTCACCCAGCGACGTGTCGCCGTCCACGTCGAGCGGGGTGTCCAGGCTGACGTGGTCGCGGCCCCAGCTCATCAGGTCGAGCACGCGGTCGAGATCCATGCCGAGCTCGGTGGCGATCTCCTCCGGCTCCGGCTCACGACCGAACTGGCGCTCGAGGGTGCGACGGGCGGACGACACCTGGTTGAGCTCCTCGACGACGTGCACGGGGAGCCGCACGACGCGCGCCTGCTGGGCGATGCCGCGGGTGATCGCCTGGCGCACCCACCAGGTCGCGTAGGTGGAGAACTTGTAGCCCTTCGCGTAGTCGAACTTCTCGACGGCGCGGATCAGGCCGGTGTTGCCCTCCTGGATGAGGTCGAGCATCGGCATCGCGCTGCGACCGTACTTGCGGGCGATCGAGACGACCAGGCGGAGGTTGGCGTTGATGAAGCGCTGCATCGCGCGCTCGCCCTCCTCCACCAGCCACTCCAGCTCGGCCTGCGTGGCGTAGCCGGGGGCACCGCCCTTGCGGCGACCGACCCGACCCTCCTCGAGGAGCTTGGCGGCGAAGAGTCCGGCCTCGATGGCCTTCGACAGCTCGACCTCCGTGATGGCGTCGAGCAGCGGCGTACGCGCGATCTCGTCGAGGTACAGGCCGACGCTGTCGCGGCCCTCGATCTCGCGCTCGGTGCGACTTGTGGTCACTGCCGCCTCCCAATCTGTTCAGGTGACCCGCGCTAGCATGCTGCGGGCTCACACTCCTCAACGCACCGGCCCGGCCGAGGATTCCCCTGACGGATCGTGCCTTCTTGTCTGGTACGACGCTCGGGACGTACCCGAAGTTGCCGGGCCGATGAGGTTCTCAGCCACTTCTCAGCCGCGGGGCAGACTGGGCCCATGGAGCCGGTCCGCCGCATCGACCTCAACGCCGACCTCGGCGAGGGTGTGACCGACGACGCCGGGCTGCTCGCGGTGGTCACCAGCGCCAACGTGGCCTGCGGGTTCCACGCGGGCGACCCAGAGGTGATGCGGGCCGTCTGCGAGGGTGCCGCGCGGACCGGCGTCGTGGTGGGCGCCCAGGTCTCCTACCGCGACCGCGAGGGCTTCGGACGCCGGCCGATGGATGTCGACGCCGACGTGCTCGCGGAGTGGGTGGCCGAGCAGGTGGCCGCCCTGGTCGAGGCCGCGACCCCGGCGGGCGTCGAGGTGGCCTACCTGAAGCCGCACGGCGCCCTGTACAACCGCGTCGCCGACGACGAGGAGCAGGCTGCGGCCGTCCTGGCCGGCAGTGCGGGGCTGCCTGTGCTCGGCTTGCCGGACTCGACGCTGCTGCGCCTGGCGCAGACCGACGGCAGGGTCGTGGTGCCCGAGGGGTTCCCGGACCGGGCCTACACGCAGGAGGGGCGCCTGGTCCCGCGCACCGATCCGGGCGCACTGGTCGAGGGCGCCGACCGCGTCGCGGCGAACGCGGTCGAGCTGGCGCGATCGGGCCGGGTCCGCACGGTCTGCGTGCACGGCGACTCACCCGACGCGGTCGCGACCGCACGCGCTGTCCGGCACGCCCTCGAGACGGCCGGCTACGACGTCCGTCGGTGGTCGGAATGAGCCCCCAAGTTTTCCACAGCAACCTGTGGACGGAGGTGTGGAAACAACGCCGACCATGTGGACGACCGGGCCATTTCTGTGGACGAACCTGTGCACTGGAAAAATACCCGGAAAAACTTCTCCCAAACCCTTGCGCGCCGTGCCGAGGGTCCCGTAGAAATCTCCTACCGCCTCCCGCAAGGGAGCGGGGGATCGGTCAAAGATCCGAGGATTCCGCCGGAGGGGCAACCCACCGGAAGCCGCCAGGTGATGGGGTTGGCTGGAGCCGAGGAGCGAGACCGGTCCGGAACAGATCATCACCGCTGATCCACCCGTAGGGCCCGTGAAACTCATACTTTCACGGGCCCTACACCTATTTCTGGTCCATTTTCGCGCGCATTTAGCCACGGATTTCGATCGACGTTTCCTGCGCCTTTCTCGCGCTGTGCGCGAGACTGGCGCCATGCAGGCGCGCCGGGTCGGACGAGACGGCCTCCTCGTCGAGTGCGCCAGCGTCACCGAGGTCGCCGGGGCCTACGCGGCGCTCCGCGCCCGCGAGGCCGACCTGCGAGCGATCGACATCGTGCCGGCAGCACGCACGGTGCTGCTCGACGGCCTCGCCGACCGTGACGCTGCCCTCGAGCTGGTCGTCGCGCTCACTCCCGCCAGGGTCGACGGACCTGCGCCCGACGGTGCAGAGGTCGAGGTGCCGGTGCGCTACGACGGCCCGGACCTCGAAGAGGTGGCCCGGCAGTGGCAGGTGACCAGCGCCGAGGTCACCAGGATCCACCGCGAGACCGAGTACGTCGTGGCCTTCTGCGGCTTCGCTCCGGGCTTCGCCTACTGCACCGGTCTGCCCGCACACCTCGGCGTGCAGCGTCGGCAGGACCCGCGCCCGCGGGTGCCCGCGGGAGCGGTGGCGCTGGCCGGCGAGTTCACGAGCGTCTACCCGTCGTCGTCGCCGGGCGGATGGCAGCTGATCGGGAGCACCGCGCTGCCCGTGTGGCGACCGGAGGCGGACCCGCCAGCTCTGCTCGCGCCGGGCACCAGGGTGAGGTTCGTCGATGCGTGAGGCCCACGCCGGCTGGCTCGAGGTGCTCGACCCGGGTGCCCTCACCACCGTCCAGGACCTCGGCCGTCCCGGATGGGCCCATCTCGGCGTGCCCAGGTCGGGTGCGCTGGACCAGCCCGCGCTGAGGCTCGCGAACCGGCTGGTCGGCAACCCGGAGGGTGCGGCCTGCCTGGAGACGACCCTCACCGGCGCCGTCCTGAGGTCCGGAGCCACCACGACGCTGGCCGTCACGGGCGCCGGGTGCGGCGTCCGCGTCGACGGACGGCCGGCGAGCTGGGGCGCAGCCGTCCCGGTGCCGGCCGGCGCCGAGGTGCGGGTCGGGCCGGCGCTCGACGGCGTGCGCTCGTACGTCGCCCTGGCCGGCGGCATCGACATCGCACCGGTCCTCGGCTCCCGGTCGAGCGACGTGCTCTCCGGCCTCGGACCCG
Source organism: Propionibacteriales bacterium (assembly GCA_019510315.1). GTDB lineage: Bacteria > Actinomycetota > Actinomycetes > Propionibacteriales > Nocardioidaceae > Marmoricola. The sequence goes on from JAEKKP010000075.1 coordinate 8,811, forward strand.
GCCCGGTGGCGCTTGGCGACCGGCTCCCGTTGGGCCGGCCCGGGCGCGCGTCGTACGGGATCGAGGCCGTGCCGGTGCCGCGTGGCGACCGACTGCGGATCGTGCTCGGACCCCGCGCGGACTGGTTCACGGCGGCAGCTCTCGCAGGCCTCGACGGCGCGTCGTACGAGGTGGCGGCCGACTCCAACCGGATCGGTCTCCGGCTCACCGGGCTGCCGATCGAACGAGAGCGTGTGGAGGTGCCCGAGGAGCTGCCCAGTGAGGGCATGGTCCTGGGTGCGGTCCAGGTGCCGCCCAGCGGGCAGCCGGTCGTGTTCCTGCACGACCACCCGACGACTGGCGGCTATCCCGTGGTGGGAGTGCTGGTCGACGAGGACCTCCCCGTGTGCGCGCAGGCCCGGCCGGGTGACCGGCTCACTCTTCGCGTGGTGGGCTGACGGGACGCAGCGACGGATCGTCGGCGGCGAGGCTCAGCACCCTCCCCGGAGGAGTGTCGGCGGTCTCGAAGCGCACGGTCACGACGCCGCGGCCGGAGCCCCACACCCAGCCCCGCCCGTGGCTGTCGTGCTCGACGTCCATGCCGGGCACCCACAGGCGTCGGCGTGACAGCGAGGCGAGCGCCGACGCGGTCTCGTCGTCGGCCCACGCGCCCTCATCAGCGTCGTCCGGATCTTCGGTATCGGTGAACAGGTCGTCCTGGATCCAGTCCGCGAGTCCCGAGACGCCGACCCCGAGCAGCCGGACGCCGCCGGAGGTGTCGACGTCGCCGAGCAGAGACCGGGCCACGCGGGCGACGGTGCGGGCGTCGTCGGTCGGACCAGGCAAGGTCGCCGAACGCGTCAGCGTGGAGAAGTCGTGCAGCCGGACCTTCAGCGTCACGGTGCGACCCGACAACCGGGCCTTGCGCAGTCGCTCGGTGACCTTGCCGGCCTGCCGGTCGACCAGCGCCTGCAGCAGCCTGGCGTCGACATGGTCGGTGTCGTAGGTGTCCTCGACGCTGATCGACTTCGTCTCCCGCTCGGGTACGACGGGCCGGTCGTCCTCCGCCCTGGCAAGAAGGTAGAGGTTGCGGCCGTGCGATCGTCCGACGACGCGGACCAGCTCGTCCTCGCTGATCTCCTCGAGCTCGGCGACGGTGTGCACGCCGATGCGCCGCAGGCTCTCGGCCGTCGCCGGGCCGACGCCAGGAATGACGGTGACCTGCATCGGCCGGAGAAGGTCGCGCTCGTTGCCGGGGGCGACCACGACGAGCCCGTCGGGCTTGTCGAGGTCGCTGGCGATCTTCGCGATGAACTTCGACGACCCGATGCCGACGGAGCCGGTCAGTCCACCAGAGACCTCGTGCACGCGCTCCTTCAGGTCGCGCGCGAACGCGCTGACGCTCGCGACCGAGTGGTCGGGCAGGTTCGCGGCCTCCAGGTCGACGAACGCCTCGTCGAGCGACAGCGGCTCCACGAGAGGGCTGATGCTCCTCAACAGCCCCATCACCGCCCGACTCGTCTCGCGGTAGGCGTGGAACCGGCCGGCAAGGAAGGCGGCGTTGGGACAGCGCCTCCGTGCCTCCGCCGTGGGCATCGCTGAATGCACCCCGAAGGCACGTGCCTCGTACGACGCGGTCGCCACGACTCCGCGTCCCCCGACGCCGCCGACCACGACCGGTTTGCCGCGCAGTGACGGCTTGTCCCGCTGCTCGACAGCGGCGAAGAACGCGTCCAGGTCGACGTGCAGGATCGTCGACTCGGCACGCATCCGGCCATCGTAGGTTCGCACCGACGTACGGCCGGCCCGTTGGCGTCCACAGGCGCCCGGCGGGCAATGGCTCCCACAGCCCGGCCGGCGCCGCATGCACGGGTCCGGCAGGTCGGGTGTCGTGGCCGCCATGAGGCAGCCCAGGACCACCTTCACCGCCCGGAGCTCGGAGGACCTCGTCGCGCTCGCGCCGCAGGTGCTCGGGTTCCACCCCGCGGACTCCGTCGTGCTGATGACCTTCGGCGGCGGTGAGAACTTCCACGCCCGGGTCGACCTGCCTGACGGCGAGGACGACCAGCTGGCCGTCGTCGACATGCTGCGCACGGTGATCGCACGACACCGGGTGCGCCAGGTCGCGCTCCTCCTGTACACCGACGACCCCTGGGCGGCGGCGACGTTCCACGACGCCGTGGTGCCACGACTGCAAGGCGACGGTGTCGAAGTGGTCGACGTGCTGCGCGTCGCCGACGGCCGGTTCCACGACGCCGGCGAGCCCGACGACCCGGGCAGGCCCTACGACTTCAGGGCGCACCGGTTCACGGCCGAGCAGGTGGTGCGTGGTCGTGTCGTCCACGACAGCCGGGAGCAGCTCGCGGCCGGCCTCCGTCTCGTCGACGCCGGCGACGCGCTCGCCGTCGCGGAGGCGGCCGCCCGGGCCGATCTCGATCACGAACCCGCCGAGCACGGCCGGTGGATCCAGCGCACGGTGCGGCGACACCTGCGCACCGGCCGCCGGCTTCGGGCGGACGACGCCGGACGGCTGCTGCTGCTCGTGTCCGCGCCCGCGCTGCGCGACGTCGCCTGGGCTGAGATCAGCCGCCATTTCGCAGCCGCGCACGTCGAGCTGTGGCGCGACCTGGTGCGGCGGTGTCCGCCCGATCTGCTGCCCGCGGCGTCGTCCCTGCTGGCGTTCGCGGCCTGGCTGCACGGCGACGGAGCGCTGGCCTGGTGCGCCCTCGACCGCTGCGACGAGGTCGACCCGGACTACGCGATGGCCGCGTGTGTCCGCGACCTCCTCGACGGGGCGGTCCCGCCGAGTGCGTGGACGCCGATCACGCAAGGCGACCTCATTGTCTTCTGGCCGCAGGGGCCGGACGCGTCCTAGGTCGAGACCTCGCGATCAGTTCTCCTCGACTGGCCCTGTCGTCGGACGCCGGGCCGCTCTAGGGTCTGGGCATGGGCCAGGAGGTCGACCAGCAGGAGTTCAGCCGAGCGGACCGCACGGCACACCGCGAGAAGGTCCGCCGATGCCTCGACGTCTTCGCGTTGATGCTGCGCCAGTCGCACTTCGAGGCCGAGGACCCGATGACCGGCCTGGAGATCGAGTTCAACCTGGTCGACGGCGAGGGACGGCCCGCCCTCAAGAACGCCGAGGCCCTCGAGGCGATCGCGAATCCTGACTTCCAGACCGAGCTGGGGCAGTTCAACCTGGAGATCAACGTGGCCCCACGACGGCTCGGCACCGGCGGGATCACGGACTTCGAGGCCGACCTTCGCGCCAGCCTCAACGACGCCGAGGAGCGGGCGAGCCAGGTCGGCGCGCACCTCGTGATGATCGGCATCCTGCCGACCCTCGAGGCCGGCCACCTCGCACCGGGCACGATCAGCCCCAACCCGCGGTACCGGCTGCTCAGCGACCAGATCCTGGACGCGCGCGGCGAGGACATCGCGATCTCGATCGCCGGCGTGGAGCGACTGGAGACCACGGCGGACTCGATCATGCCGGAGGCAGCGTGCACGAGCACGCAGCTGCACACCCAGGTCAGCCCGGAGGACTTCGCGTCGTACTGGAACGCTTCGCAGGCGATCGCGGGCATCCAGCTCGCGGTCGGCGCGAACTCGCCGTACCTGCTCGGCCTGGATCTGTGGGCCGAGACCCGGATCCCGTTGTTCGAGCAGGCGACCGACACGCGCAGCGAGGAGCTCAAGGCCCAAGGGGTGCGCCCGCGGGTGTGGTTCGGGGAGCGCTGGATCACCTCGATCTTCGACCTGTTCGAGGAGAACGTCCGGTACTTCCCGGCCCTCTTGCCGATCACCGACGACGAGGACCCCCTGGCCGTGCTCGAGGCAGGCGGGACGCCCGGGCTCCACGAGCTGAGGCTGCACAACGGCACGATCTACCGGTGGAACCGCCCGATCTACGACGTGGTGGACGGCAGACCCCACCTGCGCGTGGAGAACCGGGTGCTGGCCGCGGGGCCGACCGTCGCCGACACGATGGCCAACGCGGCGTTCTACTTCGGCCTGGTCCGCGCGCTGGTCGAGCACGAACGACCGCTGTGGTCGCAGATGTCCTTCTCCGCCGCCGAGGAGAACTTCCACGTCGCCGCCCGCGACGGCATCGACGCCCAGGTCTACTGGCCGGGGATCGGGCAGGTCTCGGCCTCGGAGCTGGCGCTGCGCAGGCTGATCCCGCTCGCCCGTGAGGGTCTGGAGCGCTGGGGCGT
>JAEKKP010000088.1 GCA_019510315.1 Propionibacteriales bacterium
CCGGGCGAGAACTGGAAGTACGGCCACAACTACATCCACCACACCTACACGAACATCCTCGGCAAGGACCGGGACATCGGGTACGGCGTCCTGCGGATGGACGAGGACCAGAAGTGGCGCCCGTACTACCTGGGCAACCCGCTGTACGCCTTCTTGCTGATGGTGTTCTTCGAGGAGGGCGTGGCCCTGCACGACCTCGAGACCGAGCGCATCCTGGCGGGCGAGCGCACCTGGGAGGAGACGAAGAAGGTCGGCAAGCCCATCGTGCGGAAGGTCGGCAAGCAGGTCCTCAAGGACTACCTGCTGTTCCCGGCGCTGACCGGGCCGTTCTTCCTCACGACGCTGGCCGGCAACGCGATCGCGAACGTGGTCCGCAACATCTGGGCGTTCAACATCATCTTCTGCGGCCACTTCCCGGCCGGTGTCGCGACGTTCACCGAGGAGGAGTGCGAGAACGAGTCGCGCGGGCACTGGTACTACCGGCAGCTGCTCGGCTCGGCGAACATCACCGGCGGCAAGCTGTTCCACATCCTGTCGGGCAACCTCTCCCACCAGATCGAGCACCACCTGTTCCCCGACATCCCGGCGCGTCGCTACCCGGAGCTGTCGGTCGAGGTGAAGGCGCTGTGCGAGAAGTACGGCATCGAGTACAACACCGGCGGCTTGAGCAGGCAGCTGTTCAGCGTGGCGCGCAAGATCTGCCGGCTCGCGCTGCCGACGCGGCGTACGCCGGGCTCCGACCCGACGTCGGCAGGCGCCGACCTCGACGCGGCGGCCTGAGAGCGTGCTCACGTTGCCCGCGGACGACGAGGCCGTGACACTGGTGCCATGAAGGAGCGACTGAGCAAGGCCGAGATCCGCAAGGACGCACTGCAGGACGCCGTCGAGGCCGCGGCCGGCACCGTCGGTCAGGTCGCGACGATCGTGACCGCGGCCGTCAAGGACGTCGCCGGCACGGTCGGCGGCTTCGCCACCGAGCTCTTCGAGATCCGTGACGCGGCCCGGCGTGCGGCGGAGGACCACGAGACGGCGGAGACGGCTGAGACCGCGCCGTCCGTCCCGGATGTGCACATCGACCCCGACTCACCGTCGGGCGGTGCACGGCCGGCGGCGGGCGACGTGCACCCCGACCCGGACGCCCCGATCGCCTGAGCGTTCGACCAGCAGTGGCTCGACGCGCAGCGGGCTGCGCCGTTCAGCCGAACGACATCTGGAAGTCGGCTTGGCGGAAGGATGCCAGCGTGTGCTTCCCGTGAAGCCAGCCGAGGGGGCCGTCCGGGTCGAACGACCAGGAGGAGCGGCAGGGGAGGGCCTTCGACGACCCGGTGAGCCAGGCGGTCACCTCTTGGCCGGCCCGCGGATCGGGCTCGACGCGCTGCTGCCACGTAGCGCCCTTGAACCGCAGGCGCGGCGCCATCCTCGACACGTCGGCGAACGTCGCCGTGGCGATCGACTGATCACCCAGCGACGCCGTCCACGTGGTCGTGGTGGCGAGCACGTGCCGCTCGCTGCGGAAGGTGAAGTCGCAGAGGTCCTTCGGGATCGCCCACAGCTCACGGCCGCCGGCGACCGACGCGGGTGAGTCCACCCAGATGTCGGTGATGCTGACCGCCTTCGCCGGCGAGCCGCCCGTCGACACCATGTGCGCCACCAGGAGCTCGCCGTAGGTCAACGGGCTGGGCTCCTCGTACTTCACCAGCGCGACGCCGTAGACGCCCGGCTCGCGGTCGGGATGGTCACCGGACCGCACCCGGAACAGCGACACCCACAGCTGTCCGTGCATCCGCCAGGGTGCCGGGGGATAGGTGGTGTCGACATCCGCCGGGAGGGGCATGTGGCCGGTGCTCATGGCGCACAGCCTAGAACACGTTCTTGGTTGCCCTCGTTCTGGCGATTCGCCTGCCGGCACGGACATTTCTCCTGATACTGGGCGTCCCCACCGTCCCGAACGAAAGCAACGTCCGTCTCGTGATCACTGCCCGGACCCTCCCCGCCGCCACCCTCGTCTGCCTCGCCCTCCTCGTCCCCACCCTCGCCGCCGAGCCGGCGACCGCCGGTTCCAAGCGGCCCGACGGCTTCCACGCCGGCCGCGTCTACCGGGGGTCGTTCCCCGACCCGGACGTCTTCCGGCTCGGCCACCTCTGGGTCGCCCTGAGCACCACGATCGCGCGGCGGTCACTTCCGATGATGACCTCGCACGACGGCCGCACCTGGCGTGCTCGAGCGGCCCACGGACACGGCGGGCATCGCACCAACGACGCCCTGGTCGGCGTACCGGCCTGGTCCGCGCGGCATCCGGCGGGCGCGCGGCGCTTCGTCCCGAGCTGGGCGCCGTCGGTCGGCCGGACGGCGAGCGGTCGCTGGATCGCGGCGTACGCCGCCCCGCTGCGCCGGCACCCGGGTCGGCGCTGTGTCGGCGTTGCCCGCTCGCGGCACGCGCTCGGGCCGTTCAAGAACGCACGGCAGCATCCGCTGGTCTGCCTGCCACACCAGAGCGCCATCGACCCCGAGGTCTTCCGGTCCGGGCACCGCACCTTCCTGCTGTGGAAGACCGAGGGCATCCCCGGAAGGGTGAGCTCGACCCTGCGCATCCGTCCGCTCGCCCGCAGCGGCCTCCGGTTCCAGCGTGGCTCCCGCGCCCACACGCTCCTCCGGACCGCCCGTGGCTGGGAGGGGCCGGTGATCGAGAACCCGTCGATGATCCGGTTCCACGGTCGGCTCTACCTCTTCTACTCCGGCAACCGGTGGTACAGCCGGCACTACGCGATCGGGTACGCCCTCTGCCGCACGGTCCACGGCCCGTGCCGCCGACCGCAGCGGGGCCCGCTGCTCGCCAGCGGGCGCGGTGTCGCCGGTCCCGGTGGCGAGTCGGCGTTCCGTGGTCCGCGCGGACAGCTGATGCTCGCCTACGCCGCCTGGCCCTCGGGCCGCGTCGGGCACGAGCGCCGGCTGCACGTCGCGACACTCCACCTTCGCAAGCACGGTCGGCTCTCGGTGGCACGGCGATACCGGCACCGCTGATCGTGGGTCGGACCTGAGTCAGTCGTCCGGGTCGTCGTCGCCGCGGGCCAGCCAGGTGGCCAGCCGCTCGACGGCCACCTCGAACTCCGGCTGCACGTCGACGAACGCCTGCAGCTGGTCGGCGACCCAGGCCAGCGTGACCTCCTCGTCACCGCGGCGCTTCTGGAGCTCCTCGATGCCGCGGTCGGTGAAGTACATCAGGCGAACGCCTCGTCCATGAGGCCCTTCTGCTCCTCCACGTGCCGCGAGTGCTGGCCCACGGCGGGGGAGGAGGACTCCGGCCGGGAGATGACCTTCACGTCGTGGTCGAGGTGGGGGAAGAGGTTCAGCCGGAAGTGCGGAGCCGGCCCCATGTTGGCGGGCTCGTCCTGGATCCAGCGGATCTCGCGCAGGTTCGGGAACCGCCCGAGCTCGCCCTTGAGCTCGTCCAGCGGCCGTGGGTAGAGCTGCTCGATCCGGACGATCGCCGTGGTCGGCTCCTCGCCCTGGCGCTTGCCCCGCTCGACCATGAGGTCCCAGGTGATCCGGCCGCTGCACAGCAGGACGGTCGTGACCTTGTCGGGGTCGGCGACCGCGTCACCGGTCACCGGCGTGAACGAGCCGTTGGTGAACGCCTCGGGCTGGGACGCCGCCTCCTTGCGCTTGAGCATCGACTTGGGAGTGAAGATGATCAGCGGCTTGTGCTCCTC
>JAEKKP010000076.1 GCA_019510315.1 Propionibacteriales bacterium
CGTAGCCCTTCGAGACGCTCGTGGCCTCGACCGCCTCGAGCTGGTCGGCGAAGATCGCCTTCGAGTCCAGCAGCAGCCGGCCGATCAGGGTCGACTTGCCGTCGTCGACCGAGCCGGCCGTGGCGAAGCGCAGGAGGTCGATCGACCGCCCCGGGTGTGCCTCTGGGGTGGCATTCATCAGAAGTAGCCTTCCTTCTTCCGGTCCTCCATGGCCGCTTCGGAGAACCGGTCGTCGCCACGAGTGGCACCGCGCTCGGTCAGCGTCGCCACGGCGATCTCGTCGATGATCTCGTCGATGGTCGAGGCGCTGCTCTCGACGCAGCCGGTGAGGGTCAGGTCGCCGACGGTGCGGAACCTGACGGTGCGCTCCTCGACGATCTCGCCAGGGCGACACGGGTTGTGCTCGCTCTCGGAGAGCAGCATCCCGTCACGCTCGAAGACCCGACGCTGGTGGGAGAAGTAGATCGACGGGATCTCGATCTGCTCCTGGCCGAGGTAGTGCCAGATGTCGAGCTCGGTCCAGTTGCTCAGCGGGAAGATCCGCATGTGCTCGCCGCCGTGGATGCGGCCGTTGTAGAGCGACCACAGCTCGGGGCGCTGCATCTTCGGGTCCCACTGGCCGAACTCGTCGCGGTGTGAGTAGACCCGCTCCTTGGCGCGCGCCTTCTCCTCGTCGCGGCGACCGCCACCGAAGGCGGCCGTGAAGCCCTCCTCCTCGATGGCGTTGAGCAGGGTGCCGATCTGGAGCCGGTTGCGCGAGGTCTTGCCGTCGTCGACCACGATGCCCTTGGCGATCGCCTCCTCGACGCTGGCCACCACGAGGCGTACGCCGAGCCGGCTGACCCAGCTGTCCCGGGTGGCGAGCACCTCGGGGAAGTCGTAGCCGGTGTCGACCTGCAGCACCGGGAACGGGATCTTGGCCGGGTAGAAGGCCTTCTCCGCCAGTCGCAGCATGACGATGGAGTCCTTGCCGCCGGAGAACATCAGCACCGGCTTCTCGAACTCGGCCGCGACCTCACGGAAGATGTGGATCGACTCCGCCTCCAGCTGGTCGAGCTGGCTCAGCTGGTAGTCGGGATGGGTCTGGGTCATGGGGGCCTTTCGTGGCTCTGCACCCGGGTGGGGCGCCCTCGTAGGGCAGCGGACATCGTATCGAGATCCGACGGCGGCCCTTGCATCGTCTCACGGAAGTGGAACAGGTTCTAGTTTTGCGCCTGATCCGGGGTCTGGTCCGATGTCTGATCGGGTGCCGCGTCGGCGGCCTCATCGGTCGCCTGGCCGGTCGGGTCGGGCGCGGTCAGGTCGTCCAGGTAGGCGCCGCCGACCGGCTCGGAGTGCCACGCCTCGATCCGCCAGCCGGTGACCGGGTCGCCGGCCAGCTCGATGCAGGCGGTGTTGTGCAGCGGGTCGGTCGCCTTCGCGTGCGACTCCACGCCGGGCACCCGGGCCGACACCCAGGTGCGCAGCGCGGCACCGTGGCTGACCGCCAGCGCGCTCTCCTGGCCGTACTCGACGAGGGTCCGGTGGATCTCGGCCACCGCGTCGTCGTACCGCTCGAGGAACTCGTGTCCCGACTCGCCACCCGGCATCCGCGCGTCCAGACGCCCCTCGATCCAGTCCGCGACCGTGCCGATGTAGCCGGCGATGGAGTCGTGGTCGTCGGCCATCTCGAAGTCACCGGCCGAGATCTCGCGCAGGCCCGGCAGCACCTGCGGTCGGATGTCGAGGAGCTCGGCGAGCGGTGCGGCCGTCTGGTGGGTGCGCGCGAGCGTCGAGACGAAGATCTGGTCGACACCCTGCTCGGCGATCGCGCGCGCAGCCGCCTCGGCCTGCTGCTGACCGAGCTCGGTCAGATCGAGGCCCGGTACGGCGGTGTCGAGCGCGCCCGCGGTGTTGCCGTGCGTCTGGCCGTGGCGAAGGAGCAGGAGACGCATGCCGCCGATGTTACGGAGCCTCGGTGTCGTCCTGGTGAACAGGGGACCGGTCGGGCACCCGCCACGCGGTCGAGTCGTTGTCGAAGTTCGGCAGTCCGTGCGCCTGCCGGACGAAGCCCCACACGAGCGGACCGAGCAGCAGGATGCCGGCGCCGAGGAAGCCGATCACCTTGGGCTCGACACCGAGCATCTTCAGACCGGTCAGGGTCAGCACGATGACGATCCCGCGCCGGATCACCGACTGCGAGACCCAGGTGCTCATCCGCGAGCCGAGGAAGGTGCCCGGCGTACCGCCGAGGATCAGCGGGATCAGCACCGCCCAGGCGATGCCGTCGGAGACGACGTGGCCGATCGCGGCGGCGATCACCAGCGGCACCGCCTGCACGAGGTCCGTGCCGACCAGCTTGACCGCCGACATGGTCGGGTAGAGCAGCAGCAGCGCGACCATGATCAGCGAGCCGGAGCCGACGCTGGTGATCCCGACCAGGAGGCCGCCGATGGCACCGACGAGCACGGTCGGCACCGTCCGCACCCGGGGCATCTCCTCGGGAAGGACGTTGCCGCCGGTGACGTAGCGCAGCTGGAGGTACATCCGGAGCGCGTAGCTGCCCGCGGCCAGGAGCAGCGCCCAGCCGATCGCCGTCGTGAGGAAGTCCGCGCGGGCCTCCTTGTCGCCGACAGCCTTGACGATGAAGCCGCCCGCCAGCGCAAACGGCACCGACCCGCAGATCAGCAGCCCGGCCAGCCGGCGGTTGGGCGACCCGGTGCGCCAGTGCACGGCGGCACCCACCGACTTGTTGACGCTGGCGGCGACCAGGTCGTTGGCGACCGCGGTCGCGGGGTTGATGCCGAGGAAGATCAGCGCCGGTGTCATCAGGGCACCGCCGCCCATGCCGGTCAGGCCGACGACGATGCCGATGCCGAAGGCGACGAGAAGCACGCGCAGGGCGTCCGTCGTCCAGAGGTCGACGATGAGAGGGTGCATCAGCGGTCTCCGCTCGCGGGGGTCGGTGCCAGGTCGAACGGCAGCACGTCGAGTACGTCGGCGAGCGCGTCCTCGATCGTGCGACCGGTGGTGTCGACGCGCACCGAGGCGTCGGCCGGCTCTTCATAGGGGCTGGAGATGCCGGTGAACTCGGGGATCTCGCCGGCGCGGGCCTTCGCATACAGACCCTTGCGGTCGCGCCGCTCGCACTCCTCCAGCGGGGTGGCGACGTGCACCAGCACGAACTCACCGCCGGCGGCCTCGACCATCGCCCGCACCTGCTGGCGGGTCGCGTCGAACGGCGCGATCGGCGAGCAGATCGCGATGCCGTGGTGCCGCGCGATCTCGGCGGCGACCCAGCCGATCCGGCGGATGTTGGTCTCGCGGTCCTCGCGGGAGAACGTGAGCCCTGCGCTCAGGTTGCGACGCACGACGTCGCCGTCGAGGCTGGTGACGGTGCGTCGGCCGGACTCGAGGACGAGGTCGTTGAGTGCCTGCGCGAGCGTCGACTTGCCACTGCCGGAGAGACCCGTGAAGAACACGACGACACCGCGCTCGGCGGGCTGGTCCTGGTCGACCACCGCGGCGACGACGTCGGGCAGGTCGCCCGTGCCGGTCGTCGCGACCACCTCGCCGGGCGCGTAGTTGGCAACCACTTCCTGGCCGAGGGCGTGGTCGGTGTCGGCGTCGCCGTGCGACGGCAGGGGTACGGCGACGACGTGCGCGTCGGCGAGCACCGTTGCCGCGGCCAGCGTCGCGCGCACCAGGCCGACGCTGGTCAGGCCCTGCGGGGTCCCGGCACCCGTGAGGGCCAGCAGGACGACCGGCTTGCCGCCGCGGGCGTGGTCGATCGCCTCGAGGTCGGCGCTGGTCAACGGCCCGGCGACGGGCACGGTCAGCGCGTCGGCGTACCGATCGCGCACCTGGGCGGGGGTGAGGTGGAGACGGCGAAACGGCCCGTGGGACGGGTGGCTCAGCGCAGTCAGTGTCCCGTCGGGGGTCCGGCGTGCGAGCGGCAGCCCCTCCGGGTCGACCAGCTCGAGCTCGCCGTCCGGCGCGTCGAGCGTGACGACGTCGTCGAACCGGTCGCGTGGCGCGTAAGCCCCGCTCAGCAGCAGCTCGAGGTCGTCGAGCTCGCGCGGCGACGGGCAGAGCTGGGGCACGGGCACCGGGCAATCGTGCCAGACCGCGCGCCCGACCCGTCCCGACCGCCGCGGGCGTCGACCCCGAGACCCGCGGCCAGCAGATTCAGGGTCGGGGCAGGGGCTCACCCGATGTGCGGGCGGGCGCTGCGACACAGACTGAAGGTGTCGGGGAGAAGCCCCGGCGCCATCGAGAGAGAAGTGCAACAGCCATGAACGACATCCACCAGAGTCTCGCCAACCAGGGCCTGGTCCGGCCTCAGCACGGACGGGTCCTCGGCGGTGTCTGCGCGGGGCTCGGCCAGCGCTTCGGCATTGCGCCGTGGACTGCGCGGCTCCTCTTCGTCCTGCTGCTCATGATCGTGCCCGGCAGCCAGATCCTGATCTACCCGCTGCTGTGGATCCTGATGCCGTCGCAGGAGGCCGTCGCCGTCCAGGCGCACGCGTCGCAGCCTCCGCTCTGAGGCCGGCGGTCGAGCTCGGCGTTCAGAGGGTCGCGCGGATCTCGCCGACCTCGACGGTGCCGCCGAGCAACGGCGCCAGGCCGGTACGCCGGACCGCGTCGGTGTCGACACCGGGCTCGGTGTCGACACCGAGCCTGTTGAGCAGGGCGGCCATCACGACCGGGCGGGCTCGGGCTGCCCCGTCGTCGGTCTTGAGTGCGAACGACCGCCCGTCGGCGAGCGCGACGACGTAGCAGGACTCGGCGCCGGCCTTCGCGATCGCGCCCGGGACCGCCCGGAGCAGGGCGAGCTCGTCGCGGGTCGTGCCGGACACGTACTCGGGATGGCGCCGGATCGCCGTCGCGACTCGCTGCTCCTCCGGCCGGTCGCTGGTGGCGAGCACGGAGAAGGCTCGGGCCAGCCCGCGCAGCGTGGTCCCGAGCAGGGGCGCGCCGCAGCCGTCGACGGCGACGTACGCGACCGGTCCGCCGGTCAGGTCGGCGAACGTGGCGGCGATCGCCTGCTGCAGTGGGTGCGCGGGGTCGAGGTAGGTCTCCGTCGGCCAGCCGTTGGCGACGCACGTCGCGAGCATCGCCGCGTGCTTGCCCGAGCAGTTCATCTGGATCGGCGACTTGGCGCCGCCGTTGCGCAGCAGCTGCTCCGTCGCCGCGTCGTCGAGCGGCCAGGCGGGTGGCGTCTGCAGCGCGGACTCGGCGAGGCCGGCACTGGCGAGGATCTGTCGGACCCCGTCGAGGTGGAAGTCCTCCCCGGAGTGCGAGGCGCAGGCCAGAGCCAACAGCTCGCCGTCGAGGTCGAGCCCGGCGCGCACCATCCCGACCGCCTGCAGCGGCTTGTTGCACGAGCGGGGCAGCATCGGCGTCCCGATGTCGCCGGACTCGAAGACCACGTCACCGCCGGCGCCGAGCGCCACGACGGACCCGTGGTGGTGGCCCTCGACGAACCCGGAACGGACGACCTCGGCGATGACCGGCAGCATGCGGCCCAGCCTAGTGAGCGGTCGGCCACGCGATTTCCGTGCGTCCTGCTAGCACCCCAGATCGTTGAAATCTTCAGTACTGCAAGGGCGTTGTGACCGTCGTCACCGCCTCCCGAGTTGCAAGTGCTAGCAAGAGTTAGCAGGATGGGGGTGTGCCCAAGAAGTCCAAGGTCGGGATGACCGTCGAGTCGCTCGGCGGCTACCTGCGCGAGCAGCGGGTCGCGGCCGAGCTGTCCCTGCGCCAGCTCGCCGAGCAGGCCGGGGTCTCCAACCCGTACCTCAGCCAGATCGAGCGCGGGCTGCGGCGGCCGTCGGCGGAGGTCCTCCAGGCCCTCGCCAAGGCGCTGCGGATCTCGGCGGAGCAGGTCTACGTGCAGGCCGGGATCCTCAACCCGGACGACGACGAGGTGCGCTCCGTGGAGCTCGCGATCCTCGGCGATCCGGTGCTCACCGAGCGGCAGAAGCAGGCGTTGCTCGAGGTGTACCAGTCGTTCCGGGCCGTGTCCGCGCTCGCCGACCTGGGCGACGTACCGGCACAGGAGCCACCGCACGACGTGCCCCTCAGCGACGAGGCGCACGACCCCACAGACGTCCGGACCGGCGACGCCGGTCAGGCGACACCAACAGAAGGAAGCTGACATGGCCAAGACCCAGTTCAACGTCGACCAGTTCAAGACCGAAGCCGTGAAGCCGCTGTTCGCGGTCGCCGGCGCGACCGAGCTCGCGGTCGAGCTCGCCCGTGGCTACGCCACCGAGGCCCAGAAGGCCACGCAGGAGCGGTTCGCCGACGTGCAGACCCGCGTGTCCGGCGTGCAGGCGCGCGTCGCCAAGGTCGAGCGTCCCTCCGCCGAGGCGCTGCAGGCGCAGGCCCGCACCCGCGTGGAGGAGCTGCGCAGCGAGGCCAAGGAGGCGCAGGCGCGCTTCGAGGCCCGCGTCGCGGACCTGCAGAAGGAGGCGCGGGAGTTCCCGGCCCGCTTCGAGACCCTGCTCAACGACGCGCTCGAGGAGCTCAACTCGACCTACGCCGAGCTCGCGACCCGCGGTGAGAAGTTCGTCGCCGCGATCCGCAAGGACGGCGTCAAGGCTGTCGCCTCGGTGAAGCCGGCCAAGCGGAAGTCCGCCCCGAAGGCTCCGGCCACCAAGGCTCCGGCCAAGAAGGCCACCGCCAAGAAGGCTCCGGCGAAGAAGGCTGCTGCGCGCAAGACCGCGCCGAAGGCCTCCTGACCCCACGCTCGATCGACGACCCCCGGGCTCCGGCCCGGGGGTCTTCGCGTCTCCGCAGCGGAACGCGAACGTTCCGGTACGCCGGACGTGGCGCCCGCGGTGGTCCTAGTGTTGGCCTGTGCACGCGTTCGATTTCGAATCCGGCGTTCTGGGCCTGCTGTATCTCGTGCTCGCCGCGGTCAAGGCCTGGGCGCTCATCGACGCCCTGGTCCGCCCGGCGCCGGTGTTCACGGCTGCCGACAAGCTGACGAAGCCGGCGTGGCTGTGGATCCTCGGACTGAGCCTCGTCGCGCACATCGTCTTCGCCAGCCCGATCGGGCTGCTGTCCCTCGCCGGCACCGTTGCCGCGTTCGTCTATCTCCTCGACGTGCGGCCGGCTGTTTCGTCGTACTCTCGGCGGCGATGAGCGACACGCTCTCGGAGGAGGGAGAGGAGCTGATGGCACCGCCTTCAGCGATCCCCGAGCCTGAGCCCGCCCCCGACCCGCCGGTGGTCGTCGACGAGCCGGAGCGCCAGCAGCGGACCCGTCTGCAGAAGCGGATCCGGCAGATGCTGGTCGGCATCTTCCTGATGGACGCGGGTGTCCTGTTCGTCACCTCGTGCGTCGCGTGGCTCTACCAGAAGGTGATCGACGACCTGTGGTTCGAGGCGCCGTACCCGTACCACTGGCTGCCGTTGCTCGGCCCCGGAATGATCCTGCTCTGGCTCGGGATGCTCGTGGTCTTCGGTGCCTACCGGGTGCGCAACTACGGCGCCGGCTTCGAGGAGTTCCGCGCGATCGCGACCGCCTCGCTGGTCACCTTCGGCGTCGCTTCGATGTTCGGCTTCCTCGCCAGCCACCACCCGAGCCGTGGCTACCCGATCCTCTTCTTCCTCCTCGGTACGCCGCTGCTGCTGCTCGCCCGTTACATCGACCGGCGCACGCTGCACGTCGCCCGGCAGCAGGGGCGACTGTCCATCCGGATGATCGCGCTCGGTTCGCAGCAGGCCGTGCGTGAGCTGGTCGACGTGCTCGAGCGCGCGCCCTGGATGGGCTACAAGGTCGTCGGCATGTGCGTGCCGCGCGGCCAGCAGGCCGAGGAGATGGGCATCCCGGTGCTCGGCGACATCGACGACGTCCGCCACCAGGCGATCGAGATGAACGTCGACGGCGTCATCGTGGCGGGCGGGTCGTACTCGTCCGCGGCCGATCTGCGCCGGCTCGGCTGGGCGCTCCAGGGCCTCGAGCTCGACATGCTCGTGATCCCCTCGCTGACCGACATCGCGGGTCCGCGGGTGCACATGCGCCACGTCGCCGGCCTGCCGTTCGTGCAGGTGGAGGAGCCGCAGAGCGACCGCGCCGGTGGCTGGGCCAAGCGGACCTTCGACGTCGTCCTGGCCGGCGGCGGGATCCTCGTGCTCTCGCCGCTGCTGCTCCTCGTCGCGCTCCTGATCCGCTTGCAGGACGGCGGATCGGTGCTCTACCGGCAGCGTCGGGTGGGCGCCAACGGCGCCGAGTTCGACATGATCAAGTTCCGCTCCATGGTGGTCGACGCGGAGTCGCGGCTCGACGAGCTGGCGCACGCGAACGAGCACGACGGCGTGCTGTTCAAGATCCGCGAGGACCCCCGGGTCACCCGGGTCGGCCGGTTCATCCGGAAGTACTCCATCGACGAGCTGCCCCAGCTGTTCAACGTGCTCCGCGGCGAGATGAGCCTCGTCGGCCCGCGACCGCCGCTGGTCAATGAGTACGAGCGCTACGAGCAGGACACGCACCGCCGGCTCCTCGTCCGGCCCGGGATGACCGGGCTGTGGCAGGTGTCCGGCCGCGCCGACCTGCCGTGGTCCGAGGCGGTGCGGCTCGACCTGTACTACGTCGACAACTGGTCGATGGTGATCGACCTGGTGATCATGATCAAGACGGTCAAGGCCGTGCTCGTCTCCCGCGGCGCCTACTGACGCCTGGCCGTCCCGCCGTGGAGTCCCGCCTAGGATGACCGCACTCCACGCCCCGACCAGGAAGGCCCTCCCGATGCCGTCGTGCGTGCGCCTTCTCGTCGCGCTCGCGGCCGTCGCGGTCCTGGGCGCGGGCTGCACGCACGCCTCGCTGCCCGGCGTCGGCGGCACCAGTGGCGGCGGTGACACGGGATCGGGAGCCGTCGAGGAGGGCACCTGCTGGACCGGCGCCCGCCTCGGTGCCGACCCGCAGGACATCCTCCGACTGTCCGCCAAGCTCGATGTGCCCTACCTCGTCGCGGCCCGGGCCCTCGCCGATCGGCCGGCGTTCACGGGTCGCGTCGACTGCGGCGCCGACCACGCGGTCGAGGTCTACAAGGTGGTGCGGCTGCCCGACCTCGAGCCGCAGCTCACCGACTACGCGACGCTCCTGCGCCCGGAGACGCCGCTCTACGACCAGGTCGCGCGCAGCGTCGCCGCCGGGTGCATGGCCGACCCGCTGGCGAAGGCCGTCGCCCTCGGGGGAGTGGACAACGCGGTGATGCAGCCGCAGCTCCCCACCGGCGCCACCCTCGGCTGGGCGCCGGCCGCGCCCGACCAATGGGCGAAGGGGCAGCGTGTCTTCGCCTGCACCCTGACCTGGGCCGAGCCGGACACCGTCCGGTACGCCGCCCTCCTCACCAAGGCGCTGCCCACCGGTCGCCGCACCTGCATCGAGAGCCGGGCGCTCGTGTACGTCGACTGCGCCCGGCGCCACGACCGGGAGCGGATCGCGGTGATCGAGGCGCGCGACGCGGTCGCCGCCGGATCGTTCCCCGGTCCGAAGTCGATCCGCAACGGCCCGAGCGGCCCCTACCTCGCGGTCCCCGACGCCCGGTGGGCCAAGCTGGACGCCGCCTGCACGGCGTACCTCCACGCGATCTCGACCACGAAGAAGCTCACCGGCATCGCCAACGTCGACGCCGCCGAGTGGCCGGCCCCGGGGGACTCCTACCCGATCTACTGCGACGCCGACACCCGCCCCGACCAGCAGTCGCTGATCACCCAGGGCTCCGTCTACGACCGGGGCTAACCGGCCGACCGGCCAACAGGCAGTTCGGTCCGCCTGCCCGCCCTACCCGCGGGGACCGCGTGCCTTCTGGTCGAACTGCCTGTTCGCAGTGCATGACGGCGGCCTGTGGACGCAGTCTGCGGGGATCGCCGTCGGTCGACGACCATGGCGCGCATGGACATCCAGGTGGTTCTCGAGCGCCTCGGTGGTGTCGCCGACCGTGGGTCGCTGTTGTCTGTCTGCTCCCGGTCGGAGCTCGATGCCGCACTCGCTGACGGATGCATCGTCCGCCTGGCGCGCAACCGGTACGCCGTCCCGGCGGTCGACGAGGCCCGGGCGGCCGCGGCTCGGCTCGGAGGCGTGGTGTCGCACCTGAGTGCGGCCCTCGCACACGGATGGAAGGTGAAGACCGCGCCGGAGCGACCGTCGATCAGTGTGCTGCGGACCCGCAGCCGGATGGACGGCTCGGGCGTCGATCTCCACTGGGCGATGCTCAGCGCCTCGGAGCGTGCGGCCTGCGTCACCGATCCGGTGCGGACAGTCGTCGACTGCGCGCGCACCCTTCCGTTCGACGAGGCGCTGAGCGTGGCGGACTCTGCACTCCGGTCGGGCAAGGTCTCGAAGGCTGCGCTCATCGCTGCCGCGGCGTCGGCGCCGCGCACCGGTCGCGCCGCGGCGCTCGAAGTCGCAAGTGCTGCTGACCCGGCTGCCGCGAACCCGTTCGAGACGGTGCTCCGCGCGATCGCGCTCGACGTACCGGGACTGCGGGTCGTGCCGCAAGGAGCCGTCGGCACCATCGGGCACGCAGATCTCGTCGATCCGGTGCTCCGCGTCGCGATCGAGGCTGAGTCGTTCGAGTTCCATGCACTGCCGGAGGCGTTCCGCTACGACGTGCGCCGCTACACCGCGATGACCCGGCTGGGCTGGCTGGTCGTGCGGTTCGTCTGGGAGGACGCGATGCATCGCGCGGCGTACGTGCGGGAGGTCCTCGCAGACGTCGTGGCGCTCCGGACCGGCTGTGTGCCGGTCACCGGGGCTAGCTAGCTGCGCTTCGCCCGGGCCGTGGCGCGGGCGCGCTCGTTGGCGTCGAGGTGGACCTTGCGGATCCGCACCGAGTCGGGGGTCACCTCGACGCACTCGTCCTCGCGGCAGAACTCCAGGCTCTGCTCCAGGCTGAGCTTCTTCGGCGGGATGAGCTTCTCGAAGTTGTCCGACGTGGAGGAGCGGACGTTGGTCTGCTTCTTCTCCTTGGTGATGTTGACGTCCATGTCGTCGGCGCGGGAGTTCTCGCCGACGATCATGCCCTCGTAGACCTCGGTGGCCGGCTCGACGAACAGCACGCCCCGCTCCTGCAGGTTGGTCATCGCGTACGCCGTCGCCGCGCCGGTGCGGTCGGCGACCAGGGAGCCCTGCGACCGCGAGCGGATCTCGCCGGCCCACGGCTCGTAGCCTTCGAAGACGTGGTGGGCGATGCCGGTGCCGCGGGTGTCGGTGAGGAACTCGGTGCGGAAGCCGATCAGACCGCGCGCCGGGACCAGGAACTCCATCCGCACCCAGCCGGTGCCGTGGTTGGTCATCTGCTCCATCCGGCCCTTGCGGACGGCGAGCAGCTGCGTGATCGCGCCGAGGTACTCCTCCGGTGCGTCGATGGTCAGCCGCTCGACCGGCTCGTGCACCTTGCCGTCGACCTCCTTGGTGACGACCTGCGGCTTGCCGACGGTGAGCTCGAAGCCCTCACGACGCATCTGCTCGACGAGGATCGCCAGCGCGAGCTCACCGCGGCCCTGGACCTCCCAGGCGTCCGGGCGCTCGGTCGGCAGGATGCGCAGCGACACGTTGCCGACCAGCTCGCTGTCCAGCCGGTCCTTGACCAGACGGGCGGTGACCTTGGTGTTCTTGGTCGGGCCCTTCCCGGCGAGCGGCGAGGTGTTGGTGCCGATCGTCATCGAGATCGCGGGCTCGTCGACGTGGATCAGGGGCAGCGCCTGGGGGTTCTCCGGGTCGGCCAGCGTCTCGCCGATGGTGATCTCAGGGATGCCCGCGACGGCGACGATGTCGCCAGGTCCGGCGCTCTCGCCGGGCTTGCGCTCGAGGCCCTCGGTGACCAGCAGCTCGGTGATCTTGACGGTCTTGGTCGAGCCGTCGCGGCGGATCCAGGCGACGTTCTGGCCCTTGCGGAGGTTGCCCTCGTGCACGCGGACCAGGGCGAGCCGGCCGAGGAACGGGCTCGCGTCGAGGTTCGTCACGTGCGCCTGCAGCGGCGCGCCCTCGGTGTACGTCGGCGCGGGGATGGTCTCGAGGATCGTCCGGAACAGCGGCTCGAGGTTGTCGCCCTCCGGCATGGTGCCGTTGGCCGGCGCCTCCAGGCTCGCGATGCCGGCTCGGCCCGACGCGTAGACGACGGGGAAGTCGAGGGCGTCCTGGCTGTGCGACTCGTCGAGGAGGTCCATGAACAGCTCGTAGGTCTCGTCGACGACCTCCGCGATCCGGGCGTCACTGCGGTCGGTCTTGTTGACGACGAGGATCACCGGCATGTCCGCGTTGAGCGCCTTGCGGAGCACGAACCGGGTCTGCGGCAGCGGACCCTCGCTGGCGTCGACGAGCAGCACGATGCCGTCGACCATCGACAGCCCGCGCTCGACCTCGCCGCCGAAGTCGGCGTGGCCCGGGGTGTCGATGATGTTGATCGTCATCGGCTTGCCCTCGGCGGCCGGACCCGCGTAGTGCACCGCGGTGTTCTTGGCCAGGATGGTGATGCCCTTCTCGCGCTCCAGCTCCCCGGAGTCCATCGCCCGCTCGGCGACGCCCTCGGCCTGGTGGGCGGAGAAGGCACCTGCCTGCAGGAGCATGGCGTCGACCAGGGTGGTCTTGCCGTGGTCGACGTGCGCGACGATCGCCACGTTGCGCAGGTCGGTACGGGTGCTGAGCGACATGGGGGGCGGATGCCTTTCGGGCAGGGTGAGACTGGTCTCGCTGATTCGGGGACGTGCGTCGAAGGACGCCGGCCGAGTCTATCGTGGACTTTGTGTCCGTTTCGCCGCCTACCTCAGCCGCCCCGTTCCGGGTGCTGTTCGTGTGCATCGGCAACGTCTGCCGGTCGCCGGTCGGCGAACGGCTGCTCGCCGCACGGCTGCCGGCCGAGCGGTTCGAGGTCTCCAGCGCGGGCGTGGGCGCGATGGTGGGGTACGCGATGAGCAGGTACGCCGCCGAGGAGCTCAGGTCCTACGGTGGCGACCCGACCGGATTCGCCGCCC
>JAEKKP010000077.1 GCA_019510315.1 Propionibacteriales bacterium
CCCGAAGGCACCGCACCGCGGGGCGATCGCCGTGCTCATCGCGGGCCTGGTCGTCGGCGGATGCGGGAGCAGTACGCCGCCGCCGTCGGCGGCGGACCAGGTGCCGCACCTCGCGGTCGTCCTCGAGCGGATCGACTCCCCCCTCGCGGCGCACCACTTCGGGGTGGCCCTCCAGCAGCTGCGAGCGTTGAAGGCCGACGTGGTGAAGGCGCGCGATGCCGGCGACCTGCAGGTCGCCGACGCGGCACGGGTGCTGGCAGCGGCCGCCAGCCTCATCAAGGTGGTGCCGGTGCCCACGGCCACCCCCACGACGACACCCGAGACGTCCTCGGCGACCCCGTCTGCGGAGCCGTCCAGGCCCGAGCCGTCCAAGACCCGGCGCCCGGTCTCTCCGAGTCCCACGCCGTCGCCGTCCCCGTCGTCGACGCCCACGACGTCCAGCCCGTCCCCGAGCCCGACGTCCTCACCGGACGCGACGCCGACCGGCGGCGCCACCCGTGACACCAGTCCGACCGCCAGCCCGACCTCCGGGCCGTGACGCTCAGAGGATCGGCTTGCCGCCGGTGACGGCCACGCGGGCGCCGGAGATGTAGCTGGCCTCGTCGGAGGCCAGCAACACGTAGACCGGAGCCAGCTCGACGGGCTGCCCCGGCCGACCGAGGGGAGTGTTGTCGCCGAACTCCTCGACCCTCTCCGGTGGCATCGTCGAGGGGATCAGCGGCGTCCACACCGGTCCGGGCGCCACGCTGTTGACGCGGATCCCACGATCGCCGAGCAGCTGCGCCAGGCTGGCCGAGAAGTTCGCGATGGCGGCCTTCGTCGCCGCGTACGGCGCGAGGGTGGGGTTCGGCATGTCGGAGTTCACCGAGGAGCTGCCGATGATGGACGAGCCCGCCTGCATGTGGGGGAGCGCGGCCTTGCAGAGGTGGAACATCGCCGAGAAGTTCGTGGCGATCGTGTGGTCCCACTCCTCGTCCGAGACCTCCTCGATCGTCTCGTGGGTCATCTGGTACGCCGCGTTGTTGACCAGCACGTCGATGCGGCCGAACTCCTCGACCGCCTTCGCCACGAGGTCCCGGCAGTGCTGCGGGTCGGCCAGGTCGCCCGAGACCAGGATCGCGCGCCGGCCGGCGTCCTCGACGTACTTGGCAGTCTCGGCAGCGTCGTCGTGCTCGTCGAGGTAGGAGATCAGCACGTCGGCGCCCTCGCGCGCGTAGGCGATCGCCACGGCACGGCCGATGCCACTGTCGGCACCGGTGACGAGGGCCGCCTTGCCATGGAGGCGGTCGTGGCCCTCGTAGCTCTCCTCACCGCAATCGGGCCGCGGCCGCATGGCGGCCTGGCTCCCCGGGGGCTCCTGCTGCTGCGGTGGCTGGTTCATCTGCCGCGGATACCCGATCGACCCCGCCGCATGCGCGCTGCGTGGCCGCCGCCGGTCTACAGTCGAAGCATGGCCGGGTCGCCGGATCGCCGCTGCCTCCCGTTGGAGGTGGAGATGCTGCCGTTGCACCGCAGCGGCAGCTCCGGGTGGTCCCGCGGAAGCAGCGCCACGCAGGCACCGGGGCGCGCGCGTGCCGTCCTGCTGCGAGCCCGTGGGTTCGTCAGGAGGCTGCTGCGGGCGAGGCACTCGTCCCCAGCTCCGCCTTCGTGACCGTCGCGTCACGGATCGCCTCGAACAGGAGGTGCAGAGCGGTCTCTGTTGTCCGCGCCAGGATCTCCGTCGGGTCGCCGTCGAGGTCGAGGCGCTCGCAACAACCGTGGACGCCGCGGGTCCAGGTGGCGACGTACACGGTGCCGGGAGGCAAGCCCTCCTCCGGATCCGGACCGCCGACACCGGTGACCGCGACTGTGGCATCGGCACCGAGCACCTTCGCGGCGCCGGCCGCCATCTGGCGTGCGCAGTCAGCGGTCACCACCGGACCCGGTGGGACGCCGAGGAGGTCGAACTTGACCGCGGAGGCGTAGGCCACCACTCCTCCGCGGAACCACTCGGACGCGTCGGGGGCTGCTCCGAGCCGGGTCGCGATCTTGCCGGCGGTCAGCGACTCGGCAACGCCGAGACGAAACCCGTGCCTGACGGCCAGGGACGCGATCGCCTCGGCGTACCGGTCGCTGTCGGTCACGTGAAGATGCTCACGCCGCCCGGCCCGACGAGCAGGCCCACGATGATCAGCACGATGCCCCAGAGCACGGCTCCGCGGACCAGGCTGACGATGCCGGAGATCACCAGGATCACGGCCAGGATCCAGAGAAGGAATTCCATGTCAGTGTCGCCTCTCCCTTGATGTGTCGCGCGGCCGCTCGGCCGCGTCCTCCCACGACGGCGCGCCGAGCGTGGCCTCGTCGGTCCGCTCGACGTCGGCTGCCTGCTCCCGGGATCGGACCCGGTCGCGCACCCACACCGTGAGGAAGCCGATGGCGATCAGCACCGCCAGCGTGATCATCAGGACGCCGGCCCACGCGTTGTCGTTCATCGGGCACCTCCTCGGCTCGCCGATCTGTCGTACCCGGGCGCAACGGGCGCCATGCGTGGCGGTGGATCCACACACTCGCTGATGTGTGCGAGAGCATGAAGGCTGCGCGCGCGGGGTACGGCGTGCGGCATGGGTGGGCGGAGCCGTGGGTCGACGTACGCCGGACCGTTGCTTGCGCTCCTTGCTGGTGCAGCCCTGATCAGCGGCTGCGGCACCGGCCGGCCGTCGAGCACGTCGGCCTGGCAGAGCGCCAGTGACCGGGTGCTCGGCACCGCGATCTCCGGCCTGGGCACGGCACGGATTGCCGTCGAGCAGGAGCGGCGGAACGGGGTGTTCCACACCTATGCGGTCGTGACCGCCACCGATGCGATCGAGACGACCGGCAAGGAGATCTCGAGCTACCAGGTCGCCCAGCCGCCGGACGCGCTGCACAGCGCGAACGCCGCCGTGGGGGACGCGCTCGACGAGGCGACCTCCCTGCTCGTCGAGGTGCGGGTCACGCTGGCCTCGCCCGGCCTGACGGCCGAGTCCGCGAGTCGGCTGGTGAAGAGGATCGACGCGTTGCGCGACAAGCTCGACAAGCTCGACAAGGCCGTGGAGAAGTCCCCTCAGTCGGTGGGCTCGCGATGAAGAAGGTCTTCGAGGTCGCGCTCGGGATCCTCACCGCGATCGGCGGGTTCGTCGACATCGGCGACCTCGTGTTCAACGCCCAGACCGGCGCGCGGTTCGGCATGTCCCTGGCCCTGGTGACGCTCATCGGAGTGCTGGGCATCTGCGTCTTCGCGGAGATGTCGGGCCGTGTCGCGGCGTGCAGCGGCCGCGCCACGTTCGACCTCGTCCGCGAACGGCTCGGACCTCGGATGGGTGTGCTGAACCTGGTGGCCTCGGTGGCGGTGACCCTGATGACCTTCATCGCGGAGATCGGCGGTGTCGCGCTCGCGATCATGCTCGTGACCTCGATCTCCGAGGTTCTCATCGTGCCGTTCATCGGCGTCCTCGTCTGGGCCGTGCTGTGGCGCGCGAAGTTCACCGTGATGGAGAACGTCCTGGGCTTCCTCGGCCTCGGGCTCGTCGCCTTCGCGATCGCGCTGTGGCAGCTCGGACCCTCGTGGAGCGACCTCGCGTCCCAGGCCGCGACGTTCGACAAGCCGGGCAAGGAGGACTGGCTGACCTATGCCTACTTCGCCATCGGTCTGTTCGGCGCCGCAATGACGCCGTACGAGGTGTTCTTTTTCTCCTCCGGCGGCGTGGAGGAGAAGTGGACCGACAAGAGCCTGGGCATCATGCGGGCCAACGTGCTGATCGGGTTCCCGCTGGGCGGCCTGTTGTCGTTGTCCATCGCCGGCTGCGCGGCGGTCGTGCTCGGTCCGCTCGAGGTCGACGTCGCGGCGCTGAGTCAGGTCGGCCTGCCGGCGGCGGTGGCGCTGGGCAAGATCGGGCTGGCCTTCGTGATCGTCGGCTTCGTGGCGGCCACGTTCGGGGCGGCGTGCGAGACAGGTCTCTCGGCCGGCTACTCGATCGCCCAGTTCTTCGGGTGGCAGTGGGGCAAGTTCGTCCGGCCGAAGCAGGCGGCTCGGTTCCACCTGGTCCTGATCCTGGCGACCCTGCTCGCCATCGGCGTGCTGATGACCGGAGTCGACCCGATCCTGGTCACCGAGATCTCGGTCGTGTTCTCCGCCGTTGCCCTCCCGCTGACGTACTTCCCCATCCTGGTCGTCGCCAACGACCGCGACTACCTGGGCGAGCACGCCAACGGAATGCTCTCGAACACGCTCGGCACCATCTTCCTGGTCCTGGTCGTCGTCGCCGCCGTGGCAGCGATTCCGTTGATGGTGATCACGCACATGGGCGCAGGAGTCTGAGGTCATGGCCGAGAAGGGCACGGACGAGCGTCGGCATCCCAACCGGCTCGAGAGGCCGTGGCTCGACGCCGCGCTGCACCTCCAGGACCGGCAGGTCATCGACAGCGACGGGATGATGGTCTGCAACGTCGACGACCTCGAGATCACCGACGGCGGCGGGCGCGAGCTCGCGGTGACGGGGCTGCTCGCCGGTCCGGCGGCCCTGGTCCCGCGCCTGTCCGGACGTGTCGGTGGCTGGCTGCGGGAGATGTGGATCCGCCTCGGGGTGCAGTACGCCGGGCGCGAGCTGCCGATGCGCATCGGGCTCGACCTCGTCGACCACGTCGGCTCCGACGTCCGCGTGCGAGTCCGGCGGGAGGGCCTGCTCGACCGGCAGCCGCCGGCGGCACCCGGCGTGACGTTGCGTCGGATGGACGATCTCCTCGGGATGTCCGTGGTCGTCGGCGGCAGGAACGTCGGACACGTGCTCGACGTCCGCCTGGAGCCCCGGCCGCAGGAGTCGCGCCTGGTGCTGCACAGCCTGATCGTCGGCCGGGGGCGTCCCGGCTCGTTGCTGGGCTACGACCGCGGCGACTTCAACGGTCCGTGGCTGGTGGCGAGGACGGTCGAGTGGCTGCACCGGCACACAGGAGAGCTCGCGATGGTGGCGGTGACCTCGATCGACTGGGAGCACGACCGCGTCGAGGCGGATCGGCCACCGGGGCCGCTCGACGGCCGCTGAACGCTACGGGGTCGTTCGGTCGATCCGTATGGCCCGATCGGGCCATTTCCGGCCGAAACGCGTCATGTATCGCGGGGGCCGGTCGTTTCCTCTAGGTAAGGGACCACCGAGGAGACGACATGACCACCGAAGCAGCACTCGCGCCGGGCGCCACGGCGTCGGACGTGTGCGGCTGCGGCCAGGACCTCGACTGCTGCCAGCGGGAGCACTGCCCCCGTTGCGGCTGCGAGATCCACCGCGCTGCCTGAGCGCAGTCGCGCACCGCGAACGCAGCCCGCGGCGGGATACTGGACCATGGACTCCTCGATGCTGCGTGCCCTCCAGGCGCCCTTGCGGGAGCGTTACCGGGACGACCCGGACGCCGCCCTCACCCCGGTGTCGGCCGCCGGCACCTTCCTCGACGACGGAGTCACCTGCACCGTGGCCGGCTTCGCAGGGGCGGTCCGAGCCGGTCTCCACCCGGCCACGGGCGGCGACGGCTCCGACGCCTGCTCCGGCGACCTGCTGCTCGAGGCCGTGCTCGCCTGCGCTGGGGTCACGCTGCGCAGCGTGGCGACCGCGATGGGTGTCGACCTCGGCGCCGTGAGCCTCCGCGCGGACGCGACGTTCGACGCACGAGGGACGCTGGGCCTGGACCGCTCCGTGCCCGTGGGGATCCAGGATCTGGTGGTCACCGTCGAGGTCACCGGGGATGTCGACGACGCCGCGCTGGAGCGGCTGGCGCGCTCGACCGAGCGCTACTGCGTGGTCGGCCAGAGCCTGCGCGAACCTCCCCGCATCGTCGTGCGGCGCACCACCTGAACGACACCCCGGCGAGCGCCGAGGGGAGTGGCCGGACGGGGCCCGATCCCACGGATAGGGTGGCCCCGACATGAGCGGCAGCAGGGGTACCCGCATGGCCAGACGCGACGACGATGCACAGCGGTCGGTGATCTGGACGGTGCCCAACGCCGTGAGCGCCCTGCGCCTGCTCGGCGTACCACTGTTCCTCTGGCTGGTGCTGGGGCCCGAAGCCGACGTGCTGGCCCTCCTGCTCCTGATGGTCTCGGGCTTCACCGACTGGCTCGACGGCTACCTCGCGCGGCGGCTGAACCAGACCTCCAAGCTCGGCGAGATCCTCGATCCCGTCGCCGACCGGCTCTACATCCTCGCCGTGGTGGTCGGGCTGGCCCTGCGCGACATCATCCCGTGGTGGGTCGCGCTGATCCTGCCGGCCCGCGACGCCTTCCTCTGGTGCCTGGTGCCGTTCCTGCGCACGCGGGGCTACAGCGCCCTGCCCGTTCACTTCCTCGGCAAGGCCGCGACGTTCAACCTGCTCTACGCCTTCCCGCTCCTCTTCATCGGCGACGGGAACGGCACGATCGCGACGCTGGGCAAGATGTTCGGCTGGGCGTTCGCGATCTGGGGGATCGGCCTCTACTGGTGGGCGGGACTGCTCTACGCGTGGCAGGTCCGCAAGCTGCTGGCCGACCGCGACCGCAGGGCGCCGGACCTGGAGGCCGGCTGAGATGGCCGGCCCGACGGCGCCGTCGAGCCCGCCGGACGAGCGCGCCCTGCCCGACCAGGTCACGATGGGCCTGCTCGCCTACCTCACCGCGCACGCGGTCGACGAGGACTACGCCGAGGTCGCGGCGCGGCGGCAGGCCGCTCCGCTGCCCAGGCCGCGCCGACCGATCGGGCTCGCCGGCGCGCTGGTGCTCGCGATCTTCGCGGTGCTCGCAGTGACCGCTGCCGTGCAGACCTCCCAGGACAGCGTCAGCCAGGAACGCGAGCGTCGTGCGCTGATCAAGCAGGTCAAGGACCGCAAGACCGCGGTCGACGCCGACCGGCGCACGATCGCCAAGCTGCGCATCGAGACGAGCCGCCTCGAGGCCGAGCAGGTGCGCAACTCCCAGGCGTCGACCGGGTTGCTGGCACAGCTCAGCCTGCTGCGGCTGCGCAGCGGCACGTCGCCGGTCCGCGGTCCGGGTGTGGAGATCACGGTCGACGACGCCAAGGACGCCGCCTCCGAGCGTGACCGGGTCCTCGACATCGACCTCCAGAAGATCGTCAACGGCCTCTGGCGTGCCGGTGCGGAGGCGATCAGCATCAACCGTGAGCGGCTGACGGTGCTCTCGGCGATCCGCCATGGCGGCCAGGGCATCACCGTCAACTTCCAGGCGGTCACCCCGCCGTACCGGATCCTGGCGATCGGTGACCGCAACACGTTGCCGTCGCGGTTCGCCGACAGCTCGAGCGGGCTCGAGTGGTTGGATACGCAGCGTGAGGTGGGGCTCCGCTTCACCATGCGCGCGGTGGGGTCGCTCCGGCTCCCGGCCGCAGAGGTGCCGACGTTGCGGTACGCCGAGCCACCGGAGACAACGCAGGGAAAGAGGTCGTCGTGATTGCCGTGATCGGGCTGCTCCTCGGGGTGGGACTGGGTCTGTTCCTCAAGCCCGACGTGCCGATCGGGCTGGAGCCCTACCTGCCGATCGCCGTCGTCGCCGCCCTCGACGCCGTGTTCGGCGCTGCCCGCGCCTTCCTCGACGGCATCTTCGACGACCGCGTGTTCGTCGTCTCGTTCGTCAGCAACGTGTTCATCGCCGCGCTGATCGTGTTCCTCGGTGACAAGCTCGGTGTGGGCGCTCAGCTCTCCACGGGTGTGATCGTGGTCCTCGGGATCAGGATCTTCTCCAATGTCGCCGCGATCCGCCGACATCTGTTCCACGCATGAGTGAGGACGTCGCGCGGGGCCGCCTGCTGAGGGCAATGGTGCACCCCGGACGAGGACAGGTCGTGGTGGCCGTGCTGCTCGCAGTGCTCGGCGCGGCCGCGGTCACCCAGGTGCGGATCGCCGGCAGCGACGACGACTACGCCGGCCTGCGCCAGGCCGACCTCATCCAGGCGCTCAACGGTCTGCAGGCCGCGTCCCGTCGTACCGAGCAGGACATCGCCGACCTCGAGGCGACCCGCGACTCGCTGAAGGACAGCAACGACAAGACCGCCGCGGCGCTGAACCAGGCGCAGACGCAGCTCACGACGATGGGCATCCTCGCGGGCACTCTGGCCGCGCACGGTCCTGGTCTCCGGATCACGGTGACGGTCCCCGACTCGCACCTGAGCGTGAACCTGCTCCTCGACGGCATCGAGGAGATGCGTGACGCCGGCGCCGAGGCGATCGAGTTCAACGACTCCGTGCGGGTGGTCGCCCAGACGTCGTTCGAGGCCGCGACCGGGGGCATCGACGTCGACGGACGCGTGCTGAAGTCGCCGTTCACCATCGACGTGATCGGCGACCCGGACAGCCTGACGACCGCCATGAAGTTCCCCGGCGGCTTCGTCGACGACGTGGCGCTGGACGAGGGCCACGTCTCGATCAAGCAGAGCCAGGACGTCGAGGTGAATGTGCTGCGCAAGGTGGTCCCCCCGAAGTACGCCGAGCCCGGCCAGCCGGACTGACCGGCGGCACGCCCGGTAGTTTCATCCCAACAGGTCCCACGGGACCCGTCCGCGCCGTCGATCCAGAGGAGCAGCGTTGTATCCCGACGACTTGAAGTACACCGCCGAGCACGAGTGGGTGCGTACGCCGGGCGAGGCCGCCGGGTCCGTCCGGATCGGCATCACCGACTACGCCCAGGACGCCCTCGGCGACATCGTGTACGTCCAGCTGCCGGACGTCGGCGCTTCCGTGACGGCCGGTGGGACGGTCGGGGAGCTCGAGTCGACCAAGTCGGTCAGCGACGTCTACTCACCGGTGAGCGGCGAGGTCGTGGCCCGCAACGAGAGCCTCGACGCGACTCCCGAGCTGGTCAACACCGACCCGTACGGCGCCGGCTGGCTCTTCGAGGTCGCCGTCGCCGAGGGTGGCGACACGGTCGAGCTCCTCGACGCCGCGGCGTACGAGCAGCTCGTCAGCTCCTGACCCGTTTCGCGCCTCATCGGGTTGCCGGTCACTGATAGGTTGGCCCGACAACCGTGAACCTCCACTTCGACTTGAGGGTTCGGCCGTAGTGCTCGGCCCGAAGGCGCGACGAGGGGTTTCACGCCGGCGACCAGAGCGACTTGGGAGGTCAGGATGCAGACCTGCTCGCAGTGCGGGAACCAGAACACTGACGAGGCGAGGTTCTGCTCCCAGTGCGGACACCCGCTCGAGCCGTCGCCCGTCGAGACCACGGCGACGATCAGCTTCGGCGGTCCGGCGGCCAAGGCCGACGGCGACGAGCGCGCGATCCTCAACGAGGCGGACGCCGCGGCCGCAGACGCGCTGCCGGCCGGGAGCGCCCTGCTGATCGTGCAGCGCGGACCGGGTGCCGGCAGCCGCTACCTCCTCGACACCGACGTGGTCAGCGCCGGGCGACACCCGGAGAGCGACATCTTCCTCGACGACATCACGGTGTCGCGTCGCCATGTGGAGTTCCATCGGACCGAGGGCTCCTACCGGGTGCACGACGTCGGCAGCCTCAACGGCACCTACGTGAACCGCGACCGGATCGACGACGCGCTGCTGCAGAACGGCGACGAGGTCAGGATCGGCAAGTTCCGCCTGGTGTTCTTCGCCAGCGCCGCGACGGAGGGCTGAGTTGCGCCAGGCGGCCCGCAAGAGCATCGGGCAGGCGCTTGCCGAGCTCACTGCGGAGTTCCCCGACGAGGACATCAAGGAGTCCAAGCTGCGCTTCCTCGAGGCCGAGGGCCTCGTCGAGCCGGAGCGGACGCCGTCGGGCTACCGCAAGTACTCCACCCGCGACATGGAGCGGCTGCGCTACATCATCCGGATGCAGCGCGAGCACTACCTGCCGCTGAAGGTGATCAAGGAGCACCTCGACCTGCTCGACCGTGGAGTCGAGCCGCCGACCCTCAACGGTGGCCGCAGTGCGCCGTCAGGCGCTCTCGGTGAGGGCTCGGCGGCCGCAGAGCTGCTGCGCGCCGACCATGGTGACGAGCGCGTCTCGCGCCGCGAGCTCGTGAAGAGGGCCGAGATCACCGAGGAGCTCCTCGAGCAGCTCGAGGCGTTCGGACTCGTGCACACCCGCGCGGGCACGAAGTACTTCGACGCCGACGCGCTGTCGGTCGCACGCACGGCGGGGGAGCTCGCGGCCTTCGGCATCGAGCCACGACACCTCCGCGCCTTCCGCACGGCCGCCGATCGTGAGATCGGTCTGGTCGAGCAGGTGGTGACGCCGATCCGGCGCAGCCGCGAGGAGGGCGCCCAGGGTCGGGCCGCTCAGGCGGTCGACGAGATCGCCACCTTGTCGTTGCGCCTGCACGCGACACTCGTTCGCGCCGGCCTGCGCGCGCTGCGCTGAGCGACCTCTCACTCGGCCCGCGGCTCCACCGCGGGGGCTAGGGTGAACGTGTGCGCGAGGTCGAGGTCGTCGGAGTCAGGGTCGAGGTGCCCTCCAACCAGCCGATCGTGCTGTTGCGCGAGGCGGCGGGGGAGCGCTACCTGCCGATCTGGATCGGCGCGGTGGAGGCCACCGCGATCGCCTTCGCCCAGCAGGGCGTCGTGCCGCCGAGGCCATTGACCCATGACCTGCTCAAGGACGTGCTGGACGCGACCGGCAACGCGCTGACCGAGGTGCGGATCACCGAGGTCAACGACGGCGTGTTCTACGCGATCCTGGTCCTCGGCTCCGGGATCGAGGTCAGCGCCCGGCCGTCGGACTCGATCGCCCTTGCGCTGCGCACGGGGACGCGGATCGTCTGCGCGGAGGAGATCCTCGACGACGCCGGGATCGCCGTACCGGACGAGCGCGAGGAGGAGGTCGAGAAGTTCCGCGAGTTCCTCGACCACGTCACGCCCGAGGACTTCGAGAAGCCCTCCGGCTGAACCGCCTGCGGTGGCCGCACAAACTCTGAAGTAGTCATTGAAGGTTTGCGACACGCCGGTCCGTGTCTTTGACCAACCCTCAACCACAGGTTTACCGTTCGGGATGTCTTCGCTGTAACTCCACGGATGCGATTTTCCTGGCTCCTCGCCTGCATCCGACGTCCCGGAGGGGTTACGCTCAGCGAAGCGAGACTTCGGAGGTCGTAGTGGGCACCAACAACGGAACCGGCAAGTCGGCGGCCGAGCTCGACGCGGAGGCCCAGCGGGCCGCCGCCCAGGCGGCGCACGTGGCCGACGAGCAGGGTCTGCTGTTCGACGACGACGTCTCGACGCTGCCCGACGACCTCGGTTACCGCGGTCCGACCGCGTGCTCCGCGGCGGGCATCACCTACCGGCAGCTGGACTACTGGGCCCGCACCGGTCTGGTCGAGCCGACGGTGCGCAGCGCGACCGGGTCCGGCACGCAGCGGCTCTACGGCTTCCGCGACATCCTCCTGCTCAAGGTGATCAAGCGACTGCTCGATGCGGGGGTGTCGCTGCAGCAGATCCGCACCGCGGTCGCCCACCTCCGGGCTCGCGGGACCGACGACCTGACCCGGGTGACGCTGATGAGCGACGGGGCGTCGGTCTACGAGTGCACCAGCAACGACGAGGTCATCGACCTCCTGCAGGGTGGCCAGGGCGTCTTCGGCATCGCGATCGGCGGAGTCTGGCGCGAGATCGAGGGCTCACTGGCCGAGCTGCCGTCCGAGCGCACCACCGACGACCACGCCGCGGCCGCCCACGCCAGCGACGAGCTCGCCGCCCGGCGACAGGCCCGGATGTCCGGCTGAGCCCGGACACAGACGCTTCACCAGCCCCGTTCGGCCGATCCGGCCGGGCGGGGCTGGTAGTTTTGTAGGCGCTGACCACCCTGCATGGGAGAGTCTCCGGCGGTGACGCGACACGTTGCCGAGCCGGAGCGCCGAAGGGGCAATCCCTCCCCGGAACCTCTCAGGCGCAAGGACCGTGCGGGACAGGCAACTCTGGAGAGCACGACGTCGTGCTCGACAGAGGGGGAGGTGACCCATCACGAGCACCCTGGGAGCCTCATGTCAGACAGCACGCCTACTGGTCCGCGCGTCACGCCGCTCGGAGCCCGCCCGTTCGTCGACCGGCACATCGGGCCCGACGAGTCCGCCGTCGCGGAGATGCTCAAGGCGGTGGGCTTCGAGTCGCTCGAGGCCCTGATGGACGCCGCGGTGCCGGGCCGGATCAAGGCCGGCGACGCGCTGGCCCTGCCCGAGGCGGCCTCCGAGGCGCAGGCGGCTGCCGAGCTGCGGGCGTTGGCGGAGCTGAACAACCCCGCCGAGCCGATGATCGGGCTCGGCTACCACGGCACGATCACTCCCGCGGTGATCCGCCGCAACGTGCTCGAGGACCCGTCCTGGTACACCGCCTACACGCCGTACCAGCCGGAGATCAGCCAGGGCCGGCTCGAGGCCCTGCTCAACTTCCAGACGATGGTGGCCGACCTGACCGGGCTGCCGACGGCCAACGCGTCTCTCCTCGACGAAGGCACGGCGGCCGCAGAGGCGATGACGCTGGTACGCCGTGCCGCGAAGGGCACCGCCGGGGCGTTCGTGGTGGACGCCGATGCGTTGCCCCAGACGATCGCGGTCGTGCGGACCCGAGCCGAGGCGATGGGCATCGAGGTCGTCGTGGCGGACCTCACCGAGGGCCTGCCGGACGGCGACCTGTCGGGCGTGCTCGTGCAGTACCCGGGAGCGTCCGGGCGGATCCTCGACCCGCGGCCGACGATCGACGCGGCGCACGAGCGCGGCGCGCTCGCGGTGGTCGCGGCGGACCTGCTGGCCCTCACGCTGCTCGAGGCGCCCGGCACCTGGGGCGCGGATGTCGTCGTCGGCTCCTCGCAGCGCTTCGGCGTGCCGCTGTTCTACGGCGGACCACACGCCGGGTTCATGGCGGTGCGATCCGGCCTCGAACGGCACCTGCCCGGGCGGCTCGTGGGCGTGTCCGTCGACGCCGCCGGCCGGCCGGCGTACCGGCTCTCCCTGCAGACCCGTGAGCAGCACATCCGCCGCGACAAG
>JAEKKP010000145.1 GCA_019510315.1 Propionibacteriales bacterium
CACCTGGCCGGTGCGGAACGCCTCGCCGGCTACCCCGGACGAGTGGCGGTGGCGGTCCGGCTCCCGGACCCCGGGGTGGTCGGCCTGCTCACGCCGGGCCAGCAGGTGACGCTGGTCGCCTCCGATCCGCAGGGCGGACAGCCGCCGGAGCGGATCGCCGAGGACGCCGCCGTGATCGCCGTACCCAAGGAGAGCGCCGGCGCAGACGCAGGCCTGACCTCGGGGCGACTGGTGGTCTTCGCGGTGCCGCGGGAGACCGCCGACGAGCTCGCGGCGGCAGCGACGACGCGCTATCTGAGCGTGGTCTGGAGCCGCTAGCGTGCGGCCTGTCCGCACACCGCCCGTCTCGGGCACGGCACAGGAGGTCGCATGACCGGTTTCAAGAACTTCATCCTGAAGGGCAACCTCGTCGAGATCGCCGTCGGCCTGATCATGGCCGTGTCGTTCGCGACCGTCGTCAAGACGTTCACCGACGTCCTGCTTCAGCTGATCGCCAAGATCATCGGCAAGAACCCGACCTTCGACAGCTGGGCACCGCACGGCATCGCGCTCGGCACGTTCCTGACCGCTGTCATCGCGTTCCTCATCCTCGCCGCGGTCGTCTACTTCTTCGTGGTCCTGCCCTACACCAAGGCGAAGGACCGCTTCTTCCCCGCTGCCGAGGAGGGCACTCCAGCGGACGTCGCCCTGCTCGAGGAGATCCGCGACCTGCTCGCGAGCCGCGGCGGAGCGTAAGTTGCCTGTCTAGGCATCTCACCACGTCTCGACACGCTCGGTTTCGGCTTCGTTCCTCAGCCGAACTCGCTGCTCGACGACCAACGATCAGAGCCGCTGACGCGTCTCTGATCAACCGTGATGCGGGGGGACCTGGCTCCTGAGCCAGGCCTCCTGCGCCTCGTCGTCGGTACGCCGGTCCGGCCCGCCCGACTCGTCGGCGTCGTCCGAGGTCTGCTCGGGGATGACGTCGCCGAAGATCTCGGCGAGGCGCCGGCGACGCAGCACTTCCTCTCGGGCTTCCTGCGCTTCGTCGGCGCTCTCGGACTCCGCCGGCTTCGGGTCGTCGGTCATCGAGCGGCCGCGGCCGGCAGCTCGGCGGCATCGAACCAGGCCGGGTCGAAGGTCGGCCGGAGCGGCCGCCAGCCGGTCTGCGCCGAGAAGTGGTCCGAGCTCACCCGCAGCGACCGGGTCAGCGGCTCGACCCGCGGGCCGGCCAGGCGCCGGAGCACCGGGCCCATGAACGTGCCGGACACCGCGCCGACCGCCTTGGCGTAGCCGTCGACCAGCTCGCCGCGGAGCACCGGCTCCGCGCCGACGTTGTAGACCCCGCCCGGCGCGTGCAGCGCGGCGACGATCGCCGGGCCGAGGTCGTCGGTGTGCACGACGTGCGACCACTGGTCGGGTCGGCCGACACCCACCGGCCTCTTGCTAGCGGCCGCCTTCAGCTGGAACCGCGTCATCGGGTCGTCGCCGACGATCGAGCCGAAGCGCAGCACCACGCCGGCGTGCGAGCTGGTCCCGAAGCCGAGCGCGTGGGACTCCCCGACCGCGCACGGCTCGGTGACCCGGGTGATCTCGATCGGGTCCTGCTCACGGATCCACCCGTCGCCGTTGTCGGCGTACAGGAAGCTGACGCTGTGCTGGATGACCCGGCGAACGCCCGCGGCGCGCGCCGCGACGACCACGTTGGCGACGGCCTCCGCGCGCAGGGCGTCGTTCTGGCGCCAGGCGTTCGGCCACACGGCGGCGTAGCCCACGGGCACGTGTGAGGCGAGGTTGACGGCGACGTCCGCCCCGGCGTACGCCGACTCCAGGCTCGCGATGTCGAAGAGATCACCCGGTCGCGGGCGCGCGCCGAGCTCGCCGATCAGGGTGCTGTTCGCCGCGGACCGGGACAGCACGTCGACGTCGTGGCCCGCGGCCACGAGCGACCGCACGGCAGCACGACCGATGACCCCCGTCCCCCCGGACACGACAACCCGCACCGACCCATCTTGCATAACGAACCGGTAACGCACAACTCGCGGGAGCGATCGGGCGCGGCGGAACGACCCGCCCAGACATCACGCAGCCCGTGGCCGGTCAGGTGCAGAGACCCGCGGCATGGGCCGCGGCGTCCTTCTGCGCCTGGGTCTGCGTCGGCGTCGAGCTGGGTGACTGGGTGCCCGTCGCCGATCCGGAGGGCGACCCGCTGGCCGACCCGCTGGGCGTGGTCGTCGGCGTACCGGACGGGCTCGCGCCCGCCGTGGCCCCGCTGTCGCTGCCGGGCGTGACCGCGCCGTTCTCGAACTCCGGCGTGAGCTGCTTGTCGCGCCGGATCAGCTTCCACAGCCCGCTCGAGGTGGGTGCCCACTCGACCCGCGCGTTCGGGTCCTCGGGCCACGGCTGCCACGGCACGGTGATGAACTTGACGTTGTCCAGGCCGATGTTCTTCAGCGAGCTGCCGAGCGATGCCAGCTGCTTGAGGTTGGCGAACCCCGGGTCGGTGGTCAGCGAGTTGGTCGCCGCGTTGAGGAACTTCAGCAGCCGCACCGGGTTGGTCAGCGTGCCGGCCGAGACGACCTTCTTGATCATCGCGGAGATGAACGTCTGCTGCCGCTTCATCCGGCCGATGTCGCCGGTCGGGGCGCCGAGGTCGTGGCGCACACGCACGTAGTCGAGCGCTTGCTCGCCCGACACCTTGTAGGTGCCCGCGGGCAGCTGGATGTGGCCCACGGTGTCGTTGACCGCCGAGGGCACGCACACGGTGACGCCGTTGATCGCGTTGACCATGCTCCGGAAGCCGACGAAGTCCACGACGACGAAGTGGTTGATCCGGATGCCGGTCAGCTGCTCGACGGTCTTCACCGTGCACGCGGGTCCGCCGATCGAGTACGCCGCGTTGAACTGGGTCAGGCCACCGGGGTCGGTGCCGTTGCCGTTCTTCCGTGGGCAGGCCGGCCGTTGCACCATCGCGTCGCGCGGAAGGCTCACGCCGTACGCGAACTTCCGGTCGGCGGAGAGGTGCAGCAGGATCGTCGTGTCGGACAGGCCGGGGGTGTCACCACCGATGCCCTTTCCGTTCGCGCCCTCGCGCGTGTCGGAGCCCATCACCAGGACGTTGATCGGGCCCTTGATCTCCTCGGGGGGCCGCGGGCCGTCGAGGAAGTCGGCAGTGCTGATGTTGCCCTCGAAGTGCTTGTAGGCCACGACAGCGAGGCCCGAGAGCACCATGAGAAGGACTCCGACGCCGATCCCGATCCGCTTCAGCAGACGCCGCGAACGAGGCGTACGACCCCGGTGCCGCGGTGTTGCGTCGGACAAAGCTCGACCCCAATGATCTCGACGGGTCCGGTGCCCGCACCTCTCACGTGACCTCCCATTGTGGAGGCACTCCCCGATACTCCCAAATTGGGCGTGCCAAGATGTACGCCGTCCGGCGCGCCGGACCCGCCCCAGTAGCTCAGTGGATAGAGCAGCCGCCTCCTAAGCGAAAGGTCGCCAGTTCGACTCTGGCCTGGGGCACACCTCGCCGGTCACTCGACCCCCTGCCGGACAGAGCAGCACTGCGTCCGATGGCGAAAGGTCTTCGACTCTGGCCTGGGGCACACCTCGCCGGTCACTCGACCCCCTGCCGGACAGAGCAGCACTGCGTCCGATGGCGAAAGGTCTTCGACTCTGGCCTGCGGCACACCTC
>JAEKKP010000078.1 GCA_019510315.1 Propionibacteriales bacterium
TCCCCCGAGGTTGGGCAGGGCGAACACCTCGACGTCGAGGTCCTTGGCCTCAGGCATCATCCGGCGCACGTGGTCGGGGGTGACCAGGCGAAGCAGCCAGGCCACCCGCCGCTCGCGCAGGTCGTCCCCCTGTGTCGATCTCGGGCCGCCGACCCAGAGACCTACGTTCGCGTCGCCGCCCTTGTCGCCGCTGCGAGCGTGCACGAAGGTGCCGAGCGGGCGGCACAGAGTGGGAGCATCCTCGGCGACTGCGGGCTGCACACGCGTGGCAGGGGTTTCGACAGGCTCAACCACCAGTGGTTGAGCCTGTCGAAACCCAGGCCCGTCGATCGCGAGCACGCGACCGTCCCACAGGTGCACGGTCTCGGTGACCTCGCTCCGGTCGACGTACGCCGGCCGGTAGATCCCGTACGGCGAACCGCGACCCGGCGGGGCCGTCAACGTGAAGCCCGGGTAGGACGCGAGCGCCAGCTCGACCGCGGCCGCGCTGAACGTCTTGCCGACGACGTCCGCCGACGCGTCCTTCACGACGACCCACGGTCGCCGGCGGGTTGTCCGCGAGCCGCGCCTCGAGCTGGGTGCGCAGCCACGCGGCCTTCTCGTCGATGTCCAGCCCGGTGAGCACGAACTCCATCTGGTTGCGGAAGCCACCCAGCTCGTTGACGCAGACCTTGAGCTGCTCCGGCGGCCTCGACCCCCGCACCCCGTCGACGCGCACCCGGTCCGGACCGTCCTCCGAGAGCCGGATCGACCCGAGGTCGGTGGTCACGTCCGGGCCGAGGTACAGCGTGGACTGCACCTCGTAGAGCAGCTGCGCGGTCACGGTGTCCAGCGACACCAGGCCGCCGGTGCCAGGGTGCTTCGTGACCACGAACGACCCGTCGGCCCCGACCTCGGCGATCGGGAAACCCAGCGGCGTCGCGTCGCGCTCCAGGTCGAGGAAGCCGGAGAAGTTGCCGCCGGTGGCCTGGGTGCCGCACTCGATGATGTGTCCGGCCACGACCGCGCCCGCGAGCTCGTCGTACGACGTCCGCGACCAGCCGTGGTGGGCGATCGCCGGCCCGACCACGACCGACGCATCGGTCACCCGTCCGGTGACGACGATGTCGGCTCCCTCGTCCAGCGCGCGGGCGATGCCGAAGGCGCCGAGGTAGGCGTTGGCCGTGAGGGCGTCGCCCAGCCCGAGCTCGGCGGCTCGCGGCGCGAGGTCGTCGCCGTCGACCCACGCGATCTTCGGGGCCAGCCCGAGCGACCCGGCCAGCTCGTCCAGCTTCTGCGCCAGCCCGGCCGGGTTGAGCCCGCCGGCGTTGCTGACGATGCGGACGCCACGCTCGGTCGCGAGCGCGAGCGACTCGGACATCTGCGTGAGGAAGGTGCGCGCGTAGCCGAGCGAGGGGTCGCGCAGCAGGTCCTTGCCGAGGATCAGCATGGTCAGCTCGGCGAGGTAGTCACCGGTCAGGAAGTCCAGGCTGTGCTCACCCGTGGCGCCCTCGAGCATCTCCCGCATCGCGGAGTGCCGGTCACCGTAGAACCCGCTGCAGTTGCCGATCCGCACCGGCCGGGTTGCGACGGGCTCAGCCACGGGTCGGCTCCCGTCCGGCACCGCTCGGACCGGCGAAGGCCTGCGCGATGTCCAGCCAGCGGTCGGCGTCCGGTCCGGTCGCCACGAGGTCGAGGTCCTCGCGGTGGCGGCGCTGCGTCACCCGCAGGCAGAAGTCGTACGCCGACCCGATCACCGCCTGCGCCGCGTCGACCGGTCCCCACTCCCACAGCTCGCCGGACGGCGCCTTGAGCACCACCCGGAACGGCTCGGCGGGCGGCTCGAGCCCGTGCACGCCGAAGGCGAAGTCGCGCGTGCGCACGCCGATGTGGGCGACGTGGCGGATGCGGTCGGTCGGCTCCCGCGTGATGCCGAGAGCGTCGTACACGTCGAGCGCGTGCGCCCAGGTCTCCATGAACCGCGCCGTCGCCATCGAGGCGGGGCTCATCGGCGGCCCGTACCACGGCAGCTTCTCGCCGTCGGGGTAGTCGCGCAGCACCTGCCCGAGCGCGGCTCGCGACGACTGCCAGCGGGCGAGGATCTCGTCCGCCGGAGCCTTCGCGCCGGCGAGCGCCTCCTCGTCGACGAAGCCCTCCGGGTCGGCGATCGCCTGCAGCACGAGCGCGTCCCAGGCGGCCTTGTCGGTGCCGGCCGCCACGGCGCACTCGTCGGTCCAGGCCAGGTGCACGATCGTGGTCGCGATGTCCCAGCCCTCGGCCGGCACCGGGGTGCGCCAGCCGTCCTCCCCGAGGGGCGTCACGACTGCCTCGAGCTCGTCCCCCTCGGCGGTCAGGTCGGCGAGCACTCGCTCGAGCACGGGGTTGCGGGACCGGTCGTTCACTGCGCCCTCCTCGGGAGCTCGTCGTCGAGCACGTCGGCCCAGCGGTCCAGGACGAGCTTTCGGCGGCCGCGGTCGTCGCTGATCGTGTTCGCCAGGCCCAGCCCGCGGATCAGGTCGAGCGTCGCCTGCACGAGCTCGCGGGCACCGGGTTGCGACTCGTCGACGTCGAGCATCTCCACGGTCAGCCGGTGCGTCTCCCGTCCCGTCTGTCGTTCGAGCGGCTCGACGGCGGCCAGCAGGGTGGGATCGGTGCGGGCCGCGACCCAGAGCTCGAGGGCGGCCGCGAACACGTCCGCGGTGAAGTGCTCGCCGAGCAGCTCGAGCAC
Source organism: Propionibacteriales bacterium (assembly GCA_019510315.1). Classification (GTDB taxonomy): domain Bacteria; phylum Actinomycetota; class Actinomycetes; order Propionibacteriales; family Nocardioidaceae; genus Marmoricola. The sequence goes on from JAEKKP010000078.1 coordinate 2,708, forward strand.
CTCGCGGGTCCGCCGGGTGCCGCGGGGCAGGGCCGACGCGGCTTCCGCGAGCTCGTCGCGCCGGACGGTGGCGATGTGCTCGACGGCGGCCACCACCAGGTCGGCCTTGGTCGGGAAGTGGTGCAGCTGGGCGCCGCGGCTGACTCCCGCACGCTCCGAGACGAGCGTCGTCGACGTGCCGCTCCAGCCACGCTCGACGAGGCACTGGAGGGTCGCCTCCAGGAGGCGGCGGCGCATGGCGCGCGTGCGCTCCTCCTGGGGCACCCGGGTGGCGGTCACCGCCACATCCTGACCGGGAAACCAACAAACAGTCAAGCCTGACTTTAAATGTGCGGGTCGGGCGGGAGGGAAACCCCGTGAAACCGCGTGAAGGCGCGGTGAAACCGAGGCCGTGGACAGTTCCTGCTGACCGGCCGCCCCCTCCGTCGGCGGCGGTCACGAAGGAGAGAACCATGACTTTGCAACGAACCCCCCACGCAGTGAAGGCCACCGGCCTGGTCAAGACCTTCGGGGACTTCCGTGCCGTCGACGGCATCGACCTCGAGGTACGCCGCGGCGAGATCTTCGGCGTCCTCGGCCCGAACGGCGCCGGCAAGACCACCATGCTGAGCATGCTCGCGACGCTGCTGTCGATCGACGAGGGCCAGGCCGAGATCTTCGGCGTCGACGTACGCCGCGAACCCCACCGGATCCGGCAGCTGCTCGGCGTCACCGGGCAGTACGCGTCGGTCGACGAGAACCTGACCGCCAGCGAGAACCTCTGGCTCTTCGGCCGCCTCCAGGGAGTCGCTTCTCGGGAGGCCAAGGAGACCGCGGAGCGCCTGCTGCTCCAGTTCGCCCTCGAGGAGGCTGCGGACAAGCCGATCTCGCAGTTCTCCGGCGGCATGCGACGCCGGCTCGACCTCGCCGCCAGCCTGATCACGCGGCCCCCGCTGATCTTCCTGGACGAGCCGACCACCGGCCTCGACCCGCGCACCCGCGGTCAGATGTGGGACACGATCCGCGGACTGGTCGCCGACGGGAGCACGATCCTGCTGACGACGCAGTACCTGGACGAGGCCGACCAGCTCGCCGACCGGATCGCGGTGATCGACCGTGGCCGCAAGGTCGCCGAAGGCACCCCGGAGGAGCTGAAGACATCGGTCGGCGACTCGACCCTGCAGCTGCAGCTGAGCGACGGGGCCGATCAGGCGCTGGCCATCGACGTCGTCCGCAAGGTCCTCGGCGAGGAGCCCGTGCTGACGCCCGAGTCCGGCCGGATGAACGTCGCCCTCGACGACGCCAACCGTGCTGCGGACGTGCTGATCGGTCTGCGCCAGGCCGGCATCGGCATCAGCTCGGTCAGCGTCGACAAGCCGACCCTCGACGAGGTCTTCCTGGCCCTGACCGGCCACGACACCGGCGAGAGCTCCGACCCCACCGACGACCGCGACCTGGAGGTAGCCCGATGAGCACGACGACCGAAGCACCGAACGAGACCCAGGAGCCGCGCGAGATGCGACGTCTCACCGTCGAGGAGATCGTCGCCCGCACGAGTACGCACAACAGCCTGCGCGACACCGTGAGCCAGACGATCACGATGGCGTGGCGGTCGCTGAAGAAGATGCGCCGCAACCCGGAGCAGTTCTTCGACGTGATCATCCAGCCGCTGCTGTTCACCGCGATGTTCACCTACATCTTCGGTGGCGCGATCTCCGGCAGTGTGTCCAGCTACATGCCACTGATCATCCCGGGCATCCTCGCCCAGACCGCTCTCACCGCGTGCATGGCAATGGGCACCCAGCTGCGCGAGGACATGGACAAGGGCGTCTTCGACCGGTTCAAGTCGCTGCCGATCGCCCGGATCGCGCCACTCGCGGGGCCCGCCCTGGCAGACGTGATCCGCTACGTCATCGCCGCAACCCTGACCATCCTGGTCGGCCTGGTCATGGGCTACCGGCCCGGCGGCGGGTTCGTCGGCACGCTGGGTGGCTGGGCGCTGACCATCGTCGCGGCCTGGTCGCTGGCCTGGATCTTCACCTGGCTCGGCACCATCGCCCGCTCGGCCCAGGCCGTGCAGGGCATCTCGATGATGATCATGTTCCCGCTGTCCTTCATGTCGAACGCGTTCGTCAAGGAAGACACCATGCCGGACTGGCTGCAGGCCTTCGTCAAGGTCAACCCGGTCTCGCACGTGGTCACCGCTGTCCGCGATCTGATGAACGAGGGCAGGCTCACCGCCGACGTCGGCTGGGCGCTGTTCGGCTGCGTCGTGGTGGTCGCGATCTTCGCCCCGCTGTCGGTGCGCAGCTACAAGCGGCACCTCTGATCGATCCACCGGTCTCCGGCAGGCTCAACCCGCTGTGGTCGAGCCTGCCGGAACCGTCTTGTCCAGGAAGGTCCTCACCTCGTCGAGGAGCACGGGCCCGCGTCGTACGCCGAGCTCGTCGTCGATCTTCGCGAGGAGTCCCGGCGCCACCTCCTCGGCACGCGGCGTGATCCGGTCCCAGGCCATCGTCGGGACCGACCGGTTGTAGGCGAAGCGCTCGGCGTACGCGAGCAGCCGGACGGCGTCCTCGGCGGAGAGGCGGCGCTGCAGCAGTCCCCAGGCGCCCAGCGCGAACAGCGCGACCCCGGCGACGGGGTAGTCCAGGTAGTCGAAGTCCGGGTCGAGCACGCTCTGCGTGCGCGCGGCGCAGACCTCGAACATCTTCTGGGCAGCCGCCGTGTGCGCCTCGTCGGCGTAGTACGCGTGCGCGGTCAGTGCCGCAGCCTCGCCGAAGAGCAGCCACGGCTCCAGCCCCGTTGGGCTCATCCCGGGGAACTGGAGGTCACGCACCAGGTCGACTGCTTCCCGGTAGAGCGCGAGACCTGCGTCGTGGTCCCCGCGCGCCAATGCGAGCTCCGCAGCCCCGATCTCCATGACCAGCCTGCCGCCGAAGATCTGGTCGGGGTCACCGACGTCGGCCATCTGGAGGAGCTCGGCCTCCGCCTGGTCGAGGTCGCCCCTCCGGACGGCCGCGAGGGCGAGCAGAGAGCGGAGCTGACGTGCGTCGTCCCAGGCGCCCAGCCGCTCGAGCACGGGCATCGCGGCCCGGGCGTGGACGACCCCCGAGTCGAACCGGCCCAGCTGGATCTCGAGCTGGCCGATCTGGGTGTGGAGGATCGCGCCCGACCAGGGTCCGTCCGCGACCTCGTCGGCAAGGGAGAGCGCGTGCTCGGCGGCGGCCACTGCGGCCTCCGGGTCTCCGGCGTTCTCCAGCACGTGGCTGTGCCACTGCGACGCGATCCCCACGAGGTGCCGGTCGTCGGACCTGGCGAACTCCTCGAGCTGCCCGGCGAAGTCGTGCGGATCTCCCGGGGTGAAGTTCGCCAGCACGGTCACCAGGGCAGCGACGCGGGGGTCCTCACCCGGACCCAGTCGGCGCAGCGAGTCACGGAGTGGCTCGGCCAGCTCGGCGACGCCGATCATCGCGTTGTTCAGCGTCATCACCAGGGCGATGCGAGTCGCGTCCAGCAGCTCCGCCGGCGGCGTCCAGTCCCTCAGGGTCTCGGTGATCGCCTCGGCGAGCACGATCACGCGTGCATGGTTGCCCAGGATGGACCAGTACGCACCGAGCGCCGCCAGCACCTGCACCACCGTCTCGGGATCCCGCCCGGCCAGTGCCTGCCGGAGCACGTCGGCCAGATTCACCTCCTCGGCTCTCAGGGCATCGATCGCGGCGAACTGCTCGGCGCTCCAGATCCGGCCACCGTGGGCGCCGGCGTACTCGACCGCCCAGGCGTGATGGGCCTTCCGAGCGGCAGCGTCCTCGCCGCCGTCGACGAGCTGCAGCCGGCCGAACTCCCGCACCGTCTCGAGCATCCGGTACCGCACGCCGGTGTCCGTCTCCAGCACGGTGAGCAACGACTGGTTGGCCAGGCTCTGCACGGAGTCGAGGGCCGTGGGACCGAGCACCCGCTCGGCCGCGTCGAGCGTGAAGCCGTCGTGGAAGACCGACAGCCAGCGCAGCGCACGTTTCTCCGGCTCTCCGAGGAGGTTCCACGACCAGTCGATGACCGCGAGCAGCGTCTGGTGCCGGTCCGGAGCGCTGCGGTCACCACCGCGCAGCAGCGCGAACCGGTCCTCCAGCCGGCGGGCGATGTCGGTCGTCGACATGACACGCACCTTCGCGGCGGCGAGCTCGATGGCGAGCGGCAGGCCGTCCAGCCGGCTCACGATGTCGGCGACGGCCGTCTCGTCGAGCACGACGTCGGGACGGGCGGCAACCGCCCGCTGCGCGAACAGCTCCGAGGCATCCTCCGGATCGAGCTCGCCGAGCGCGTACACCCGCTCGGCGGAGATCGTCAGCGGCGCCCGCGTGGTGGTGAGGATCCGGACCTCGCGCGTCGTGGCGACCAGGTACGCAACGAGATCGGCCACGGCCTCGACGATGTGCTCGCAGTTGTCGAGGATCAGCAGGCTGGGGGCCTGGTCGAGGTGCTGCGCGATCCGGGCCCGTACGTCGGCCCGCTGCTCGGGCGTGAGGGTGCGCCGGCCACTCACGGAGTCGCGGACGCCGAGGGCTGCGCCGATCTCGCTGACGAGGTCCTCCGGTGCGGTGACGCCGACCAGCTCGACGAAGTGCACGATCGACTGCACGGCGCCGCGTCCGAGCACGTGGGCGAGCCTCGTCTTGCCGAGCCCGCCGGGCCCCACGATCGAGACCACCCGCGACGCGACCAGCGCGGCGCGCAACCGGCGCAGGTCGTCGCCGCGACCGAGCAAAGCGGTCGTCTCGTAGTGCACGCCCTCACGCACCGGGCTCTCCAGCGAGAGCAGCTGCTGGTGCAGGCGCTGCAGCTCGGGTCCGGGGTCCGTGCCCAGGCGATCGCGCAGCTCGGAGCGGTAGCGCCCGTAGCGCTCCAGCGCCGCAGCGGCGCCGCGCACCGCGGAGAGGCTGGTCAACAGGTCGCCGAGGAGCGCCTCGTCACCGGGCTGTCGCGAGACGAGGTCCTCGAGCGCCGGCAGCGCCTCGTCGTGAGCGCCCGCCCGGCTCTGCGCCTGGGCGAGCACGCGCCGCGCGACGTCCAGCTCCCGCGCCGCGGCGCGGCGTACCTCGGCGAGCGGACCGTCGTCGTCCGCGCCGGCCACGAGTCCGCGGCCGAGCGCCAGTGCGGCTCGGGCATGGTCGGCGGCGGCACCGGGATCGCGCGGCAACGCAGCCCGCGCCGCTCCTGCCTCGGCCCGGACGACGAGCGCGTCGACCTGGTCGTCCGGCAGCGCGATCCGGTAGCCGTCCCCGGTGCGCTCGAGGGCGTCCGCACCGCAGGCGGCACGGACGCGAGACACGAGCACCTGCAGCGCCTTCGCCGGAGCTGCCGGCGGCTCGTCGCCCCAGACCGACTCGACCAGGCGTTCGACGCTGACGACCCGGCCGCAGGCCAGAGCGGCCAGCAATGCCTGCGGGCGCTCGCCGACGACGGGCTCGCCCTGCCAGCGCACCCCGTCGAGCAACGTGAGCACGATCGGCATCCGGTCAGTCTAGGGAGCGCCTCGTGCGGGCGCCTGCAGGATTCGGACGTCCCGGCTGTGTCCAGTACGGGGGCCCAGTACATTCGTTGCGGTGACGATGACGCGTGAGGTGAGCGAGGTGGACGACCGGACCCGCACGAGCGCAGTACACGACCTGGCCGAGATCCGCCGGTTCGTGCTCGCCGTCGTCGCGTTCGGCCTGGTCTTCACCGCGCTCGGCCGGATCTACGGCGAGGACATCGCCCTGCAGCTGCAGAAGACTCCGACCACGGCACTCGGGTGGCGGTTCATCGGCTGGCTGGTCTCGGCGCCTCCGGCCGTCCTCGTGATCACCACGTGGCACGAGCGGCGCCGACTGCGTCCGAAGCAGCGTCGAGACCGCAGCCTGCTGCTCGCCGGCTGGATCGGCCTGAGCATGTTCATCCTTCCCGCCCGCACGACCAGCATCGACAGCCAGTTCGGCACCGGAGCCCTGGTCGGCGACCCGCTGAGCTCGGGTTGGGCGTGGGGCGCCCTGGCCGCGATCATCGGCCTCGTGTTCTCCGGACTCGTGCTGACGGTGCTCTACCGCACCGTCGACGTACCCACCCGTGAGCAGCGCGACCTCACCGCGCGATTCCTCGAGCGAGCCTGGCTGGTGCTGCTCGTGGTCTCGCTCGGCTTCGCCCTGTACGGCGGGCGCACGGACGTCTTCCACGGGGGAAGCTGACCCGCTCCCGCACGTGTGTCGGCGTACCTGTGAGTAACTCCAGGTATCAGGATGATGGACACAGACCTCATCCAACCCACACAATCGTCACCAAGGGAGGGGCCTTCTCGGCCGAGGTGTGGTCGACGCGAGAGGAGTCCTTGGATGCATGGCAAGCAATCCGCCGACCAGAAGCGGATCGAGGAGCTGGCCAGGGTCAACCGGTTCAACGACTTCACGCCGGACGAGATGCACCACGTCGTCGAAGCCGCGACCTACCTGACCGTGCCTGCGGGCTGGGCACTCATGGTCGAGCAGCAGCCGGCGGACAAGGCCTACCTCATCCTCACTGGCGAGGTCTCCGTCAGGCGGCACGGCGAGGAGGTCGCCCGGCTCGGGGCCGGCGAGGTCATCGGCGAGATGGCCCTGGTGAACCACAAGCTGCGGTCGGCGACGGTCATCGCCGACAGCCCGCTCGAGGTCCTGCACTTCACGGACCAGACGGTGGCCGACCTCACCGCGAAGATTCCGCGCTTCCGCGACGCCCTCATGGGCGCCGTCGAGGAGCGGATCGCGCGCGACCAAGGCAGCTGACCCGAGGCCGGGATGAGCCGCCCCGAAGGATGGTCGGTCAGCCCGGAGCTCGCGATACCGGCAACACTCGGGCGCCTGCGATTCGCGGATCCGGAGGTTGAGCAGGACTACCGCACTTGGCGTGACCAGCACATGCGCGCCTTCGCGCAGTTCGCCATGTACGCCGCCACCGGCGCCGCCGGCTGCGCGTGGATCGCCGTGGCCTTCGGAGCGCTCGGGGACCTGAGGCTGCTGGCACTGGCGCTGATCAGCGTCCAGATCGCGGTGCAGCTGCGCGGTGCCTCGGTCGCGCGAGCAGATCCCACGGCGCGGCAGCTGCGGTTCTACTGCGCACTGGTGAACCTCACCGGCGGGACGCTGGCGCTGTTCATCACCCTGCCGCTGCACGACTACGCCGTGACGGCTGCCTGCGTCACCATGGCGGCCTACTTCGGGCTCACCATGTTTCGGCTGTCGCCGCTGGCCGCCCTGGGAGCCGTCGGGCCCTACACCCTCGGCGCGGCCATCGTCCCGGTCGTCTGGTACACCACCGGAGATCTCGACGGCGGGCAGCTGGCGATCGGGATCTTCCTGCCGGTCACCGCGCTCCTGACCGGGATGATGGTCAACCTGGCGCTCGAGTGGGTCACCCGGCAGACGTACGTCGACCACCTCACCATCGAGTCGCAGCAGGATGCGCTGTTCGAGGAGCGCACCAACCTCGCCCGCTTCATGTCGCCCGAGATCGCGGAGACCGTGCACCGCTCCGGCGTACCGGCGTCGACGCACTGCGAGATCTACAGCCTCACCGCGGTGAGCATCGACCTCCGCGGCTTCACGCGGTTCACGCAGCGCCACGGTGCCGAGCGCATGGTCGAGGTGCTGCAGGACTACTACACCGCGGTGATCGAGGCCGCCGAGGAGTACGGCGCGACGGTCAAGGACTTCGCCGGCGACGGGGCGCTCGTCCTCGTGGGAGCGCCGTTCCCGCGGGCGGACCACACCCGTGCAGGCCTGCGGCTCGCGCGCGACATGCTCATCCGCGTCCGCGAGGTGACCGCGCGCTGGGAGACCGCCGACACGCCGCTGGGCGCCGGCATCGGGATCGCGTCCGGCGAGTGCGCTGTCGGCGCCCTCGGCCTCCCGTCGTCGCAGCTCGAGTACGCCGCGGTCGGCACCGCCGTCAACCTCTCTTCGCGGCTCTGCGACATCGCCAAGGACGGCCAGATCCTGATGGCGGCCGGGACCGCACGGGCCCTCGAGGAGGCGCCCGGGTGGCGGCGGGAGATCGTCACGCTGTCCGGTGTCCCCGAGTCGGTCGAGGTCACGATCGAGGACACGCTGCACCCGCACGAGATGATCCCGGCGGACCGCCCGGCGAGCTCCACGTCGATCCCCTCACAGAGCCGGCCCGACCGAGAGGCCCCGGTAGCGTTGCCGGAGTGAACCTCTTCGCGTTCGAGGGCCGCCGACCGACGGTCCACCCCGAGGCCTTCGTCGCCCCGACGGCGACTCTGATCGGTGACGTGACAATCGAGAAGGGCGCCAGCGTCTGGTACGGCGCCGTGCTGCGTGCCGACATCTGCTCGATCGTCATCCGCGAGCGCGCGAACGTGCAGGACAACTCCGTCATCCACGGCGCACCGGACGTCCTGGTGGAGGTCGGTCCCGGCGCCACCGTCGCGCACACCTGCGTGGTGCACGGGGCCGTGCTCGAGGAGAACGCCCTGCTGGGCAACGGCAGCACGATGCTCGACGGCTCCCGCCTCGGTGCCGGCTCAATGGTCGCGGCCGGGTCGCTCGTCACGCCGGGCACCCAGATCCCGCCCGGCACTCTGGCGGCCGGCTCACCCGCGCAGGTGCGCAAGCCGATCGAGGGCACGGGCGCGCAGTTCTGGGTCGAGATGAACCCGTCGTACTACGCCGAGCTGGCCCAGCGGCACCGCGCCGGGATCACAGCCCTCTGAGCCGCAGCACCACCCCGCCGTGGTCGGACGGCCACAGCCCGGTCGCCGGATCGCGGTCAGCGAGATCCGTGCCGGTCACCTCACCGCGGTCGACGGCCAGCCCGGCACCGCTCGGCGTGCGCGCGAACACCATGTCGATGCGGTGGTCGAAGCCGGCGGCGGTCGGATCGTTGACGAGCTCGGAGAGCCCGGAGGTCCAGCCCTGCTCGGCCGGCGCCCAGCGCAGCCACTCGTCGGTGAAGCCGCCCGCACCCGTGATCAGGTCGTAGGGAGCCTTGTGCGGCACGTGGTCGGTCGGCTTGACCGAGCCGTTCAGCGGGTCGCTGTTGCAGTCGCAGACGAAGACGTTGGTGCGATCGGCCGACGGCGCGCTCGACAGCAGCTCACCGGCCTGCGCGAGCGCCAGGTCGGAGCTGAACGCCTCGAGGTGGGTGTTGATGAAGCGCAGGCGCGTCGCACCGGCGTCGACGTCGACCCAGTTGAAGCCGCGGTCGAAGCGCATCGTCGTACCCGCCACGGAGACCGCCAGGTTGTGGGCGTAGACGGTGTCGCCACTGTCGACCACCCGCAGCGCGTTGTCGGACCGCATCAGGATCACGTCACGCATGGTCAGGCGGATGTCCTTGGCGTCGGCCATGGTGCCGTCGAACGGGCTGCCGGTGAAGCTCGGCGACTCGACATCGGCGCGGTTGCCGACCTGCACGGCTTCGTAGTGCAGTCCGCGCGCGGCGAGGTCGTCGAGCAGGATCTGGAGGAAGTCGTAGTCGACGTGGGTCGCGTCCGCCACGCCGACGTGCGCCAGGTCGAGCGGACCCGACCGCCACAGCGCGACCTCCTGCAGCCCGACGAGGTCCGGCTGCGCCTGCGCGACCTCGTCGGCGAGCAGCGGTGCCCGGACCGTGAAGTCGGTCCGGTCGACGATGTCGCGGGAGACATGGGTGGCGTTGGCCAGGGCCACCAGGATCTGCTGCGGCGTCTTGCCCTCCGCCTCGGCCGTCGCAGCGGCGATCACCGGCCGGTTGATGTCCGTGCCGAGGTAGAGGTTGCGGGTCATCACCGTCAGCGGCTTGCCGGGCCTCGCGGCTGCGTCGGCGGAGGTGAGCGGCACGGCGACCAATCCGATCCCTGCGACGATGGCGGACACGCTGGCGAGCAGGCGCGATCTCATGGTGCTCCCTCCCGAGACGGACAATGAGGACATCCTGTCCCCGGGGCGCTCCGCTGTCCACGGCAGAGCGTCCGCGGCAGCGCGTCCACGATCCTCCGCTGCGGCGCTCACGGGCGTCGCCGGTGTAGGCGTTGGACTCATCCGGTGGTTGGCACGGGCAGCCGACCGGATCTGCCGATGAGCGGATGTCGCCTGGTGTGACAATGCAAGCGTGCTATGTGCCTGCGCGTCCCTGTTCGAACTGACAGGCAACGAAGCCCACGAATACGCCCGAGAGCATCTTGCGAAGGGCGAGGTTGACGACCAGCAGTGGTTGATCAGGTACCGCTGCCCCGAAACACGTCGAATGTGGCTCCTGGATTACCCCCACGCCGAGTATCACGGCGGCGGCGCTCCGCGACTGCGCCAACTCGACGAGAGCGGCAACCCCGTCGATGCCCAAGACTCGCATGACCCCTTCGCGTGAGACCTACGCCGCACGCTCATGCCGCGATCAGGGAACGGGAACAGCCGACCCGCACACCACACGCCCGCTCCGGCACTAGCCGCCGAAGGAGGCGAGGGTGCTGGTCAGCACGCGCCCGAGCATCGCTGGGTCCTC
>JAEKKP010000079.1 GCA_019510315.1 Propionibacteriales bacterium
CAGCTGTGCCCACTCGGCCGCGACCGCGAGCCGCTCGCGGCCGGCACGACGGGCCGCGGTGAGGTTCGTCTCTGCTCGCGCCAGCAGCAGTGCGGCTGGCGAAGACGAAGGACCCGAGATGGTCATGCGACCATGATATCAGAACATACATGCGAGTCAAGAGGTAGGCCGAAATTCGTGTATCAGAGGTGAGTGCCGGTGCTCTTGGCTCCCGAAGGACAGGTTCTGGGGGACCAAGAGCCCGGTTGGCCCGTCTCGGGGGGCGGGCCAACCCGGTTCACCCTCAGGGGAGCACGCAGCCGAGGTCCTCGAGCCCCGCGCGCCCTGTCTCGGTGAGCCGGAGGCTGCGCGACTCGCGGCTGCGGCGTACCAGCCAGCCGAGGTCGATCAGGCGCGTCGTGAGGTCGGCGGCCAGCGATCCGGCGAGGTGCGGCTTGCGCTCGGTCCAGTCCAGGCAAGGTCTCGCGACGGCCCGGCGGGCGGACCGCACGCGCGCGAGGTCGACCCCGAGCCGGGCGAACTCCCTCTCCCCCGCCGCTGTCAACGCGTAGCCCGCGGGCGTCGCGTCGAGCCAGCCGTTGGCGAAGCTGACGTCGTGCACCGCGACGCCGCAGGTGCCGGCGAGATGGTCGTAGCAGGTGCGGGCGAAGCCGAGCGCCTTCGCGTGCCCCGACTGGCGCATGCCGGTCACCGGCTTGGCGGGCGCGATGTGGGACAAGGCCTCCAGCGCGGCGCCGACCTGCGGCCCGGCGAGCCGGAAGTACCGGTGCCGCCCCTGCTTCACGCTCTCGACGAGCCCGCCACCGGAGAGCCGGGCGAGGTGCTCGCTCGCGGTCGAGGCACTGACCGATGCGACCCGCGCGAGCTCGCCGGCCGTGAGCGCGCGTCCTGCCATGAGCGCGTCGAGCATCGCTGCCCGGCTCGGGTCACCGAGCAGCGCACCGACGGCGGCGAGGTCCACGTCGTTCACGCCGGTCACCGTACGTCGCGCACACTTCGGCGCCCACCGAAATGACGACGGCGCACCCTGCTGCCATGGACCCCGACACCAACCCAGCCTCAGCCGTCGTCACCGCCGTCGAGGACTGCCTCGACATCGCGGCCACCTGGCTCGCCTGGGACGGCTCACCGCGCGTGAGCGAGGACGGTGACCGGATCTACACCCCGCACAAGGCGATCCGTCGGATCGCCGACCACCTCATCGACCACCTCGCCGAGATCGAGGCCCTGCTGGCCGGCGTACCGACGATGCCCGACGAGTGGCATGCCAGCCTGCTGACCTTCGAGGGCGACTGGGCGCGCTTCACCGAAGCCGACCTGCGGGAGGCACAGCAGCGGCTGCGCCGGCTCGCCCGCACCCTCGAGCTCCGCCTCGAATCGGCCGGACCGGAGGCGTGGGACGTGCCCCGGACCCCGAACTGGACCCTGCGAGAGATCGCCGAGCACCTCACCGGCGTCCGCTGGTACGCCGAGCAGGTGGGCCGGCTCCCGTAACCGCCGACGCGCCCGGGAGTTGATCGACACGTCAGGCGCGTGTCGTTCAACGCAGGGGGTCCGATGGCCGAGTTCGTGATCGAGACGCCTGCCGGCGCGCGTCGGTCGTTGGCGGTCTCCGGCGAGTTCGACCTCGCCGCCGTGGAGGAATTCCTCTCCGCGGCGCTCGGCTGCCTCGAGGACGCCGCCGACGTCTGCGAGATCGACCTCGGCGCGGTGACCTTCATCGACTCCAGCGGCCTCGGCGCGCTCGTCCGTGTCCGGAAGGCGGCTCATGACCGCGGCAAGGAGGTCATGCTCACCAACGTCCCGCCCGCCGTGAGCCGGCTCTTCGAGGTCACTGGTCTCACCGAGGCCTTCGGCACCGGGTCGGGCGGCTGACGATGCCGCGCCGGCCACTGGTGGTGGCGGTGTCCATCGCCGTGGTGGGGCTCGTCCTCACGGTGGCGTCGAGCTGGGCGGCGGGCCGGGTGGACCGCAACACCGAGCAGCGCCTCCTCCAGGTGCAGACCGACCAGGCCGGGACCGTGCTCTCCACCGCCATCCTGCTCGTCCAGCAGCCGCTGAGCACGGCGCTGAGCGTCGAGAAGGTCGCCGGGCCGATGGGCGACACCTCCGCCTTCACCAACCTGATGTCGGCACAGGTCGGAGCCGGCAAGATGTTCGAGTCCGCCTCCCTCTGGCAGCGGCACGGACACCGGATGAAGAGGATCGCCCAGGTCGGCGACGCCCCGTTGATGCGACCCGGCGACAAGACCACGGTGTCCTTTCTCCAACACGCGTTCGGGAGCAAGACCTTCATCGTCCGTGCGGTCACTCACGACGCGCACAGCAGCATCGCCTACGCGCAGGCCGACGCGAGCACGGGCTTCGCGATCACTGCCGAGCGATCGGTCCCCGCGAACCGCCGGGCCCGGGTCGACAACAACTCGGCGTTCGCCCAGCTCAACTACGCGATCTACATCGGCCCGAAGGCGGACGCGGCCGCCCTCTCGACCACCGACGTCGCGCCCTCGTCGCTGCCCCTGGCGGGCACCACCGCACGCACGAAGGTGCCCTTCGGCGACACGGTGCTGACCCTGGTCACCTCACCCCGCGAGCACCTCGGCGCGCCCCTGAGCCAGCGACTCCCGCTGATCCTGCTCATCGGCGGTGTGCTCTTCACGGCGTTCGCCAGCGGCGCGGGCTACCAGCTCACGCGTGGGCGCCAGGCCGTCGAGACCCTGTACGGCGAGCAGCGAGATCTGTCCGAACGACTGCAGCGCGCTCTGCTCCCACAGAGCCACCCGGCGATCCCGAACCTCGACATCGCGGCGGAGTACGTCGCCGGCGCCCAGGGCGTCGACATCGGTGGCGACTGGTACAGCATCGTGGGTCTCGACGACGGCCGGTACGCCTTCGTCGTCGGCGACGTGTCCGGCCGCGGCATCGACGCCGTCACCGTGATGGCCCGTGCGCGCTTCACGATCCGGGCCTACCTCCTCGACGGCCACAGCCCCGCGGCGACGCTCGGGAAGTGCTCCCGCCAGTTCGACATCTCCGAGGACGGCCACCTGACGACCGCGCTCGTCGGTGTCGGCGACTCCCGCACCGGCGAGGTGACGATCGCGAACGCCGGCCACCCGGCGCCCCTGCTGGTGAGGCGCGATGGCGTCGAGTTCGTCACGACGACGCCCGGGCCGCCCCTCGGCACGGGTGCGGCGACCTACGCGTCCACCACGTTCACGATGACCCCGGGCACGACGCTGCTGTGCTTCACGGACGGCCTCGTGGAGCGGCGTACCGAGGACATCGACACGGGCATGCAACGACTCGCGACGACCGCCGCGGGGGCGACGGTGAGCTCCGCCGACGAGCTGGTCCACCACGCCGTCAGCACCCTGCGGACCGACGACGCCCGCGACGACGTCGCGGTGCTGGCGATGCGCTGGGCAGGTGCCCGATGATCATCCAGCTGCCGGGCAACGTGCGCGCACCCGCCGCTGCCCGAGAGTTCGTCCGGGCGAACCTCGAGGCGATCCTGACGACGGCGCACCAGTCGCTCGGTGACGACCTGGCGCTCATCGTCAGCGAGCTGGTCACCAACTCCGTGCATGCGGAGGCGCGCACCATCGAGGTCGAGGTGCGGGTCGACGACGAGTGCATCGAGGTCCATGTCACCGACGACGCCGGCGGCTGGCCCACCGTCCAGGCCGCAACGGTCGACAGTCTCGACGGACGCGGCCTCGAGATCGTCGACCAGCTCGCGGACTCCTGGCGCACCGAGTCGCGGGCCCGCGGCAAGAGCGTGATCGCCACCCGCCGCCGGCCGGAGTGATCCGAAAACCTCAGAGCTCCGACTGCACTCCGGCCAGCAGCTGACGGGCCATCACGATGCGCTGCACCTGGTTGGTGCCCTCGTAGATCTGGGTGATCTTCGCGTCGCGCAGCATCCGCTCGACCGGGTAGTCGCGGGTGTAGCCGTAGCCGCCGAGCACCTGGACCGCGTTGGTGGTGACCTCCATCGCGACGTCGGAGGCGAAGCACTTCGCGGCCGCGCCGAAGAACGTCAGGTCGGTGTCGCCGCGCTCCGAGCGGCCCGCCGCGGCGTACGTCATCTGCCGGGCCGCCTCCACCTTCATGCCCATGTCGGCGAGCATGAACTGCATGCCCTGGAAGTCGGCGATCGACTTGCCGAACTGCTGCCGCTCGAGGGCATAGCCCAGCGCGTAGTCGAGCGCACCCTGGGCGACCCCGACTGCCTGCGCGGCGATCGTCACGCGGGTGTGGTCGAGGGTGCGCATCGCGGTCTCGAAGCCGGTGCCCTCGTCGCCGATCATCCGGTCCGCGGGGATGCGCACGTTGTCGAAGTACACCTCGCGCGTGGGGCTGCCCTTGATGCCGAGCTTCTTCTCCGGCGCACCGAACGACACACCCTCGTCGGACTTCTCCACGACGAACGCCGACATCCGTGCACGGCGCGAGTCGGGGTTGGTCACCGCGATCACGGTGTAGTACTCCGAGACACCTGCGTTGGTGATCCAGCGCTTCACGCCGTTGAGCACCCAGTGATCGCCGTCGCGCACCGCGCGCGTCGTCATCCCAGCGGCGTCCGAGCCGGCGTCCGGCTCGGAGAGGCAGTAGGAGAACCCACCCTCACCGCGGGCCAGCTTGCCCAGGTACGTCGTCTTGAGCTCCTCCGAGCCGGAGATCTGCACCGGCAGCGAGCCCAGCTTGTTGACCGCGGGGATCAGGCTGGAGGACATGCACACCCGGGCGATCTCCTCGATGACGATCACCGTCGCGAGCGCGTCGGCCCCGGCACCGCCGTACTGCTCGGGGACGTGCGGGGCGTGGAAGTCGGCGGCGAGCAGCGCGGCGGCCGCCTCGTCGGGGTAGCGCGCCTCCTCGTCGACGGCCGCCGCGTACGGCGCGATCTTGTCCTCCGCGAGCTCGCGGACCACCTTGCGGATGGTGCGGTGCTCCTCGGACGGCGCGTACAGCGGGAAGTCATCAGGCATGCGCCCGATCCTATGGTCGGGTGAACGCCCGCTAACCGTGACGTTCGTCTCCTGCGTGACGCTGGGTACAGGGCCGGAATGGACGTCTCGAGGAGGCTGTTGTGAAGAGCATGAGCAGCTCATGGCAGGACCGCGAGGTCGTCGACACCATGCTCGACGACCACGACACGTGGGCGATCGTCGGACTGTCCGGCGACGCCGGGCGGACGGCGTACGGCGTCGCCGCAGCCCTCCAGCGCGCGGGCAAGCGGATCGTGCCGATCCACCCCGTCTTCGCCGAGCCCGGAGCGCCGACCGTGCTGGGGCAGAAGGGCTATGCGACGCTGGCCGACGTGCCGTTCCCGATCGACGTCGTCGACGTCTTCCGTCGCTCCGACGCCGCCGGTGAGTTCGCCGACCAGGCGGTTGCGATCGGTGCGAAGGGCGTCTGGTTCCAGCTGGGTGTGGTCGACGAGGACGCGTTCGAGCGCACCGTGGCCGCCGGCACCCCGATGGTGATGGACACCTGCCCGCTGATCGAGTGGCGCAAGCGCGCCGCATGAGCGACCTGTACGTCCGACCCGGCCCGGGCCTGCCCGCCGGGCTGGTGATCCCCGACGGCGAGCTGGCCGAGCAGTTCTCGCGCTCGTCGGGGCCCGGCGGTCAGTCGGTGAACACCACCGACAGCCGGGTCGAGCTGCGCTTCGAGGTCAGCGCCTCGGCGGCGTTCAGCGAGAGCCAGCGCCGGCGCGCCCTCGAGCGTCTCGGCCCGACCGTGGTGATCACCGCCTCGGAGCACCGCTCCCAGCACCGCAACCGGCTGGCCGCCCGCGAACGCCTGGCCGACCGGATCCGCGAGGCCCTCGCGCCGCCTCCCCTGGCCCGCGTGCCCACGAAGCCCAGTCGCGCGGCGCGGCGCCGACGCGTCGACTCGAAGGTGAAGCGGGGGCGCGTGAAGGCCCTGCGCGGCCGGGTGAGGGACTAGAAGCCCGTCTTGCGCGGGCCGCCGGCCTGGTCGCGCACGATCTTGCCCTTCTCGTGCGCGCTGTCGCGCAGCGACGCCTGGAAATCGGTCATCCGCTGCTGCAACGCAGGGTCGCCGGCCGCCAGGATGCGCACGGCGAGCAGACCCGCGTTGCGGGCATTGCCGACCGCGACCGCGGCGACCGGCACGCCGGCCGGCATCTGCACGATGGAGAGCAGGGAGTCCATCCCGTCGAGGTACTTCAACGGCACCGGTACGCCGATGACCGGCAACGGCGTCACCGAGGCGAGCATGCCCGGCAGGTGGGCCGCCCCGCCGGCGCCCGCGATGATCACCTGCAGCCCGCGACCAGCGGCCTCCTTGCCGTAGCGCAGCATCTCCTCGGGCATCCGGTGCGCGGAGACGACGTCGGCCTCGTAGGAGATGTCGAACTCCTCGAGCGCCTCGGCGGCCGCCTTCATCACCGGCCAGTCGGAGTCGGAGCCCATCACGATGCCAACTCGGGTCTGCGTCATTCGCTCTCGTCTCCTAGGTCGCCTGCGAACCATGCTGCCGCATGCCGGGCGCGCGCCAGGCAGTCCTCGAGGTCGTCGCCGTAGGCGTTGACGTGGCCGACCTTGCGGCCGGGACGCATCGCCTTGCCGTAGAGGTGGACCCGTAGCCGCGGGTCCCGGGCGAGCGCGTGCGGGTAGCCGTCGTACAGCTCGCTGCTGTGGTCCCCGCCGAGGATGTTCACCATCACCGTCCAGGGCGCACGGGCGTCGGGCGCGCCGAGAGGGAGGTCGAGGACGGCGCGCAGGTGGTTCTCGAACTGCGAGGTGACCGAGCCGTCCTGGGTCCAGTGCCCCGTGTTGTGCGGTCGCATCGCCAGCTCGTTGACCAGCACGCGGCCGTCGGTGGTCTCGAAGAGCTCGACGGCGAGCACACCCGTGACGCCGAGCTCGCCGGCGATCGTCATCGCGATCTGCTGCGCCTCGACGGCGAGGTCGGGGTCGAGGTCGGGCGCCGGCGCGACGACCTCGCGGCAGATGCCGTCGCGCTGCTCGCTGGCGACGACGGGCCACGCGGCGACCTGTCCCGACGGGGAGCGGGCCACCAGTGCCGACAGCTCGCGGCGGAAGTCCACCAGCTCCTCGGCGAGGATCTGCACGCCGCTGGTGGCGGCCTGCTCGAACGCCTCGACGGCGTCGTCGCGGGAGGTCGCGAACCACACCCCCTTGCCGTCGTACCCACCGCGCGTCTTCTTCAGCACGCACGGCAGCCCGAACGCCTCGACCTCCTCGGGAGTCTCCACGACCAGGTTGCGCGGGCACGGGATGCCGAGCCGGCCGAGCGCGGCCCGCATGACCGCCTTGTCCTGCGCGTGCACCAGTGCGTCGGGTCCGGGCCGGACCGCGATCCCGTCGGCCTCGAGGGCGTGGAGGTGCTCGGTGGGTACGTGCTCGTGGTCGAAGGTGACCGCCGCGCACCCGTCGGTCACCAGCCGGAGCGTCGTCAGGTCGGTGTAGTCGCCCACCTCGTGGTCGGGGATCACCTGGGCCGCGGAGACCCCGGCAGCCTCCGCGAGAAGCCGCAGCGGGATGCCGAGCGCGGCGGCGGGCTCGGCGAGCATCCGGGCCAGCTGGCCGCCGCCGATGATCGCGACCGTCGGAGACACAGGGGTGACCCTATCGAGTGCCCCTACCCTGTCTGCCGTGCCCCGGTTCACCCGCGCCGAGCTCGACTCCTACCGCGACGCGCTCGTCCCCGACCTGGTCGGCGACGACCTGCGGCTGCTGTTCGTCGGCATCAACCCCGGCCTCTGGACGGCGGCGGTGCAGACCCACTTCGCGCACCCGGCCAACCGGTTCTACCCGGCGCTCCTCGCGGCCGGCATCATCGAGCGCCGGATCGACCCTGCAGCCGGGATGACCGACGAGGACCGGGCGTACTTCGTGTCCCGAGGTCTCGGCATCACCAACCTCGTCGCCCGGGCCAGTGCCCGCGCCGACGAGCTGTCGACGTCCGAGCTGCGCGAGGGTGGGGCTCGCCTGGTCGAGCACGTCGCGGCATGGCGCCCTGCCGTCGTGGCGATCGCCGGCATCACGGCCTACCGCGCCGCCTTCGGTGTGCGTACGGCGGCACCCGGCCGTCAGCCGGAGCCGATCGCTGCCGCGCAGCTCTGGGTCGTGCCCAACCCGTCCGGGCTCAACGCGCACCACACGGTGGCGACCCTCGCGGCGGCGTACCGGGAGGCAGCGGAGGCGGCGGGCGTGGTCAGTGCCGGGGGCGGGTCCGCCGCACCGTGACCGGCTCGACGTCGCCGAAGCCGCGCAACGGGCGGGCCGGCAGCCGGCGCGACTCGAAGTCGGCCGGCGGCAGCAGCTCGGCGGTGCGGTCGTCGATGATCACCCGGTTGCGGCGAGCGACGTTGACGAAGCGGGCGGCGAGGTTGACCGGCGGGCCGTAGACGTCGCCCATCCGCAGCACGACCGGACCGGTCGCGATCCCGATCCGTACGTCGGGAAGCCGCTCGTCGCGCCCGACGACCGCGATGATGTCCAGCGCGATGTCGATGGCCTGCACCGGGTCGGACTCCAGGAACAGCACCGAGTCACCGAGCGTCTTGACCACCCGGCCGTTGTGGTCGGCGATCACGTCGGCGCAGCGGCTCTCGAAGATCTCGACCAGCTCGCCGAGCTCGTTCTCGCCGAGCTCGTTGCTCAGCGCCGTGAACGCCACCAGGTCGGCGAAGCCGACGGTCGCCTCCGTGGCCGACTCGTCCTCGTCGGCGGCGAACGCCTCGATCCGCGCGACCGCTGCGGCGAGGTGCCGTCGCCAGGCGTAGACCAGCAGCCGGTCGAACCGCGGCCCGAGCTCCTCGACGAGGTCCACCGAGGCCCGCATCAGGTCGGTCGAGGCGCCGTCGCGCTCGGTGAACTCCTCCACCGCCGACGACAGCGTCGCCACCTCCCAGTCGGCGAGCCGGGCGACGGTCAGGCCGACGGCACGGGTGAGCCGCAGCATGGTCTCGAAATCGACGCCGGTCTCGCGCACCGCCTGGCCGACGAGCGTCAGTGCGTCGCGGTCGGCGCCGGTGAAGGCGTGCTGGTTCGCCGCGTCGGGGAAGCCGAGCGCCCGCCAGAGCCGGCGCGCGTCGTCCAGCGACACCCCGGCCGCCGCCGCCACGTCCGTGCCGCGCAGACCCGGCGACTCGCCGAGGATCGCGCGCTCGAGGTCTGCCGCAGTGGGCTCAGGTCCCGTCATCGTGCTGGGCGTCCTGGCGGTCGCCGTGGAACAGCAGGTCGGAGAGCTGCAGCTGCAGCTTCTCGACCCGGGGCACGTCGTGCAGCGCGACCCGCCCCTGCTCGCTCGCGTCGGAGACCACCAGCGTGCCGCAGCCGAGGAGCCGGTCGAGCAGGCCCTTCTCGTAGGACACGTCGCTGATCCGGGCGAGCGGGATGTCGTGGCCGGTGCGGCTGATCACGCCGGAGTGGGTCGTCAGGCGGCGGTTGGTCACGGTGTAGGTGGTGGTGAACCAGCGCAGGAACGGCCACAGGCTGTAGACGGCGATCACCACGCCCGCGACGACCCAGATCAGCGTGAGCCAGATCTTGCGGTGGCTGTCGGGAAGGCTGGAGAGGTAGCCGCCGACACCGGCCGCCACGATGAGGACGAGCGCCGGGAAGAGCAGCGCCTTGGCGTGCGTGCGGGTGCTCCAGACGACGTGCTCGCCCTCGTTGAGGAGCTTGGGATTGATCGCCACGGGGGGATCATGTCACGTCGGACGCACGTGGACGACGTCTCCGGCACCGACCGGGTGACCGTCGACGACGAGCCGTCCGTGCGCGTCGACGTCCTCGGCGCGCCCTCGCAGCACCTCGCCGTCGGGCAGGTGCACCTCGACGTCACGACCGACGGTCGAGCACGCGGCGCGGTAGCGGGTCAGGAGCGCTCGTGGGTCGTCCGCGAGCTCGGCGAGCGTCGAGGCGAGGGCGCGTGCCACCGCGCCGAAGACGGCAGTCCGGTCGGCGGTGGCGCCGGCGATGCGGAGAGACGTCGCGGTCGGCACCGGCAGCTGCTCGCGGGACATGCCGACGTTGATCCCGACGCCGATCACCGCGAGGGGCCGGCCGGCGTCCGCGGGGTTGGGCACCCGCTCCAGCAGGATGCCGGCGACCTTGCCGTCCGCTCCGTCGGGCAGGGAGAGCAGGAGGTCGTTGGGCCACTTGAGCGCCGGTGCGAGGCCGGTCGAGCGTCGTACACCCTCGGCGACGGCCAGCGCAGTGGCCAGCGGCAGCAGCGTCCAGTCGGCGTCGGCCAGGCGGGGGTCGACGACCGCCGAGAACGTCAGCGCCGAGCCGGGCGGGGTCTCCCACTGCCGGTCCAGCCGGCCCCGACCGGCGGTCTGGTGGTCGGCGACCACGATGGTGCCGGGCACCGGCTGCTCGGCCGCGACGGCGTTCGTCGAACCTGCCGACGGGAGCACGCGCACGCTCCACTCCGGTCCGGCGGCCGCGGAGACCGCGTCGGGCTCGAGTGGTGACCAGGAAGTCTCGGAGTCGGGCACAGGCACTAGATTGACGCACGAACCGCCCCAGGAGCCACCACCCCAGGAGTCACAGCGTGAGTGCAAACCCCGGCGAGGGCACCGACGTCCCGAGCGACATCGACATCCACACGACCGCCGGCAGGCTCGCGGACCTCGAGCGCCGGATCGACCAGGCCGTCCACGCCGCGTCGGACAAGGCGGTCGAGAAGCAGCACGCCAAGGGCAAGATGACTGCCCGCGAGCGCATCGAGAAGCTCTTCGACGAGGGGTCGTTCGTCGAGCTCGACGAGCTGGCCCGACACCGGTCCACCGCGTTCGGCCTGCAGAAGAACCGGCCCTACGGCGACGGCGTGATCACCGGTTACGGCACCGTCGACGGCCGCCAGGTGTGCGTGTTCTCCCAGGACTTCACGATCTTCGGCGGCTCCCTCGGCGAGGTCTACGGCGAGAAGATCACCAAGGTGATGGACCTCGCCATGAAGACCGGCTGCCCGATCGTCGGCATCAACGAGGGTGCCGGCGCCCGCATCCAGGAGGGCGTCGTCAGCCTCGGCCTGTACGGCGAGATCTTCCGCCGCAACGTGCACGCCTCCGGCGTGATCCCACAGATCAGCCTGATCATGGGCTCGTGTGCGGGCGGCCACGTCTACTCCCCCGCGGTCACCGACTTCACGATCATGGTCGACGGCACGTCGAACATGTTCATCACCGGACCCGACGTGATCAAGACGGTCACCGGCGAGGACGTCACGATGGAGGAGCTCGGCGGCGCCCGCACGCACAACACCAAGTCGGGCAACGCGCACTACATGGGCGCCGACGAGGACGACGCGATCGAGTACGTCAAGGCGCTGCTCTCCTACCTCCCGCAGAACAACCTCGACGAGGCGCCGACGTATCCCGAGCAGGCCGACCTCGAGCCGAGCGAGCTCGACCGCGCGCTCGACACCCTGATCCCCGACTCACCCAACCAGCCCTACGACATGCACACCGTGATCGAGGCCGTCCTCGACGACGAGGACTTCCTCGAGGTGATGCCGCTGTTCGCGCCCAACATCCTCATCGGCTTCGGGCGGGTCGAAGGGTCGCCGGTCGGAGTGGTCGCCAACCAGCCGATGCAGTTCGCCGGCACCCTGGACATCGACGCCTCGGAGAAGGCGGCGCGGTTCGTGCGCACCTGCGACGCGTTCAACATTCCTGTGCTGACCTTCGTCGACGTGCCGGGCTTCCTCCCCGGCACCGACCAGGAGTGGAACGGCATCATCCGCCGCGGTGCGAAGCTGATCTACGCGTACGCCGAGGCCACCGTGCCGCTCGTCACGATCATCACCCGCAAGGCCTACGGCGGCGCCTACGACGTGATGGGATCCAAGCACCTCGGCGCCGACATCAACCTTGCCTGGCCCACCGCGCAGATCGCCGTGATGGGCGCGCAGGGGGCCGCCAACATCGTCCACCGCAGGACGCTCAAGCAGCTCGAGAAGGACGGCGGCGACGTCGAGGCCGAGCGGGCCCGCCTGATCGCCGAGTACGAGGATGCGCTCGCGAACCCGTACGTCGCGGCCGAGCGCGGCTACGTCGACGCGGTCATCGCCCCGCACGAGACGCGGATCGAGGTCGTGCGGGCGCTGCGCCTGCTGGCCACCAAGCGCGAGACGCTGCCGCCGAAGAAGCACGGAAACATCCCGCTGTGAGTGAGCGTGAGCTGCGGATCGTCAACGCTGACGCGACCCCCGAGGAGATTGCCGCTGTCGTGGCAGTGATTGCGTCGCTGGGCGGCGCGACGACCCCTCCGAAGCAGCCGAGGTCGACGTGGGCGGCGCACAGCCGCAAGGTGCGCCCGACCCTGCGCCGGGGCCCGGGTGCCTGGCGCGCCAGCGGCCTCCCCCGATGAGAGTGGCACCGTGACATGGCGACGCCTCGGCTGATCCTCGCCTCTGCCTCCCCGGTCGATCCTCGACTTCGAGGGCGAGGTGCTCGGCAAGCCCGCGGACGCCGCCGAGGCCACCGAGCGCTGGTACCGGATGCGCGGCAAGTCCGGGGTGCTGCACACCGGGCACTGCGTCGTGGACACGCATCGTGAGGTCTGGCTGGGCCGCAGCGCCGCGACCCAGGTGCGGTTCGCGTCAGTCAGCGACGAGGAGATCGAGGCGTACGTCGCCAGCGGGGAGCCGCTCGGGGTGGCGGGCGCGTTCACGATCGACGGGCTCGGGTCGGCGTACGTCTCGGGCATCAGCGGCGACCCCCACAACGTGGTCGGGATCAGCGTGCCGCTGCTGCGGCTGATGTTCGACGAGCTGGGCTTCGTGTGGCACGAGTTCTGGAGTGGGAGAGACTGACCCCCATGCGCGGAATCATCCTGGCCGGCGGTACCGGCTCACGACTGCACCCGATCACGCTGGGGATCAGCAAGCAGCTGGTCCCGGTCTACGACAAGCCGATGATCTACTACCCGCTGTCCACGCTGATGCTGGCCGGCATCCGCGACGTGCTGGTGATCACCACCCCGCACGAGGCCGAGGGCTTCCGGCGGCTGCTCGGCGACGGCAGCCAGTTCGGGATCTCGATCAGCTATGCCCAGCAGCCCTCCCCCGACGGCCTGGCCCAGGCGTTCACGATCGGCGCCGACTTCATCGGGGACCAGCCCAGCGCACTCGTGCTCGGCGACAACCTCTTCTACGGCCACGGCTTCGGTCGCACCCTCGGCCGGCTCAGCCACCTCGACGGCGCGATGGTCTTCGCCTACTGGGTGGCGGACCCGGAGGCCTACGGCGTCGTCGAGTTCGACCAGTCCGGCACGGCCATCTCCCTGGAGGAGAAGCCCGCGAAGCCGCGCAGCCACTACGCCGTACCCGGGTTGTACTTCTACGACAACGACGTCGTCGCGCTCGCGCGGGACCTGAAGCCGTCGGCGCGTGGCGAGTACGAGATCACCGACCTGAACCGCGCCTACCTCGACCAGGGCCGACTCCGCGTCGAGGTGCTCGAGCGGGGCACCGCCTGGCTCGACACCGGCACCTTCGACACGATGATCGACGCCGGCAACTTCATCCGCACCGTCGAGAAGCGGCAGGGCCTCAAGATCGGCTCGCCCGAGGAGGTGGCCTGGCGGCAGGGCTTCCTGACCGACGACGAGCTGCGCGAGCGCGCCGAGACGCTGACGAAGTCCGGCTACGGCACCTACCTGCTCGAGCTGCTGGACTCAGGGAGCCGCGAGTACCTCGGCTGAGGCGAGCGCCCAGCGCTCGGCCCAGTCCCCGATCGGTGCGACATCGAGCCGCTCGAGCGCGCCGTGGCCCAGCACCGAGTACGCCGGCCGGGGCGCCGGGCGCTGGAAGGCCGTCGAGTCGGTCGGCGTGACGATCGAGGGATCGAGCCCGGCCGCCGCGACGATCCGCTGCGCGAAGCCGAACCAGCTCGTCTCCCCGCCCGAGGTCGCGTGGTAGGTGCCGGCTGGAGCGTCGGCGTCGACCAGCCGGGCGACGAGGTCGGCCACGTCGCGGGTCCAGGTGGGCTGGCCGACCTGGTCGTCGACGACCGAGACGGCGCCGCGCTCGGCCGCGACGCGGGCGATCGTCCGTGGGAAGCAGTTGCCGTGCGCGCCGTACAACCACGCGGTGCGCACGATGAGGTGGCGGTCCGGCAGCGCGTCGCGCACCGCCGTCTCCCCGGCGCCCTTGGTGCGGCCGTAGGCCGAGGCCGGCGACATCGGCGCGTCCTCGGCGTATGGAGCGGTCGCGTCGCCGGCGAAGACGTAGTCGGTGCTGATCTGCACCATCCGGGTGCCGGTCGCCGCCGCGGCACCGGCGATCACCGAGGGGATCGTCGCGTTGGCGACCAGCGCCGCATCCTCCTGGCTCTCGGCGTCGTCGACGGCCGTCCAGGCCGCGCAGTTGAGGACCACGTCGACGTCGTCCAGCGCAGCCTTCACCGCCGTGGGGTCGGTCAGCTCCAGGTCGCCGAGGTCGACCCCGACGACGTCGTGACCGCGATCGCGCAGCAGTGCCGTGGCGTCCGTGCCGAGCATGCCCTTGGCGCCCGTGACCATCCATCGCATCCGGTCAGGCTAGCGGTCGCCCGGCCCGGTATCGTGCGCACGTGCTGATCGAAGAGACGAAGATCCCGGGCGCCTTCGCCGTGACGCCGCAGCAGCACCGCGACGACCGCGGGGTATTCCTCGAGTGGTTCCGCTCCGACAGATTCGTGGAGGCCGCCGGGCACCGGTTCTCGATCGCCCAGGCCAACTGCTCGGTGTCCAGTGCGGGCACGATCCGCGGCATCCACTTCGCGCAGCTGCCGCCCAGCCAGGCCAAGTACGTCACCTGCCCGTCGGGCGCGATCCTCGACGTCGTGGTCGACCTCCGCGTCGGTTCGCCGACGTTCGGCCAGTGGGACGCCGTGCAGCTCGACGACCAGGACCGCAAGGCGCTCTACATCGCCGAAGGGCTCGGCCACGCGTTCCTCGCGCTCGAGGACCGCACGGTCGTCAACTACCTCTGCTCGGCGCCCTACGCTCCCGGCCGCGAGCACGGCGTGCACCCGCTCGACCCCGGTGTCGGCATCGACTGGCCGACGGTCGGGCGCGACGGTTCGCCGCTGACCCACTCGCTCTCACCGAAGGACGAGCAGGCCCCACCGCTCGCCGACCTGGTCGACAGCGGCCTGCTCGCGACGTACGCCGAGGCGCAGGACTTCGTGCAGGGTCTACGGATCGACCTCTGAGAGGTCCTCGGGCGTGAGCTCCTCGTGCCGGCCCTGGTCGATCGGCGACTGCCAGAACGAGCGCGGCACCACGCGTGGCGTGTTGAACACGAACCGCCGGAACGCCCAGAACCGGAAGGCGTTGCCGAGCAGCGCACCGATCACGTTGCCGGAGACGTTGTCGGCGTAGATCGAGTCCCAGTGCAGCAGGTGGCGCGTCACCCAGAGGCAGGTGACCGGGATCACGAAGGACGCGAGGTTGATCGCGACGTAGCGCGGCATCCCGCCGCCCGGGCCGGAGGCGTGCCGGTGGCGGAAGGCGTAGTGCCGGCTGCCGTAGTAGCTCACGAACATGCCGACGCTGTTCGCCAGCAGGTAGGCGGTGATCGGGTGGTCGTTGAGCGGGCCCTCGAACCAGCCCTTCAGCCCGTGGACGATCGCGTTGAACAGGAACACCGAGACGGCGGTCGCCACGACGTTGACCGCTGAGAAGCGGGCCACCTCGGCAGAGAGACGGCGCAGACCGCGGTTCACCTCGCTGGAGACGCGGTCATCGGCCGACGACCTTCTGGGTCAGCGCGTACTTGGCCTCGGTGGCGTCCTTCATCGGCCGCCACCACGACTCGTTGTCGCGGTACCACTCGATGGTGGCGGCGAGGCCGTCGCGGAAGCTCTCGTAGCGAGGCGTCCAGCCCAGCTCGCTGCGCAGCTTGCCGGCCTCGATCGCGTAGCGCCGGTCGTGACCGGACCGGTCGGTGACGTGGTCGAAGGCGTCCGGCGCCTGGCCCATCATCTCGAGGATCATCGCGATCACGTCGCGGTTGTTCATCTCGCCGTTGGCGCCGATGAGGTAGGTCTCGCCGACCCGGCCGCCGTCGATGATGGTCCAGACCGCGTCGTTGTGGTCGTCGACGTGGATCCAGTCGCGGACGTTGAGCCCGTCGCCGTACAGCTTCGGCCGGACGCCGTCGATCACGTTGGTGATCTGCCGCGGGATGAACTTCTCCACGTGCTGGCGCGGACCGTAGTTGTTCGAGCAGTTGGAGATCGTGGCGCGCAGGCCGAACGACCGCACCCAGGCACGCACGAGGTGGTCCGACCCTGCCTTGCTGGCGGAGTAGGGCGAGCTCGGGGTGTACGGCGTGTCCTCGGTGAACTTCTTCGGGTCGTCGAGGTCGAGGTCGCCGTAGACCTCGTCGGTGGAGATGTGGTGGTAGCGGACCCCGTGGCGCCGAGCCGCCTCGAGCAGCGTGAACGTGCCGATCAGGTTGGTCCGGATGAACGGACTCGGATCCGCGAGCGAGTTGTCGTTGTGCGACTCGGCGGCGAAGTGCACGACGACGTCGGCGTCGCCGACGAGCTGGTCGACGAGGCCTTCGTCGGCGACATCACCCTCGACGAACCGGATCCGGTCCTCGACGCCGGCGAGCGACGCCATCGAGCCGGCGTAGGTCAGCGCGTCGAGCACGGTCACTGCGGAGTCCGGGCGCGTCGCGAGGGTCCGATGGACGAAGTTGCTGCCGATGAAGCCAGCGCCTCCGGTCACGAGGATCTTCATGCCGCACAGGTTAACCGTCGAGTGCTGACCGTCACTCGACCGGCAGGCCGAGTGCACGCGCGATGAGGATCCGCTGGACCTCCGACGTGCCTTCGCCGATCTCCAGCACCTTCGCGTCGCGGTACAGCCGGGCGACCTGGTACTCCTCCATGAAGCCGTAGCCGCCGAACACCTGCGTCGCGATCCTCGTCGCGCTCACGGCCGACTCCGTGGCGTAGAGCTTGGCCACCGAGGCGGCCTTCTTGAAGTCGCCGACCGAGGCGCCGGAGTCCTTCATCCACGCGGCCCTGTAGGTCAGCAGCCGGCTGGCGGAGAGCATCACCTCGAGGTCGGCGATCTGGAAGGCCACGCCCTGCTTGCGGCCGATCGGTACGCCGAACGTGGTGCGCTCCCCGGCGTACTGGACGCACTGGTCGAGGCACGCCTGGATGCAGCCGACCGCGAGTGCCGCCAGGGCGACCCGACCGTCGTCGAGGGTCGCGAGGAACTGGGCGTAGCCGCGGCCCCGGGTGCCGAGCAGGTTGGCCTCGGGGACGCGGGCGCCGTCGAAGCTGAGCGGGTGGGTGTCGGAGGCGTGCCAGCCGAGCTTGTCGTAGGCCTTCTCCGCGGTGAAGCCCGGTGTGCCGGCCGGCACGATGATCGTCGAGATCTCGGCCTTGCCGTCGACCTCGCCGGTGCGGGCCGTGACCGTGACCAGCGAGGTGATCTCCGAGCCGGAGTTGGTGATGAACTGCTTCGCGCCGTCGATCACCCACTCGCCGTTCTCGAGCGTCGCGCGGGTGCGCGTCGCGCCGGCGTCGGAGCCGGCGCCCGGCTCGGTCAGGCCGAACCCCGCGAGCCGGCGGCCCGCCACCAGGTCGGGCAGCCACGTCTGCTTCTGCTCGGCGGTGCCGTAGTTGAGGATCGGGTTGATGCCGAGGCCGACCGCCGCCTCGAGGGTCGCCCCGAGTGACTGGTCGACCCGCCCGATCTCCTCGATCGCGAGGCAGAGGCTGGTGAACGCCCCCTCCTCGCCGGTGAGCCCGGCGCCGCCGTACTCCTCGGGTGAGGTGAGGCCGAACAGGCCGAGCTCGCCCATCTTGTGCACCACGTCGACCGGGAAGTGGTGGCTGCTGTCCCACGCCGCCGAGTGCGGGGCGATCTCCTTCTCGGCGAAGTCGCGCACCGTGTGCCGGAACTGCTCGTGCTCAGGGCTCAGCTCGAAGGTCATGCAGCCCATCGTAGGTCATCTGGTTAACGATTGTTAACCGGCGTACGGCACCCGTGTCCAGCTCAGCAGCGAGGCGGCGCCGGGCTTGTTCACCGTCATCTTCAGCCAGTCGTGGTTGTTCGACGAACCGTCGACGGTCACGCGGGTGAGGTTGTCGGCGGTGCCCTGGACGGCGTACGTGGAGAGCCACGGTGACCCCGAGGCGAGCGGCTTGTCGGTGTTGTAGATGTGGCTGTCGCCGTCGAGGAGGTAGACCGGCCCGGGGAACGACGATGCCTCGTCGACCAGCGCCTGGATCCACGGCTGGAACGCGCCGATGTCGTTCCACGTCGGCGTGTAGGTCGGGTCGAACATGTCGGCCTGCTGCATGACGACGACGCCGCGGTCACCGCGCTCGCGGGCCTCGTCGAAGGCGTGGCGCATGACGGCGATGTCGGCGGCCGTCCGGTCGGCGACGGCCTGCACCTGCTCGGGAGTGGCAGTGGTGTTGCCCAGGCCCGACCAGGGCTGCAGGCCGTTGTCGCTGCCCGGCACGTTCGCAGCCACGAAGGTCACCTCGGCGCGGTGGTAGACGACGTTCTCCGGGAAGCCGTCCTGGGCCTCGAGCGGCATCTGCTTCTGGCCCAGCGAGTGGCCCGGCTCGTCGAAGAAGACGTCGCGGACCCGGTCGAGGCGCTCGAGCGGGTTGTAGGCGCCGTTGTTCGCGCGGTGGCAGTCGGTCCACTCGTTGTCGCCGGGCGTGTAGACCAGCGGGTCCTCGAAGGTGTCGAAGTCGGC
This sequence comes from Propionibacteriales bacterium, assembly GCA_019510315.1. Taxonomy (GTDB): domain Bacteria; phylum Actinomycetota; class Actinomycetes; order Propionibacteriales; family Nocardioidaceae; genus Marmoricola. Next base: position 18,736 of record JAEKKP010000079.1, read on the forward strand.
CCGGATCAGGTCGAAGTACTCGTCGCTGCAGACGCTCGACCCGTTCTTGATGTCCCCCAGGTGCACCACGCTGCGCACCGCCGGGTCCTGGTTGATCTGCTGGATCCAGCCGGGGAAGGCAGCGATCTGGTCCGCGCCGTACGGCACGTCGCCGATCACCGCGAAGGTGTAGCGGCTGCGCGGGTCGGGATCGGCGGTCGCCGCGGTGGCGAGCGTGGACGCGGCGACGGCGAGGGCCGCGGACACGGCGAGGGCACGAGCCAAGTGCATGGGATCTCCTGGGTCTGGTGGTCAGGACGACCCTCGCGGGTTGAGATGAACCGCACATGACTCACGTGAGACCCCGGCAAGGCGTCCCGGAGACGAGCAATAGACTCCCCGAGGATCACAGACACCGAGGAGTTCGCGTGCCCGAGACGAAGCCGTTGCAGAAGGTCCTGATCGCCAACCGCGGTGAGATCGCCGTCCGGGTCGTGCGGGCCTGCAAGGACGCCGGCATCGGCAGCGTCGCGGTGTACGCCGACCCCGACCGCGACGCGCTCTTCGTGCGGCTCGCCGACGAGGCCTACTCGCTCGAGGGCGCGACCCCTGCCGACTCCTACCTCGACATCGCGAAGATCGTCGACGTGGCCAAGCGCAGCGGCGCCGACTCGGTGCACCCCGGCTACGGCTTCCTCGCCGAGAACGCCGACTTCGCGCAGGCGGTGCTCGACGCCGGCCTGGTCTGGATCGGTCCGCCGCCGCAGGCCATCGAGGCGCTCGGTGACAAGGCGAAGGCCAAGCAGATCGCGCAGAAGGCCAACGCTCCGCTGGCCCCCGGCACCAAGGACCCGGTCAAGGACGCCGACGAGGTGGTCGAGTTCGCGAAGGCCAACGGCCTGCCGGTCGCGATCAAGGCGGTCTTCGGCGGTGGCGGTCGCGGCCTCAAGGTGGCGCACACGATCGAGGAGATCCCCGACCTCTACGAGTCGGCCGTCCGCGAGGCGATCAGTGCCTTCGGCCGGGGCGAGTGCCTCGTGGAGAAGTTCCTCCACCACCCCCGCCACGTCGAGACCCAGTGCCTGGCCGACCAGCACGGCAACGTCGTGGTCGTCTCCACCCGCGACTGCTCGCTGCAGCGCCGCAACCAGAAGCTGGTCGAAGAGGCTCCTGCGCCGTTCCTGACCGACGAGCAGGTCGAGAAGCTCTACGAGTCCTCCAAGGCGATCCTCCGGGAGGCCGGCTACGTCGGCGCCGGCACCTGCGAGTTCCTGGTCGCCGAGGACGGCACCATCTCCTTCCTCGAGGTCAACACGCGCCTGCAGGTCGAGCACTGCGTCTCCGAGGAGGTCACCGGCATCGACCTGGTCCGCGAGATGTTCCGGATCGCGGCCGGCGAGGAGCTGGGCTTCGGTGACCCCGAGATCCGTGGCCACTCCATCGAGTTCCGGATCAACGCCGAGGACGGCGGCCGCAACTTCATGCCGGCCCCCGGCACGCTGACCGAGTGGGCTCCTCCGCAGGGACCGGGCGTCCGGGTCGACGGCGGCTACGAGAAGGGCGAGACGATCCCGGGCGCGTTCGACTCGCTGATCGCCAAGCTGATCGTCTCCGGCCGCGACCGCACGCAGGCCCTCGAGCGCTCGCGCCGGGCGCTCGCGGAGTTCCGCGTCGACGGGATGCCGACGGTCATCCCCTTCCACCAGGCGGTGGTCGACGACCCGGCGTACATCGGTGCCTCGAACCCGTCGGGTGAGGGTGAGTTCACCGTCTACACCACCTGGATCGAGACCGACTTCGACAACCGGATCGAGCCCTACGGGGGCGAGGCCGGCGAGGCCGAGGACGCTGGCGAGCGCCAGCGGGTCACGGTCGAGGTCGGTGGTCGTCGCCTCGAGGTGGTCCTGCCCGGCGGACTGGGCGGCCTGGTTTCGACAGGCTCAACCGCCGGTGCCGGCAAGAAGCCGAAGCGCACGGCGGGCAAGAAGGCCGGCGCGGCCGCGTCCGGCGACGCCGTCAGCAGCCCGATGCAGGGCACGATCGTCAAGGTCGCCGTCGAGGACGGCGCGACCGTGGCCGAGGGCGACGTGATCGTCGTCCTCGAGGCGATGAAGATGGAGCAGCCGCTCAAGGCGCACAAGGCCGGCACCGTCACCGGCCTCACCGCCGAGGTGGGCGCGACCGTCACCCAGGGCGAGGTCCTCGCCGAGATCAAGGACTGAGTCCCAACACGAGCATCCCGACCACCAGGTCGATCAGGTGGTCGGCGTCGAGCTCGGGTGGCTTCTCCAACGCGATCCGCAGGCAGCTGTTGAGCGTCACGCCCATCGCGAGGTAGATCCGCGCGTCCATCTCGGCCGCGGGCACACCCGGTGCCTGCTGGGCGGCGTAGATCCGGGTGAACGTCGCCAGCCCGCGCTCGATCTCGGGGAGCACGTTCGCCTGTGTGCCGAGCGGCACCTCGTTGACGAGCGCCCGGACGACCGGCTCGTGCTCCTGGAGCGCGGCGACGAGGGCGGACACGACAGCCCGTACGCCGACCCGCGGCGGCTGGCCCACGGCCTGCGCGATCGCCCCGGTCAGGTCTTGGAGGATCGCATCGCTCGCCCGGAGGCGCAGCGTCTCGAAGATCTCGTCCTTGTCCGAGAAGTAGCGGTAGAGCGAACCGACGCTCACACCGGCGACGTCGGCGACGTGGTTGGTGCTCATCCGGCCGTAGCCCTGGGTCGCCAGGACCTGAGTAGCGGCGTGCAGGATCCGCTCGACCATCTCCTTGGACCGGGCCTGGACAGGCTTGCGACGGCGGGGTGCGGCCATGATCAGGAGCTTGCAGAACGCGAGTAGAAGTCGAGCATTTGCTCACTTTACGCTCGTCACATGGTTCCGACGCGCTACGGCTCTGCACGTACGTGGTCCGAGCGGTTCGCGCGCCCGATGTTCGCCCTGGCCGGACCCGGCGCCCGGATGCGGGGTGAGGAGCTGGACGATCTCGTGTCCGGCCTGATGCGGCGCGACCAGCTCGCCGACGACCTGGTCCGGGCGATCCGGGACGACCACGCGGTCACGATGCCGCAGGTCCGTGCTGCCATGGCGGGCGGCGTCGAGTCCGTGCCCGATCCGCACGCGGCGCTGCGGGCGTTCTTCGCCGAGGTCGAGCGCCGGCCCGACTGGGTCGACGACGACCTCCTTGCCCGGGGTGGTGCCGCGGCGCGCCGGATCGGCAAGGACGGGTTCGACATCCTTGCGTTCGGATCCCTCCTGGGCGGCTACCGCTCCGGCGGAGCGCTCCAGCCGCTGGTCCGCACGGGCCGCTTCGACGACACGCTCAACAGGGTCGGGGAGACCGGGCAGTGGTGGCTCGCCTGTACCGCTCCCGGTGGACTCGACCGCGACGGCGACGGCTGGCGCCTCTCCGTGCACGTGCGGGTCATGCACGCGTTCGTGAACTACCAGCTCGAGCGCGACCCCGAGTGGGACTGGGAGTTCCGCGGCGTACCGATCAACGCCTACGACCGCGCCGGGACCATCGGGTCGTTCAGCACCAGCTACCTACTGCAGGCCCGGGCGCTCGGCATCCGGGTCCCGGCGGACGACGCCGCCGCGATCATGCACCTGTGGTCCTACGTCGGCTGGCTGATGGGGGTCGAGGAACGGTGGCTCCCGCGCACGGAGCGCACCGGGCGCCGGGTGCTCGCCAACATCATCGCCGGCTTCTCGGCGCCGGAGGACACCTCCCGGCAGCTCGGCGCCGGCCTGATCCAGATGCACGACAGCGCTCCTGGTGTCGGTCGCCTCCGACGTCGGTACGAGCGCGAGCGTTCGCTCTCGATGGCGACCTTCCTCAACCTCGGCATCGGGATGCGCGACGTCGGTCAGCCGGTCCGGCCACCGTGGTACCCGGCGCTGCGGATCCCGGCCAACGTCTTCTGGACCCAGCTGGTCGGGCGGTTGCCGGGCGGGCGCGCGGTCCTCGACCGTCGGGCCGAGCGAGCCCTGAGGAGGATGGAGCGGTTCCAGTACGCCGGCCGGCGACCGCCGATCGCACCCCTCAGCGAAGACCCGGGTGCTGCCGGGCGAGCAGCGGCACCAGCAGCCGGCGCGGAGCGAACCGGCCGAACAGCGCTGCCGGGCGGTTCAGCGCTCCGGGGATGACCACGACGCGGCCGCGGTCCATGCCCTCGACCGCGGCACGGGCGACCTCGGATGCCGTGACCCACATGAAGGACGGCAGCGAGGTCTCGAAGTCGTGCCGGTCGAACCCGGCGGCCTCACCGAACCCGGTGTCGACCGGCCCGGGGCACAGAGCGGTGACGGTGACGCCCGTCCCGGCGAGCTCGCCGGACAGGCTGTGCGTGTAGGAGAGCACGAACGACTTCGCCGCGCCGTACGTCGCCTGGCCCGGCAACGGCTGAAACGCGGCCATCGAGGCCACGTTGAGGACCGCACCTCGTCCGCGCTCCACCATGCCCGGCAGGAACCGGCTGCACAGGTCGACGACCGCAGCGACGTCGACCTCGACCAGGTTGAGCTCGGCCTCCGGGTTGCTGCGGTGGACCGGCCCGAGCGTCGACAGGCCGGCGTTGTTGACGAGGATCTCGGGGACCAGCCCGAGGGCCTCGACCCGCTCGAGCAACGTGGCGCGCGCCGCTGCGTCCGAGAGGTCGGTGGGGAGCACATGCGCCCGGTCCCCCAGCTCCGCCGCGAGCTCGGCCAGCTTGCTCTCCGTGCGCGCCACCAGCACCACCTGGTGCCCGCGGCCGGCGAGGTCGCGTGCGATCTCCGCCCCGATCCCGGAGGAGGCGCCGGTGACGATGGCGGCGCGGTCAGGAGCCGGTGCGGGAAGGGTCATGGAGTCTTTCTACGGGCTCAGCGTGAAGTACGTCGACCGCAGACCGAGGAGTGAGCGAACCTGGTCGCCGGTGAGGACCTTGGTTCCTGCCGTTCCGTGCATCTCGACGGTGACGACGCGACCATGATCGGGTGCGGTGGCGTCCTCGCGCTGTGTCACCTGCACCCCGGTCAGACCGGGACCGTAGGCGGTCTGGAGCGGCACGATGCTCTTGGTCGTCTCCGTCGAGCCCGGCGTGGTTCCCGGCGTCCAGTTGAAGTAGGGGTCGACCGCTGCGGTGTCCCACGGATCCGCCTTCGCGACGAGGTACGGCTGACCTCCGGCCGACATCAGGCCACCGTTGCTCGAGGCGAACTGGGCGAAGGCGTACTGGCCGCCGTAGACGAGCGCGACCCCCGCCGTGCCTGCGACCGCGGCATTGGTAGCGGCTGTCTCGGCGACCACGCCGCCGTACACCTGGCAGGCGGCAGTGTCGCAGAGGTCGTAGTAGCCCGTGACGTGGTCGGCGCGTTCCCGAGCGGCGTAGGTGCGGGCGGCGACGGCTTGCGCCTGCAGCGCGGCGGCGGGCCAGACCGACGGCATCTCCGAGGCGACGACGCCGCTCACGTACCGGTCGAGCCGCACGACGTTGACCGTGTCGGTGCCGGTGAACCGCAGCTTGCCGCGGTAGACGCGGGAGCCCGTCGGCAACTTCAGCGTGAGCTGGTCGCTCGACGAGCGGAACTCACCGCTGCCCGACAGGGCCTTGCGGCCGCCGGTCTTGTAGAGGTGCCAGTGGCCGGTCTTGTAGTACACCCGCGTCTGGCCGGCAACAGACTTCAGCCGCCAGGCCTTCGCCTTCTTCTTCAGCTTGTAGGTGCGGCCGTTCCCGAGGTCGCGCACGCGTAGGCCCGCCGCCGGCGCCACCTTCAGGTTGTTGTCGTTGTCGGCGGTGATCAGCACCCGCACCTTGCCGCCGACCGGCGCGAGCGCGGTGGTCGGGTAGTAGAACGCCAGGATCTGCTGGTAGTTCTGGCCCGCGATCGCGGCGCCCCGGGCGCCGTACTGCGACATGCCGTGACCGTGACCGTAGCCATGGCCGTTGACCGTGATCGTCGTGGTCGTCGGAGTGATCGGCACCTCTGCCTCGACCACCGGCACCGAGGCGTCGGCAGGCCCGCTCGCCACGACGAGCATCGCGGCGGCGGCGAGGGCGGTCAGGGTGCGGCTGGTCCGAGTGTGCATGCGTATCCCTGTGGCTGATGGGCGAGAAGTGAAGGGACCATCATGCACGAGGGGTCCACATGAGCACTGGTGAACGAAGCACACCCGAGGAACTACGC
>JAEKKP010000080.1 GCA_019510315.1 Propionibacteriales bacterium
GCGTGAACACGTTGCCGACCGTCAGGAAGTCGTGGTCGCGCTCGAGGTTGTCGAGCACCGAGTTCAGCGACGTCGGGACCTGGGCGATCTCGGCCATCTCGGCCGGCGGCAGCTCGTAGATGTCCTTGTCGACCGGAGCAGCCGGCTCGGTCTTGTTCTTGATGCCGTCGATGCCGGCGAGCAGCAGCGCCGAGAACGCGAGGTACGGGTTCGCCGACGGGTCGGGGCAACGGAACTCGATGCGCTTGGCCTTCGGGTTGGCACCCGTGATCGGGATCCGCACGCAGGCCGACCGGTTGCGCTGGCTGTAGACCAGGCTGATCGGGGCCTCGAAGCCCGGCACCAGCCGGTGGTAGGAGTTCACCGTCGGGTTGGTGAACGCCAGCAGCGACGGCGCGTGCTTGAGGATGCCGCCGATGTAGTAGCGGGCGGTGTCGGACAGGCCGGCGTACCCGGTCTCGTCGTAGAACAGCGGCTCGCCGTTGTTCCAGATCGACTGGTGGCAGTGCATGCCCGAGCCGTTGTCGCCGAAGATCGGCTTCGGCATGAAGGTCGCGGTCTTGCCGTTGCGCCAGGCGACGTTCTTGACGAGGTACTTGAACTTCATGACGTCGTCGGCCGCCTGGAGCAGCTCGGCGAAGCGGTAGTTGATCTCCGCCTGGCCGGCGGTGCCGACCTCGTGGTGGGCGCGCTCGACGTGCAGCCCGGCCTTCTCCATCTCGATGACCATCTCGTCGCGGAGCTCACCGAAGTGGTCGTACGGCGCCACCGGGAAGTAGCCACCCTTGTAACGGACCTTGTAGCCACGGTTGTTCTCGGTCGCGCCGGTGTTCCAGGCGCCCGCCTCGGAGTCGATGTGGTAGAAGCCCTCGTTGACCTTGGTCTCGAAGCGCACCGAGTCGAACACGTAGAACTCCGCCTCGGGGGCGAAGTACGCCGTGTCGCCGATGCCGGTGCTCGCGAGGTACGCCATCGCCTTGCGGGCGATGTTGCGCGGGTCGCGGGAGTAGGCCTCACCGGTGATCGGGTCGTGGATGAAGAAGTTCACGACGAGCGTCTTGGCGGTGCGGAACGGGTCGATGTACGCCGTCGTCGGGTCCGGGAACAGCGACATGTCCGACTCGTGGATCGCCTGGAAACCGCGGATGGAGGAGCCGTCGAACGCCAGGCCGTCGTCGAAGACCGCCTGGTCGAAGGACGAGACCGGCACGGTGAAGTGCTGCATCACACCGGGCAGGTCGCAGAAGCGGACGTCGACCATCTCGACGCCCTCGTCCTTGATGTACTTGAGAAGCTCGTCGCTGTTCTGGAACATTCGTCCTCCTTGGCCGCGGAGGGCGACCAGATCTCGGGTGGTGAGAGTGTGCGACGCGACGATGCATCGCACCGGTGTGCAACCTATGCGTGGCCGATTAATCGACCGTATCCGGTTTGTTTCGCGCATGTAACACGGGCCCACGGCGCGGACGCATCACGACTCTCACGGGCGCCGGTAGGGTCGGCGCGATGCCCGCCCTGACCCTCGCCTCCTGGCCCCGCCGCGTCGCCGCGCTGTTCGTCGACTGGATGGCCTGCTACGGCGTGGCGTTCTTCATCCTGCGCGACATCCAGCACCCGGCCTTCGCCACCCTGACCACGGTCACCTTCCTCATCGAGTCGGCCGTCGGCGTCGCGCTCAGCGGCTGCTCCTTCGGGCAGAAGCTCCTCAAGATCCGGGTGCAGACCCTGGAGGGCCGGCCGCTCACCCTCTTGCGTGCGCTGCAGCGGCAGCTGCTCGTCTGCCTGGTCATCCCGCCGCTGGTCTTCCGCGCCGACGGTCGCGGCCTGCACGACCTGTGGACCCGATCCGGCGCTTATCGGGTGGCGTGAGGCCCCGTCTCCTACGCTTGCTGCACGACGTCTCGGCATCCCGCACGGAGGACCCATGCTCACCACCCGTTCCCGCAGTCTGACCGCGATCGCGGCCGGAGCGCTGCTGCTCACGGCGCTCGCCGGCTGCGGCTCCGACGACAAGGCGAAGGACGCCGACGCGAAGACCTCGGTCACGTCGTCCCCGTCGCCGAGCGCGTCGAGCGCTGCGGACGACCCGTCGGACCCGGCCATCACGGGCGACGCGAGCGACGGGCCCGCAGCGGCCCCGGGTGAGCGGCTCACCAAGGACAACCTCGTGGCGACGATGCTCGCTGCGATGCGCGACAAGAAGACCGCGCACATGTCGATGAAGATCGGCAGCTCGGTCAACGCCGACGCCGACGTGCGCTACTCCACCGACAGCACCGAGATGAAGATGTCGATGGACATGGGCTCGACGAAGGCCGTCGTGATCCTCGTCGACGGTGTCGTCTACATGCAGCAGTCGGCCGGTGGGAAGTTCGTCAAGATCGACAAGGACACCCCCGGCATGGGCAGCATCGTCGAGCAGATGTCCGGGCTCAGCCCCGACGGGTCGATCGCCGCGATGCGGGGCGCTCTCAAGAAGGTCGAGTACGTCGGCACGGACACCGTCGACGGCACCAAGGTCACCAAGTACCGCGTCACGGCCGACACCTCGGCGATGGCGGCGACGCTCGGCAGTGCCGCGCAGGGTGCCGACCTGCCCAAGACCGTGACCTACACGCTGTACGTCGACGGCGACAACCTGATGCGCAGGATCGACATGACGATCGCCGACCAGGACATCCAGATGCTGGTGACCAATTGGGGCAAGCCGGTCGATATCGCCGCACCGCCGGCGTCCCAGATCATGAGCCAGTGACCGTCTAAGGGGTCTGGTGGGGGTTCCGCGCCGTACCTAAGGCATCGAGCGGCCCCTGAGGTGCGAGCGCAGGGTGTGAACGAGGCGTCCTCCCCATGTGGGAGGGGTGGCCTTAGCGACAAAGTCATGGGTGTCGGAGAAACAGACCGGAACCCAGGAGCACACCATGACCAGCTACATCACCCAGACCGTCGCCCGCGAGCACATCGCCCAGCTCATCGAGCAGGCCGAGCTTCGCCGGGTACGCCGCGACTTCCGGCTCGCCCGCCGGGAGGCCCGGGCCGCCGCGCGAGCGGCTGCCCGGGAGGGCGCCCGCACCTCCGGCACCGGCCGGAGCACCCGTCGCGACCCCTACCTGCAGTACCTCGTCCCCTCTGCCCGTTGAGCGAGGAGCCCGTTGAGCAGGGCCCGTTGAGCGAGGGCCGGGTGTCGGTCGACGCTGACATACTCGGCGGCATGTCCCAGCGTGTGTCCGCCACCGTCATGGTCGGCCGGGAGGCGCCGCTGCAGACGCTGGTCGTCGCTCTCGCCGCCACAGGCGAGGGGCAGGGGCGGCTCGTCGTCGTGGGCGGTGAGGCGGGTGCCGGCAAGACGCGGCTGGTCACGGAGTTCGTCGACCGGGCCGGCGACGCCATGACGTTGCAGGGCGGCTGCCTCGAGCTCGGCCAGGCGGTGATGCCGCTGGCTCCGCTGGCAGGGATCCTGCGCCAGCTCGCGCGCGACCTGGGCGAGGATCGGGCGGAAGAGCTCATCGGCCCCCAGCTCGCCGGCTTCCTCCCCGGGCGCCACCACGGCGACCTCGACCCCCACTGGACCGGCCAGCTCGGCATGTTCGAGGCGTTCCGAGCCGTCCTCGTCGAGCTCTCGCGGCAACACCCTGTCGCTGTCGTCGTCGAGGACCTCCACTGGGCCGACCGCTCCACCCTCGACCTGCTCACCTGGCTGGCCCGCAACCTGGCCGACTCCCGTGTGCTCCTGGTGCTGACCTACCGCTCCGACGAGATGCGCCGGTCCCACCCACTCAGACCCGTCCTGGCGGAGCTCGGTCGCCTGCCCCACGTGGAGCGCGTCGAGCTGCAGCCCCTCACCGACCAGGAGATCGGCGACCTGCTGATCGCGATCCACGGCGGGCCGGTGCCACCCGCGGTCGCGCGTCAGGTCGCCGACCGGTCCGAGGGCAACCCGTTCTTCGCCGAGGAGCTGTTCGCCGGCGTCGACGACGACGGGGTGCCGCTCACGCTGCGCGACATCCTGTCCGCGCGGATCGACGCACTGCCCGAGGCGACGAAGGAGGTGCTCCGCATCGCGGCCGCGGCCGGTCGCCGCGTCGACCACCGGCTGCTCGAGGTCGTGGCCGACCTCGAGCCCGACGAGCTCGACGCCGGCCTGCGCGCCGCCGTCGAGGCACAGGCCCTGGTGCCCGACGGGGCACACTTCCGGTTCCGCCACGCGCTGCTGCAGGAAGCCGTGCACGAGCAGCTCCTGCCCGGCGAGCGCACCCGGCTGCACCGCGCCTTCGCAGACGCCCTCCTCGCCGAGCCGGAGCTCGCCGCCGCCGGAGCTGCCTCCGTCGACAGCGAGCTCGCCCACCACGCGCTCGCCGCACACGACGTCGACCTCGCCTTCGCCTCGTTGGTGCGTGCCGGCGAGCGTGCGCATGCCCTCTTCGCCTTCAACGAGGCCCAGCACCACCTCGAGGGAGCCGCCGAGCTGCACGACCGGGTGTCGCCCGAGGCTGCCGAGGGCGCGCCGGCCACCTGGGAGCTGCTCCGCGCAGCGGCCCACTGCACCCGCTACGGCGGCGACCCCTCGATCGGCCTGGGTCACCTCAAGCGGGCGATCAGCCTCCTGGACCCCGTCGCCGACAAGGTCGCGATCGGCGGCCTGTACGGCGAGCTCAGCGAGAACTTCTGGATGGCCGGCCGCGGTGACGACGCCGTCGCTGCCTCCGACACCTCCACGGAGCTGCTGGCCGGCGAACGCACGCGTGAGGCCGCCCTGGCCCTCGGCTGGCGCAGCCGGCTGCTCATGCTGCTCGGCCGGTTCGCCGAAGCCATCCCTCCCGGACGGCAGGGGATCGAGATCGCCCGCGAGGTCGGTGCGGCGGTCGAGCTCAGTCGCGCGCAGAACTCTCTCGGCACCTCGCTCGGGTCGCTCGGGGAGCTCGACGAGGGCATCGCACTGCTCCGCGAGGCGATCACCGTCGCGCACGACGCAGACGCCGCCGGCGACGCCGTGCGCGGCTACATCAACATCGCGTCCCTGCTGAAGACGCCCGGCAACGACCTCGCCGGCGCCGAACGGACTGGTCTCGAGGGCCTCGCGTACGCCGACCGGTACGCCGTCCGTGGCGGGATGACCGACTGGCTCCGGATGGAGCTCACCGACGTCTACATCCGATCGGCCCGGATCGCCGATGCCAAGGCCATGCTGGGCACCGTCCGCACGGGATGGACGGCCGGCGTCAACGGCCAGTACTTCCACACCAGCAGCGGCTGGCTCGACGTCTTCCAGGGCCGCTACGAGGACGCCGCCGAGCACATCCGGGTCGCCAAGGAGCTGGCACCCAACATCCGCGACCCCCAGGCGATCGGCCCGTGGGTCGGCGTACGGATGCTGCTCGAGCTGGCCGAGGGCCGGCCGGAGGTGGGCGACGCACTGGACATCCTCGAGCCGTTCGCCGGTGACCCGTCGGCGTCCAACGGCTTCGCCCTCGTGGCCCGGGTGGCGGCGGCCGCGGTCGAGGCCGGGGCAGAAGGCGAGGGGAAGACGGTCCAACGGATCCGCGATCTGCTCGCCGCCCGCCGATCAGACGGCAACGAGGTGAGCCGAGCAAACCTCGACGGCTGGATCGCCGTGCTCGACGCGGAGCTGAGCAGCGTCGCGGGCGAGCCCGATCCGACGCTCTGGCGGCAGGCAGCCGACGGGATGGCCGAGCGGGGGTTCGCCGAGCAGGCGCTCTACGCGCGGGTCCGGCTCGTCGACGCCCTGGCCGCCGACGGTCAGACCGAGTCCGCCGCGACCGAGCTCGTCGCGGCGCACGGTGTCGCCCGCGGTCTGGGTGCGGTGAAGCTGACCGCCGACCTGGAGACGCTCGCGCGCAAGCACCGGCTCAAGCTGGACGGCGTCACCGCCGCCCGCGGCGTGGGTGGTCTCACCGCACGCGAGAGCGAGGTGCTGGCCCTGGTTGCGCTCGGCACGACCAACCGTGAGATCGGCGAGAAGCTCTTCATCTCCGAGAAGACCGCGAGCGTGCACGTCTCGAACATCCTCGCCAAGCTCGGCGTGAGCAACCGCGGTGAGGCCGCGGCCGTCGCCCGCGGGAGCGGCCTGATCTAGTCAGACCACGCCGGTCGGATCAACGACCCCGCATGTTCTGCCGGGCGCCCTTCATCGACGTCGGCATCGGACCCTTCGGCAGCGGGACGTTGGAGCGGTTGGCGTCGAGCGCCTTGAGCCGTGCCAGCACGTCGGTCATCGCGGCCGGCTTGAGGTTCTTCGGAAGCTTCGAGACATGGCGCACGAGCTTGCGCAGCGGCACCTCGTCGGGACCGTTGCCGACGTAGACCTCGGTGATCGCCGTCTCCGAGACCACGCGCTCGTGCTTGCGGCGCTCGGAGGCCATCAGCGGCTTGAGGCGGTTGGGGTTGCCCTCCCCGATGAGCACGATGCCTGGGGGACCGACGAGCCGGTGCACGACGTCCTGCTGCTTGGTGAAGCCGACAGCCGGGTCCGTCTGCCATCCACGGCGGAGCAGGCCGAGGGCGGCGGCCGCGGCACCGGGCTGTCCCTCGATCTGGGCGAGCGCCGAGCGCTGCGCGCGGCGGCCGAAGACGATCATGGTGACGAGCGTGCCGACGAGCACGCCGAAGACGATCGGCACGACCAGCGTGCTGCGGTAGACCAGCAGCATGAGGGCGAAGCCGCCGAGACCTGCCAGCAGGAAGGTGCCGAGGAGGACCAGGCCGATCCGCGGGTCGCGGGTCTTGGTCATCTGGTAGCTCTGGACGACCTGCTTGATCCGTCCGGGCTTGCTGCCGTCCTTGGTCGGATCGGTCTTCTTCGCCATGCGCCTTGCCTTCTCGTCGTCGATCTGCCGGTCGTGGCCCTGGTCCGGGCTCGACCTCAGGAGCCTAGGCCATCTCTCTCAATCCCGTTGCCTGCTGCGCGCCGCCATACGCGGCCCCTGGCTGCGTTGTCGTCAGTCGGCGGCCAAACCCGGGCCGCCTCCCTCCTCCGCCTTGCCAGGCACCGCGTCTGACGACGCTCGCGACGGCAGTGGATTGAGAGACATGCCCTAGTCCAGAGCTCAGACGCTCGTCGCCGCGCGCGCGTCCATCGCCTGCCGGTACAGCCGGCCGGCCCGGTACGACGATCGCACGAGCGGCCCGCTCAGCACGCCCGCGAACCCGATCTCCTCGGCCTCGGCGGCCAGCTCGACGAACTCCTCGGGCTTGACCCAGCGCTCGACGGGGTGGTGCCGCACGGAGGGCCGGAGGTACTGGGTGATCGTCACGAGCTCGCAGCCGGCGCCGTGCAGGTCGACGAGTGCCTGGCTGATCTCCTCACGGGTCTCGCCCATGCCGAGGATCAGGTTCGACTTCGTGACCAGCCCGAAGGCGCGCGCCTGGGTCAGCACGTCCAGCGACCGGTCGTAGCGGAACGCCGGCCGGATCCGCTTGAAGATCCGCGGGACCGTCTCCACGTTGTGCGCCAGCACCTCGGGCCGCGACTCGAAGACCTCGCGGAGCAGGTCAGGCTCGCCGTTGAAGTCCGGGATCAGGTTCTCGACGCCGGTGTCCGGGTTGAGCTCGTGGATGGCGCGGACCGTCTCGGCGTACAGCCAGGCGCCGCCGTCGGGCAGGTCGTCGCGGGCGACTCCGGTGATGGTCGCGTAGCGCAGCCCCATCGTCTGCACCGACTCGGCCACGCGCCGCGGCTCGTCACGGTCGAGCGGCTCGGGCTTGCCGGTGTCGATCTGGCAGAAGTCGCAGCGCCGGGTGCACTGGTCGCCGCCGATGAGGAAGGTGGCCTCGCGGTCCTCCCAGCACTCGAAGATGTTGGGGCAGCCGGCCTCCTGGCAGACCGTGTGCAGGCCCTCTGACTTCACCAGCTGCTGGAGCTCGCGGTACTGCGGGCCCATCTTGGCCCGGGTCTTGATCCACTCCGGCTTGCGCTCGATCGGGGTCTCGGCGTTGCGGACCTCGAGGCGGAGCAGCTTGCGGCCCTCGGGAGCAGGCTGGGAGGGGGTCCCGGGAGTCACGCTGTGCAGGTCAGTCACACGTGCCAGCGTACGCGGCGGCCGTGAGCGCCGAGGAGGCGGCGGCTCAGGTGGAGCCGACGTCGCGCCGCTGGAAGACCACCAGCGAGACGACCACCGCGATGACCATCAGGACCAGGAGGTAGACCCCGCCCTGGAGGTGGCCGATGTGCTGGAGGCTCTCGCAGTCGCCGAGCCGCGCGCAGTGGGCCGAGGGGTCGAAGAACTGCATCCGCGTCTCGAGCCAGCCGAAGACGTTGTTGCCCAGCGTCCAGCGGCCGACGTCGTCGATCGGCACCAGCACGGCGAGGATCTCGCCGCCCACGCTGTAGGCGAACAGCAAGGACAGCGTCGCCACCGAGTGCCGGAACAGCATGGTGAGCGCGTAGGTGCCGAGCGAGGCGCCCATGGCGAAGACGACTGCGCGCAGCAGGTGCCAGCCGACGTCGGACATGACATCCGAGCCGTGAGGTACGTCGCGGTCGACGGCGACAAGGTAGAGCGCCAGCCAGAAGCCGCCGATCGTGACGAGCGCGGCCAGGCCGCTCGCGACGGTCACGGCGACGCCCTTCGCGACCCACACGCGCCTGCGCCGCGGCTCGAAGAGCAGCTGGTTGACGATCGAGCCGGACGACCAGTCGGATCCCGCGAACGTGCTCGCCGCGATCACGAGCAGGCCCGCGACCGCCAGCGCGACGCCGAGCCCGTTGCCCTTGAGCGTGCCGGTGAGGTCCAGCGGCTTGCGGGGGAGGTAGCTCTTCGGCGAGGCGGTCAGGTTGTCGCGGCAGGTCTGCGCCGTGGCGCCGGTGCCGAGGTAGCGCCCGGGATTGGCCAGGCACTTGTCGAGGTCGGCCTTGATGTCCGAGCGCTGCGCGGCGAGGTCGGCGTTGACCTGCGCGGTCGCGGCCTCCTGCTTCGTGATCGGCCGGGTGTCCCAGGCGGACTTCGCCGCGACCAGAGCCGCCAGCAACGCGGCGAGCAGCAGGAGCAGGGCGATCACCCGGCGCGAGCGGTAGCGGGCCAGCTCGACCCGGACGAGGCCGGTCACGCGTCGTCCCCTTGCGCCGTGGGTGCCGGGGTCGGCTCAGGGGTCGGCTCAGGAGCCGGCTCAGGGGCCGGCGTTGGTGTCGGCCCGTCGATCGGGCCCGTCGCCGGACGTGGTTGGTGGCCCGTGAGGACGAGGAAGAACGACTCCAGATCGGGCCGGACGGCGGAGAGCTCCGTGACGTAGAGGTCGTGGCCGGCGAGTGCGCGGGTGATCTCGTCGGGATGCTCGTGGCCCTGGACGAGCAGGTGGTCGCCGTCGCGCGTCACGGCGTACCCGGCGGCGGTGAGCACGAGCGTCGCCTGCTCGGTGTCACGTACGCCGACTCGCGTGTGGGCCGTGCTCTCGCCGAGGAGCTCGTCGACCTTGCCGGACGCGAGCAGCGTGCCGTCGCCGATGATCGAGACCGACGAGCAGACCTGCTGCACTTCCGCGAGCACGTGCGAGCTGAGCAGCACGGTGACGCCCGAGGCGCCGAGGCCGGCGATCAGCTCCCGCATGTCGCTGATGCCTGCCGGGTCCAGTCCGTTGGTCGGCTCGTCGAGGAGCAACAGCTCGGGTGTCTTGAGGAGAGCGGCAGCCAGGGCTAGACGTTGGCGCATCCCGAAGGAGTAGCCGCGGTAGCGCCGCCTGGCCCGGTCGCCGAGCCCGACCTGCTCGAGCACCTCGTCGACGCGCGACCGGGACAGCCCGATCGCGCGGGCCAGCAGCAGGAGGTTGCGTCGGCCGGAGAGGTCGGGGGAGAACTGTGGCTGCTCGACCACGGCCCCGACGCGCGCGAGCACCTCGGGGAGCCGGTCGGGCAGCGGCTCGCCGAGCAGGCGGATCTCGCCGCCGTCGGGCCGGGCCAGGCCGAGGAGCATCCGGATCGTCGTCGTCTTGCCGGACCCGTTGGGGCCGAGGAAGCCGTGGACGCCGCCGCGCTCGACGGCGAGGTCGAGGCCGTCGACCGCCACCACCCGGTGGGCGCCGTCCCGGAAGACCTTGCGCAGGCCGCGGGTCTCCACGACGAGATCACTCATCGGTTTCGACAGCCCCTCTCCGAGTCAGGGCACCAGCATGTCGCAGGACGGCGTCAGGCCAGCGGATTGAGCACGGGGACACGCAGGCGGGGAGGTTCGCGGCCGGGCTCGGGTTTCGGGTCGTAGTCGGGCGTGGCGTCGTACGGCGCCCAGGCGAGCAGCTCGTCGAGACGGCGTTCGACCAGCGGGAGCACCTCGCCGGGCGTCACGTCGCGGCCCAGCTCGGCGCTCAACGAGGTCACTCCTGCGTCGGCTATGCCGCAGGGCACGAACCGGTCGTACCAGTCGAGGTCGAGGTCGCAGTTGATCGCGAACCCGTGCATCGTGACGCCGCGGCTGACCCGGATGCCCAGCGCGGCGATCTTCCGCTCGGGTCGGAAACCGGTGGTTGAGCCTGTCGAAACCGCGCGGAGCCAGACGCCGCTACGCCCGGGGACTCGGGCCGTGGCGACCCCGAGGTCGGCGCACACGAGGATCAGCGCCTCCTCGATCCGGCGCACGTAGTCGACGACGCGGACGTGCTCGGGGAGCCGCACGATCGGGTAGCCGACCAGCTGTCCGGGACCGTGGAACGTGATCTTGCCGCCGCGGTCGACGTCGATGACCTCGGCACCGCCGGAGTCCAGCGGACGCTCGTCCGGTGTGGTGCGCTTGCCGCAGGTGAACACCGGTGGGTGCTCGAGCAGCAGGACCGTCTCGGTGCCGCCCTCGACGACGTCGGCATGGATCTCCCGTTGCAGGTCCCAGGCCCGGCGGTAGTCCACGAGTCCGAGACGACGGTGTTGGAGCGTGGTCACAGGATCGAGCGTATCCCGCGACGTCGGGCGGCCTGTGGACGGCCGCAGCGGAGGTCGGCCGCCGTCGGCCACGCTGGTGGCATGCCGGTCCGGCTCCCTCTGGTCGCCGTCGTGCTCGTCCTCGGGGTCACGCTCGGGGTCGTCGCGGTGGCGACGCTGTCCGCCCCACCACGGGAGGAGTCCGTCGCGCAGCACGAGGCCCGACCGACCGCCGGGTCGCCTGCCGCCGAGCGTTCCGCGCTGACGGTCCTGCACGAGTGGGACGCGCGACGAGCGATCGCCTGGGCCGCGGGTGACGCCTCGGCGGTCCGTGGGCTCTACACACCGGGGTCCGCGGCCGGCGCTGCGGACGCCCGGCTGCTGGGCCGTTACCGGGCGCGCGGCCTCGTCGTCCGCGACCTGCGCATGCAGGTGCTGCGCGCGCGGGTGCTCGTCACCCGGCCCTCTCGGCTCGAGCTCGAGGTCACCGACCGGGTCGCCGGAGCGACGGCCGTGCGGGCCGACGACGTCGCGACAGGTCGGCGGCTGCCGGCCGACCGCCCGTCGACGCACGTGCTCGTGCTGCGCCGTGTGGATGCGACCTGGCTGATGGCGAGCGTGTCGGCGAAGGCCAGCTCACGCAGTCGCTGACGCGAGCACGGCGGCGGCCGTCCGGTCGGAGAACTCGAAGCCGGCGTCCTCGAGGACCCGCGGCACGCCGCGGATCGAGCCGAGCAGCTCAGGAGCCATGCGTCCGGCCGCGGGCCGCAGCACGGCAGCCGGGGCGGTGAGGAACGCCGGCCGGTGCACGAGCCGTGCGAGCTGCTGGGTGAACTCGGCGTTGGTCGGTGTCTGCGGGCAGCAGAGGTTCACCGGCCCGCTGAGGTCGTCGCGGGTGGCGAGGAACGTGACCGCCGCGACCCAGTCGCGCAGAGACGTCATCGGCGTGTACTGCCGCCCGGAGCCCAGCCGCCCACCGAGGCCCGCCTTGAACTGGGCCAGCTGGAGCCGCAGCGGAGCGCTGCGGCGGTCCATCACCGGCGCCGTCCGCAGGACGCAGACCCGCGCGCCGGCGTCGACCGCCGGCTGGGCGGCCGACTGCCAGGCGATGGTGACCCCGGTGAGGAACGCGTCACCCCGGGTGTCGGCGTCCTCGG
This sequence comes from Propionibacteriales bacterium, assembly GCA_019510315.1. Lineage (GTDB taxonomy): Bacteria > Actinomycetota > Actinomycetes > Propionibacteriales > Nocardioidaceae > Marmoricola. Next base: position 12,016 of record JAEKKP010000080.1, read on the forward strand.
CCACCGGTTCGGCACCGTGGTCGCCGTAGAAGGAGATGCCGTTGCCGGCCAGGAAGGCAGGTCGTCGATCGCTCGCGGCGATCGCGTCCGCGAGCACACGCGTCGTGGTGACCCGGCTCACGCGGAGCTGCTCGGCCCACTTGCGCGAGTGCGGGTTGCCGAGCGTCGGCGAGCCGGCGAGGTTGACCACGACGTCCGTCGCCTCGATGAGTGCGGGATCGAGGTCTGCCGAGTACGGGTCCCACCTCGCCTCAGCGGGTCCGGGCGCGCGTCGTACCAGGGCGGTGACGTGGTGACCGTCGGCCCGCAGGCTCTCGCTCAGCCGGCCGCCGAGGAAGCCCGAGGCGCCGGCGATGAGGAAGCGCATGCGTTCACCTTGCCACGGTGGCTGGGGCCAGGGGTTTCGACAGGCTCAACCACCGGTGGTTGAGCCTGTCGAAACCCTCTGTAGCCTTCGAGCGTGAGTGATTTCGATGTCGTCGTCCTCGGTGCGGGCCCCGGCGGCTACGTCGCCGCCATCCGCGCCTCCCAGCTCGGCCTGAAGACCGCGGTCGTGGAGCTGAAGTACTGGGGCGGGGTCTGCCTCAACGTCGGGTGCATCCCGTCCAAGGCCCTGCTGCGCAACGCGGAGCTGGCGCACATCCTCACCCACGACAAGGAGCTGTTCG
>JAEKKP010000115.1 GCA_019510315.1 Propionibacteriales bacterium
GTTCGGACCCGGGAACTTGTTCCGGATTCGCTGATCCATCGGTTCGCCGGCCCGGTTCCCGTCCGCGGGAGCCGGGCCGGCGGCCGTCCGGGTCGCAGTGGCCCTACTGCGGCTCGACCCAGTCCTCGATCCGCGGCAGCCGGTCGAACTCCTCGCGCAGCCACCGCCGCACCTCGGAGGTTGCCAGCACGTCGCTGCGGTTGTAGGACCGCAGCCAGTCGACGGCTGCCGGGTCGCCGGCAACGGCGGCGGTGTGCTGCAGGATCGAGAAGTACCCACCCGGGTCGTCGACGTCCCAGGCGAACCCGATCGCCGTCGCGACGTCCTTGAGCCCGTTGCCGCGTCCGGTCAGCACCGCGTTGCGGTGGACCACCGCGAGGTCGACCCACTCCGCCGCGATCATCGCCTCGAGCTCGGCGGCCGACGGCAGGCCGGGCACGACCGCCTTGGCAACGATCCGCCGCATCGCCGTCAGCTCCGCCGCCGTCCAGTGGTAGACCCGCAGCTCGCCACCGAGCCGCGTCGCCTCGGCCCGTCGCTCGGCGAGGTGGTCGAGCATGCGCAGGAAAACCGCGGCCTCGACCTGGTCGGTGAGCTCGTCGTAGCAGTCGATCGCGACGTACGCGCCCATCTCGCCGGCGACCGTCGGCAGCACGCCCCACAGGTAGTTCAGCCCCTCCTGGTCGCACTCCATGTCGATGTCGACCTCGACGGCGGCCGGCGGCAGGTCCAGTGCCGTCGCGCCTCGCCGTCGGTGCGGGACATCCGCGACCACGGCGCGCGCGTCGTCGACGAGCGGCAGCAGCTTGCCCACCTTGGCCGTCCGGTACGACGCCGTGCGCTCGTCGAGGTGGGCCATGAGCTCGCCGCCGGTCGTGAAGCCGACCGCGCCCAGTGCCGCGACGACCAGCGGTCTCTTGTCGAGGAGCGCACCCAGTGGAACCTCCGGATCGGCGTCCTCGACCTTGCGCCACATCGCGTCACTGAGCTCGTCGACGGCCACCGCCGTCGGCACGTCGAGCAGCGCGACGTCGCGGCGGGTCAGCACGTCGCGTCGACGGTGCTCGACGAAGCGGTCCCACGTCGAGCCCGGCAGCAGCGAGACGTGGTCGACCTCGACCAGCTCGGCGCGGCACACCTCGCGCCACGGGCAGCCACGGCACTCCGAGACCCACACGGGGACGACCTTGGGCGGCAGCTCCTCGCCGTCGATCCGGCGCTGCGTGTGCAGGGCGATGTCGCGACGGAACGCGAACTCGTGGTCGTAGACCTCCAGCCAGGTCGCCGGCTCCTCCTGCCACCACACCTTGCGGCGCGGCACGTCGAGGTCGATCCACCAGAGCCGTTGCCGGCGGTCGAGGACCACACCGCGCGCCGGGCCCGGGGCGGCGTACCCGAGCTGCTCGAGCATCCGCCAGTAGTGCGCCAGCTGGAGGGCGTCGTCGTGCTCGCGGTCGGCCTTCAGCCGCAGGTCGGGCTCCTCGGTCGCGGCCTCGGGCCACGGGTCGGCGAGCGACGACCAGCGTGCCGGACCCGGCTTCGCCTCGGTGATGCCGTGCAGCTTGACGTCGCCGGGGAGGTAGCCGCCGTCGACCCGGACCAGAAGGTCGGGCCGCCCCGACCGGCGACCGACGAGGTCGTCGGGGAGTGCTCCGCCGAGGATCAGCGGGGCGCCGGCCCGCATCGCCTCGAGCGTCGGCTGGGCCGCGCGCCAGTTGGCCGGGACCAGGACGGCGTCGGGGTGCAAGGAGACCAGCTCCTCGAGCACCGCCTGCTCGAAGGCGATCCCCTGCTCCATCCGGTCCTGTTGCGTGGCCGGCGCCTCGACCCGCACCGTGCCCGGCGGCGGGAGGAGGTCGTACTGCAGCCGGACAGGACACCGGGTCGCCGGGTATGCCCCGAGCGGCCTGATCCCCGAGTAGTCCGGCGCCTCTGCCTGCACGCCGTCGATCAGATCACAGCCCACCGACCTACGCGCTGCTACCGGCGAAGACCTCGTCCTCCTGTGCTGCGTAGCCCCCGAGGAACTCGACGATCGTCCGCACCACGTCAGGGTCACGCAGGATCTTGCGGTGGCCGAGCCCCTCGGTGGTGATCAGCGGCGCGTTGATCGTCTCGGCGAAGTCGACCACCTCGGCGTACGGCGTCTGCCGGTCACCGCGGTCGGTGATCACCAACGTCGGGTGCCGCTCGACGCGGGCCGCCTGCACCCGAGCGTCGAACTCCTGGACCCGCACCCCGACGAACTCGTCGACGTTGCGCTCCATCGCCCGACGGGTCCGCGGCCCGAATCCCAGCGCCTGCTGGAACTGGTCGAGCAGAGAGCCGAACTGGACCATCGGCGCGACGAACACCAGTCGCTCGGTGCCGAGCCAGCCGAACCGCATCGCCAGGTAGGTCGAGATCGTGCCCATCGAGTGCGCCACCACCGCCTCGGCCGGACCGAAGCGGCAGAACACCGCGTCCAACGCCTTGGCGAACTCCACCCCGCTGGTACGACGCGGACCCGCCGGCCCGTGGTCGGAGTCGCCGTGCACCGGGGCGTCGAACATCACGACGCGGAAGCCCGCCTCGACGAGCGGCTCGACGAGCGCCCCGAACTGCGACCCGCGACCACCCCAGCCGTGCACGAGGTAGACCACGCCCGCGGGTGGTTGAGGAGGTTGCGCAGCAACCGTCTCGAAACCCGGCGACGTCCACGTCATCCCGCGCACGACATGGCCCTGCGCCAGCACCTCGAACGGCTCGCCACCGGCCGGCACCGGCAGCTCCGGCATCCGCGGCGGCGCGCTGAACCAGAGGTCGAACGCCACCCGCCCGGCCCGCCGGGGCGCGACGTGCTCGCCGTACCGGAAGAACGCGCGCATCGCCTCGTTCCTGAAACGAACGATCGTGCTTTTATCTGGCAAGGACATGGCCTGTCTCCTCCACTGGTGATTCAGCCTGTCGAAATCCCCAGGCCCGGTGATTGAGCTTGTCGAAATCTGAGCTTGTCGAAATCAGGCCGCGCTGGCGGCCAGCAGCTGGTCGAACGCGGCGCGGGTCCGGTCGAGCGCCTTCGGGTCACGCATCAGCCGCTTGGCGTGGTGGTAGCCGTACATCAGCGCCTGGACGGTGAATGCGAACTGCTCGGTGTCGAGGTCCTCGGCGAAGTCACCCTCGCTGACGGCGGTGCGCGTCACCGTGACGATGAACTCCGTCCAGTCCTTCTCGCCCTGCACCAGCGCATCGCGCATGGCACCGGGCCGGTCGTCGTACTCGGTCGAGCCGGTGACAAAGATGCAGCCGCCCTCGAGAACCTCCGTCGCCCAGAGCAGCCACAGATCGAACAGCGCGCGCACGCGCTTCTCCCCCCGCGCCGTCGCGAGCGTCGGCCGCACGACCACGTCGGTCAGCCGCTCACGGGCCCGCGCCAGCGTCTCGAGCTGGAGCGCCTCCTTGGACTTGAAGTGCGCGAACAGCCCGCTCTTGCTCAGCCCCGTGCGCTCCGCGAGCTGGCCAATGGTCAGCCCGGTGAACCCGACCTCGGACGCGATCTGGACCGCCTCGTCCAGGATCGCCGCCTTGGTCTCCTCACCCTTGCTCATGCCGAAA
>JAEKKP010000116.1 GCA_019510315.1 Propionibacteriales bacterium
ACCTTGGGCGCGGGCCAGCCTGGGCGCCACTTGTACAGCGTGGCGGCGCCGGTCCCCGGAGCGCCGCCCGCGGTGAGGATCCAGACGGTGTGGTGCCGTCCGGCGGCCACAGCGGGAGCGATGAACGAGGCGGGGACATGGGTAAGGGTGGTCACCGATGCGGGCATCCCGGGGTGCTTCACGACCCGGCTGATGGTGCCGTCGTCCTGACCGACGATCGACGTGCGCTTGTTGATGATCGCGAGGCCGCGGGGGCCGTGCAGGTCACTGGTGACGGTCGTGATCCGGCTCGACTGGGCGGCGCCTTCGTGGCTGGCGGTGACACCGGCGCCTGCTTGCGCGGGCAGGGCGCCCGCGAAGGCGAGGGCCGACGTCCCGGCGAGGGCGGCAAGGGCTCTTGCTCTGCTGGTCAACATGCGGTTCCTCCGTTGGGTGGGTGTGACCTGCACCACATTTGCACCCCGCGCCTGAGCCAGGCCGGGTCAGGCGGGCGGCCTCTGCTCGTCGACCATGTACTGCGCGTACCAGGCCGGCCATTCCTTGTCGTACTCGCCGCCGTTCTCCTCCTCGTGCTTGCCGTGGGCTGCCGCCACTCGCTCGAGCGCACCCTTCAGGTCCGCGGCCGAGGAGTAGGTGACCGGGGTGTCGACCCGGCCGGGGAGCCGCGTGGTGATCTCCTGCACGATCCAGCCGTTGCCGTCCGGGTCCGCGAAGGACAGGAACGAGCCGTAACTGGTGTTGTCGGGCGCCGGGCCTGACACTCGCCCGGCCGTGCCGCCGTGGTGGAACACGCCGCCGGCGTCGTGGAAGACCTCGCTGACGTCGACGCCGGCGGCGACCAGCTCGGCCCGAGCCGCCTCGATGTCGCTGACCACGAGCATCAGGTCCTGCGTCGAGCCCGGGGTCGCGTCGGTGACGGCAGTGCCGAAGATGACGGACGCGGGGGAGCCCGGGGGCGTCACCTGCACGACCCGCAGGTCATCGGTCGAGAAGTCGGCGTCGAGCCTCCAGCCCAGACCCTTGTAGAACTCCTTGGCGCGGTCGACGTCACTGACCGGCAGCACCACGACCTCGAGCTTCATGTCCATCCGTTTGCCCCTGTCCGACCGTCGGCGGCCCCGATGGCGGCCTACTGCCTTCTGGCTACCACCAATTGCGACCGGCGAGAAGAGGTGAGTGGCGACGTCTGCCCGCTCAGAGTGCTGCGAGCTGCTCGATCGCTTCAGGACGCGCTTGCGCATGCGGGTTGCAACGGAGACGGCACGGGCGGGATTCCGTCAGCCGCCGAAGGCGGGCCGCTCCTTGGCGAGGAAGGCACGGACGCCCTCGGCGAAGTCCGGGCCGCCGTAGACCTCGGCGAGGAGCGCGGCGTCGAAGTCCGGCTCGCCTTCCAGCAGGCGCGCGCGGTGGGCCAGCTGGGACTTCGTCGCGCGCATGGTCACGGCGGATGCCTGCAGCAGGCCCCGGACGACGTGCTCGAGCTCGGCGTCGAGGTCGTCGACCACGGACATCACCGCGCCTACGGCGTAGGCGCGGTCGGAGGTGGTGAGCCGCGAGGTCAGCAGCATCTCGCGGGTGAGCGACTCGCCGAAGACGGCGACGCAGCGGTAGACGATCGACGCCGAGAGCGCGTTGCCCAGCGTGCGGGCGATCGGGTAGCCGAACCGGGAGTGCGGTGTGCAGATCCGCAGGTCGCAGTGGGTCGCGACGGCGAGGCCGCCCCCGACGCAGGCGCCGTCGACTGCGGCGATCGTCACCTGGGGCAGCTCGAACAGCGCGACCAGCAGCTCCCGGATGCTCTCCTCGTAGCCGACGACGTCACGATCGAGGAAGTCGGAGATCTCGTTGCCCGCGGCGAAGGCCTGGCCGCCGGCGCCGCGCAGGACGAGCACGCGCGTCGAGTCGTCGTCCCTCAGCTCGTCGCACAGGTCGCGCATCGCGGCGTACATGGCGGCGGTGAAGGCGTTGCGCCGCTTCGGCCGGTTGAAGACGACCTCGACGACGCCCTCGCGCCGGTCGACCTGCAGCTCCTCGGTGGTCACGGGGAGAGCGTAGGGCGGGCCCGAGCGGCTGCCGTGGTAGGGATGGCTCCATGAGTCCCCCCACCGAAGGCAACGCCCACCTCGCCGTGCTGATCGACGCGGACAACGCGGACTCCTCGATCATCGAGGGGCTCCTCGCCGAGGTGTCGCGGTTCGGCGTTGCCAGCGTCAAGCGGATCTATGGCGACTGGACCAACACCCGGCTGAACAAGTGGAAGGACACGCTGCTCGCGCACTCGATCCAGCCGATGCAGCAGTTCGGCTACACGACCGGCAAGAACGCGACCGACAGCGCGATGATCATCGACGCGATGGACCTGCTGCACTCCGGCGAGTTCGACGGCTTCTGCCTGGTCTCGAGCGACAGCGACTTCACACGGCTGGCGTCGCGGCTACGGGAGTCGGGCAAGCGGGTGTACGGCTTCGGCGAGCGGAAGACCCCGGAAGCCTTCGTGAAGGCCTGCGACCAGTTCATCTACAACGAGATCTTCCGGGCGGCCCCGGTCAACGACGACGACTCCCGGTCGCGGGTCGCGGCGAGCGAACTTCGCCAGGATCGGGCCCTGGTGTCACTGATCCGCTCGGCGATCGACGCGGCGTCCGGGGAGAACGGGTGGGCCGGCCTGGGTCAGGTCGGCAACATCATCCTCAAGCAGAAGCCCGACTTCGACCCGCGCACCTACGGCTACAGCAAGCTCAGCGGGCTGGTGGACGCGATCGGGCTGTTCACGATCTCGCGGCAGGAGGGCGCGGTGCTGATCTCCGACGCCAAGCCCGACGGCAAGGCGGCTGCGAAGAAGACGTCCCGCCGGCCGGCGAAGAAGGCCGCCGCCGCGTCGTGACGATCCTGATCGACCCGCCGTCGGTGCCGTCCCGCGGTCGGCTCTGGTCGCACCTCGCGTCGGACAGCTCGTACGACGAGCTGCACGCGTTCGCGCGGCGGCTCGGTGTGCCGGAGCGCGGGTTCGACCGGGACCACTACGACGTGCCGGCGGAGGCGTACGAGGCCGCCGTCGCCGCGGGCGCCGTGCCGGTGCGCAGCCGCGAGCTGGTCGAGCGGCTGGTCAGGGCAGGGCTGCGGGTCAGGAAGGCGCGCCCCTCCTGAGCTCCTCGATCTCGCGCGCGAGGTTCTCGCGGGCACGCGGCTCCCAGTGCTCGCGCGCGTGCGCCGTCCGGAAGAGCGCGTCCCGCGCGGCGAGGTCCTCGAGCACCGCGAGCCGGCCTTTGCGGAAGTCGGCATCCGCGAAGGCGGCGTACTCCCGTCGCACGCCCTCGGCGTACTCCCGGTAGCGCTCGGGAGGAGCCGCGAGGATCGCCAGGTCCGCGTCGCACAGCGCCTCGCCGTTGCGGTCGCCGGGCGCCGGGTCGTGGTGCGCGGTCAGGCGCACCAGGCGCGCGACCTCGGCGACGTCGGCGTCGGTGCCGTGGAGCTGCGTCTCGGCGAGCCGGGCCGACCGCTTCTCGTTGTCGCCGGCGTCGTCGTACACGGCGTCGTGGAACCACGCCGCCAGCACGAGCTCGGCGTTGCCGGCCTCACCGAGCTCGGCGAGCCGGGCCAGCACCTCCGTCACGTGGCGCAGGTCGTGGTAGCCGCGACCGGTCGAGTACGCCGCGATCAGCTCCTCCTCGATGTCCCGACGGTCGGGGAGGGGCCAGTTCAGAGAGGGCTCGGGCACGGCCGCATCGTATGTCCGCACCCTCCCAACGGGTCTGTCCGTCTGGCCCGTTCGGGTGGTTCGACGCCAATCACCTGCGCGCCCGGTCGCGCCGGTCAAGGATCGGTGAGGCCGCCCGGAGCAGCTTT
>JAEKKP010000117.1 GCA_019510315.1 Propionibacteriales bacterium
CGGAGCACGACGCACGTCGGCTCAGCGAGCACGCCGAGGTCCGCAAGCGGATCGCGGGGGTACACCGCGAAGTCGGCCGGGGCGCCCTCGTCGAGGGTCCCGTTCCAGCCCAGCCAGGCCCGGGCGCGCCACGAGGCGGCCCCCAGGACGTAGTCGGCCGGGAGGCCCATGTCCGCCATCGCGAGCACCTCCTCGTGCAGGGCGCCGTGCCGGGCGGAGCCACCGCCGTCGCTGCCGACGTACAGCTCGACGCCGGCCTCGTACGCCGCCATCAGCACCTCGCGCCGCCGCCGGAACAAGTCCTCCATCGTCGAGGCGTAATCGGGGAACCTCTCGCGCGCCGCGTCGACGTACTCGGGGAACTTGGCGGTCTGCTGCACTGTCGGCACCAGCGCCACCTGCTGGGCGACCATCTGCTCGAGGTGCGCCTCGGTCAACCCGTTGCCGTGCTCGATGCAGTCGATGCCGGCGTCCAACAAGGGCGACAGGGAGTCGGCGCCGAAGCAGTGCGCCGTCACCTTGGCGCCGTGCGCATGGGCGGCCGCGATCGCCGCCGCGACGGCGTCGTCGGGGAAGGACGGCGCGAGGTCTCCCTGCTCCCGCGAGATCCAGTCCCCCACGAGCTTGACCCAGCCGTCGCTCCCCTGCGCCTCACGGGCGGTGTAGCCGGGGAGCTCGTCGGGCTCGATCTCGTGGGCGTAGTTGCGGATGTAGCGCTTCGTCCGGGCGAGGTGCCGCCCGCACCGGATCAGCCGCGGCAGGTCGTCGCGCTCGTGCACCCAGCGCGTGTCGGCCGGCGACCCGCAGTCGCGCAGGAGCAGCACCCCGGAGTCGCGGTCGGCGACCGCCTGCTGCTCGACCTCGTCGTCGTCGACCGCCCCGTCGTCGTCCATGCCGAGGTGGTTGTGCGCGTCCACCAGGCCGGGCACGATCCAGCCCTCGGCGACCGTGTCGGCGCCCGGCTGCGCCTCGTAGGTGACGCGGCCGTCGACGACGTACAGGTCGGCCGGCTCGCCGGCGGGCAGGACGACTCCTCGGAACCTCGCGATCGCCATGCCCGGGACGTTAGCCGAACCAGCGGGTGGGCCTGCGGGGTGTCCCTGGCGCTCGCCGGTCGGCGAGTACGCAGCCGCCGGTGACACCCCGCAGCCCGGTCACGGCTCAGCTCCGGCCGTGACCGGTCCTCAGTCCCCACCCGTAGGGATAGAGGGGGTCGTAGTTCGCGTCGCCCACGTTGATCGGCTCCTGGTCGACCGACCGCGGCCACGTGACCGACAGGCGCCCGGTGAAGTCCGCCTTGCCGAAGAGCACGTCGGCCACCCCCTCGCCCTCGCTGCCCGGCAGCCAGGAGGCGACCAGCGAGTCGATCTGCGAGAGCAGCGACGGGTCGATCACGACCGGCCGTCCGGAGACGACCAGCACGGTGCAGGACGCGGCCTGGGCGCACACCTTCGCCACCGCAGCCTTGTCCGCGTCGGAGAGCTGCATGGTCTTCGCCGGTCGCGGGACACCGTTGTCGCCCGGGTCGTAGGCCCACTGCGGGCCACCCACGTCACCGAAGCCCTCGGCGTACGGCGTCTCGCCGACCACCACGACACCGGCCGCTCCGCGCGGGACCGGCGCCGACGCGTCGGCGCTGAACGTCACGTCGCGAGCGGTCTGCCGGATCCCGTCGAGGATCGTGTGGCCGGGGATGACGTTGGTCGAGCCGCCCTGCCAGGTCAGCGTCCAGCCGCCGGCCTGGTTGCCGATGTTGTCGGCGTTGCTGCCGGCCACGTAGACCGGTCGGTGGGAGCTCAGCGGCAGGTTCTGCTGCCGGTTCTTCAGCAGCACCTGCGACTCCTGGACGGCGCGCCGGGCGACGGCGCGGTGTGCCGGGCTGCCGATGTCACCGAGATGGGTGCGGTCGGTGAACGGGTGCTCGAAGAGGCCGAGCTCGAACTTGGCCGTGAGGATGCGTGACACGGCGTCGTCGATCCGGCTCATCGGCACGGTGCCGTCCTCGACCAGGCCCGTGAGCGTGGCGATGAAGTCCGGTGCACCGGTCGGGCTGCCCGAGTAGGGCTCCATGAACATGTCGATGCCGGCGTCGACGGCGGTCGCGACCTCGGTCCGGTAGTCGCCCGGGATCTGCCGGATGCCCTGCCAGTCGGAGATCACGAAACCGTGGAAGCCCATCGCGCCCTTGAGGACGCCGGTGAGGAGCTCCTTGTTGGCGTGCATCTTGATCGGGTTGCCGAGGCCGTCCTCGGTCCAGTCGACGCTCGAGAACGACGGCATCACCGAGCCCACGTGGTGCTCCTGCACCGCGGGCCAGTACGGCGCGAGGGCGAGCTTGTCGAACGTGGGCCGGTCGACGTGGTCGATGCCCTGGTCGATCGGGTAGGCGCCGGTGCCGGCCTTGCTCTCGTCGTACGACGTCAGGCCGTCGCCGGCGAAGTGCTTCGCGGTCGCCAGGACGTGCTCGGGCTCGTCGAGCTGGCCGGGGCCGCCCTGCAGCCCGTCGATGATCGTCTCCATCGACTCGACCAGCGCCGGGCTCTCGCCGAAGCTCTCGTAGGTGCGGCCCCAGCGGTCGTCACGAGCGACGCAGATGCACGGCGCGAACGTCCACTGCGGCCCGGAGGCCCGGGTCTCCTCGGCCGTGATCGCGCCGATCTTGCGGACGAGCTTCGGGTCCCGGGTCGCGCCGAGGCCGATGTTGTGCGGGAAGACGGTCGCGCCGTTGAGGTTGCCGTGGCCGTGGACCGAGTCGACGCCGTACAGGATCGGGATGCCGAGCCTGGTGTCCAGCGCTGCCTGCTGGAACGTGTCGACCATGTCGGCCCAGCCCGACGGTGTGTTGTCCGCCGGCACGGATCCGCCGCCGGACAGCACGCTGCCCAGCGCCCAGCTGGTGACGAGGGACGGATCGGCAGCGACGTCGCCGCGCTCGGCCTGGGTCATCTGGCCGACCTTCTCCGCGAGCGTCATCCGGCCGAGGAGGTCGGCCACGCGGTCGGCGACCGGCAGGGTCGCGTCGAGGTACGGCGCTCCGGCCGTCGACTCGCGGTGCGCGGCGGCGACCGAGCTGGCCGGCATGGTGGTGAGGGTCGCCGCGACCAGTGCGGCGGCCGTCGCGACGAGGACGGCGAACCGTCTCCCGGCGACGCGTGAGTGAGCGAACATGACGTGCTCCTGCCCGAGATGCGGGTCCGACGCGGCGGACCCCAGTGAGTGTCGTGCCGCTCAACCTAGGAACCGCGATTCCGCAGCGTCAATGACGAAAGATCGCGCACCGTTGTCTTGTTAGTGCGGAGCCCGGACGAATCGCCTAGGCTCGGGAGATGGCCGATCGCACGTCCCTCGAGCGGCTCCGCGCCGCCAACCGACGAGCCGTGCTGGGCGCCCTCGTCGGCCACGGTCCGCAGAGCCGGGCGGACCTCGCGCGCTCCACGGGCCTGTCCCGCACGACGATCTCGAGCCTCGTCCACGACCTGATCGCGGCCGGCCAGGCCGTCGAGACGACCGAGCGCGGCCGGCCGCACAAGGGCGGCAGCGGGCGCCCGCCCCTGCTCGTCGCGGCGACGGCCCT
>JAEKKP010000081.1 GCA_019510315.1 Propionibacteriales bacterium
ATCGACCTCCAGTACGCCGACCTGCGCCCCGAGAAGGGCCTCTACCACCGGCTCCTGCGCCTCGGACGCATGGAGCGCCTGCTCGACGATGCCTCGGTCACCGCCGCCATGCACGAGCCGCCGGACGACACCCGTGCCTACTTCCGCGGACGCTGCCTCGACAAGTACCCCGACAGCATCGCGGCCGCGTCCTGGGACTCCGTGATCTTCGACCTGCCCGGCCACGACTCGCTCCAGCGGGTGCCGACGATCGACCCGCGGCGCGGCACCAAGGCCCACGTCGGCGAATTGATCGACAACAGTGACACCGCTCTGGCCTTGTTCTCAGCCCTGACTCGATAGGGTCGCTGTATCCCACGGTTCTCGTGGGCAGCGTGGAAGGAGAGGCCCATGGCGCAAGAGCACAAGCAGCCGCGCAAGTCCTCGGAAGCCGACGAGCAGGTCGAGGAGGCCGCCGCGTCCACCGACGCAGTGGCGGAGCGCAAGGAGCAGCTCGACGAGGACATCGACGCGATCCTGGACGAGATCGACGACGTGCTCGAGACCAACGCCGAGGACTTCGTGAAGTCGTTCATCCAGAAGGGTGGCCAGTGAGGCCGTCACAGGGATCCGGGCGGGCGTCTGACCCCCGGCTGCCGGACGCCTACCTCGCGCCCGGCAGCTCGTCGTTCGCCGACTTCCTCGGCGAGGTCTCGCCCGAGCTCCTGCCGGCGCGCCGCACGCTGCCGCAGGGGAGTGCCGCCGAGCTCGCGCCGCACGCCACGACGATCGTCGCCGCGACCTTCCCCGGTGGTGTGGTGATGGCGGGCGACCGGCGCGCGACGATGGGCAACATCATCGCCCAGCGCGACATCGAGAAGGTCTTCCCCGCCGACGAGTACTCCTGCGTCGGCATCGCCGGCACCGCAGGCCTCGCCGTGGAGATGGTCCGTCTCTTCCAGACCGAGCTCGAGCACTACGAGAAGATCGAGGGCTCGACCCTGTCGATGGACGGCAAGGCCAACCGCCTGTCCGCGCTGATCCGCAACAACCTCGGCATGGCGATGCAGGGCCTGGCCGTCGTCCCGCTCTTCGCCGGCTACGACCGGCGCCAGGAGCAGGGCCGGATCTTCAGCTACGACGTCACCGGCGGGCGCTACGAGGAGACCGCGTTCCACTCCGTCGGCTCCGGATCGATGTTCGCCAAGGGCGCTCTCAAGAAGCTCTACCGCGAGGACCTGTCCGAGGAGGAGTGCGTCACGGCGGCGCTCCAGGCGCTCTACGACGCCGCCGACGACGACTCCGCAACCGGCGGCCCCGACCTGACCCGGCGGATCTTCCCGGTGGTCAGCATCGTGACCGCCGACGGGCACCGCCGGATGACCGACACCGACGTGGCTGTGATCGCCGATCGCGTGATCGGCGGCCGGATGCAGCGACCCGACGGCCCCGCCGCCGCACTGACGTAGGAGACAAGACAGATGTCCATGCCGTTCTACGTAAGTCCCGAGCAGCTGATGAAGGACCGGGCCGACTTCGCCCGCAAGGGCATCGCTCGCGGGCGCTCGGTCGCGGTCGTGCAGTACGCCGACGGCATCCTGTTCGTCTCCGAGAACGCCTCCAAGGCGCTGCACAAGGTGAGCGAGATCTACGACCGGATCGCCTTCGCCGCGGTCGGTCGCTACAACGAGTTCGAGAACCTGCGGATCGCCGGCGTCCGGCTCGCGGACCTTCGCGGCTACTCCTACGACCGTCGCGACGTCACCGGCCGCGGACTGGCCAACGCCTACGCCCAGACGCTCGGCACGATCTTCTCCTCGGGCGGCGAGAAGCCCTACGAGGTGGAGCTCTTCGTCGCCGAGGTCAGTGACGAGCCGGAGGACGACCAGATCTACCGGCTGACCTACGACGGCCAGGTCGCCGACGAGCACGACTACGCGGCCATGGGCGGCGACGCCGAGTCCGTGGCGACCTACCTCAAGGAGCACTACCGCGCGGGGCTCAGCCTGAACGAGGCGATCCAGCTCGCCGTCAAGGCGCTGGGCCACTCCGAGGGCGGTGACCGCACCATTCCGGTCGACGAGCTCGAGGTCGCCTGGCTCGACCGCACCCGGCCCCGGCAGCGCAAGTTCCGCCGACTGGACGGCGATTCGCTCTCGGGGATCCTCGCCGCGACATAGGGTGGTGTCGTGGACCGCCGGATCTTCGGGATCGAGAACGAGTACGGCGTCACGTGCACGTTCAAAGGGCAGCGCCGGCTGTCGCCCGACGAGGTCGCCCGTTACCTCTTCCGCAAGGTCGTGAGCTGGGGCCGCAGCAGCAACGTCTTCCTGCGCAACGGCGCCCGGCTCTACCTCGACGTCGGCAGCCACCCGGAGTACGCCACCCCGGAGTGCGACGACATCGTCGACCTCGTCACCCATGACAAGGCCGGCGAGCGGATCCTCGAGGGGCTGCTCATCGACGCCGAGCGCCGGCTGCACGACGAGGGCATCTCGGGCGACGTCTACCTCTTCAAGAACAACACCGATTCGGCCGGCAACTCCTACGGCTGCCACGAGAACTACCTCGTCAGTCGCAGCGGCGAGTTCAGCAAGCTCGCCGACGTGCTGATCCCGTTCCTCGTCACCCGCCAGGTGATCTGCGGCGCCGGGAAGGTGATCCAGACACCGCGCGGTGCGTCGTACTCGCTGAGCCAGCGTGCCGAGCACATCTGGGAGGGCGTCTCCAGCGCGACGACGCGCTCGCGGCCGATCATCAACACCCGTGACGAGCCGCACGCCGACGCCGAGCGGTTCCGCCGGCTGCACGTCATCGTCGGCGACTCCAACATGAGCGAGACCACCACGATGCTCAAGGTGGCCACCTGCGACCTCGTCCTGCAGATGATCGAGGAGGGCGTGGTGATGCGCGACCTCACGATGGAGAACCCGATCCGGGCCATCCGTGAGATCGCGCACGACCTCACCGGGCGACGCAAGGTCCGGCTGGCCAACGGCCGCGAGGCGAGCGTGCTCGACATCCAGGGGGAGTACCTCAGCCGCTGCCGCGACTTCGTCGACCGCCGTGGCCTGCACAGCCCCGTGATCGAGCGGTCGCTGGACCTGTGGGAGCGCGGCCTGAAGGCCGTCGAGTCCGAAGATCTCTCGCTCGTGGAGCGGGAGATCGACTGGGTGATCAAGTGGAAGCTGATCGAGCGCTACCGCGCCCAGAACGACCTGTCGCTGGGGCACCCGCGCGTCGCCCAGCTCGACCTCGCCTACCACGACATCCACCGCGAGCGCGGTCTGTACTACCTGCTCGAGAAGCGCGGTGCCGTCGCGCGGGTCACCAACGACCTCGCGATCTTCGCCGCCAAGTCGATCCCGCCGCAGACCACCCGGGCTCGCCTGCGCGGCAACTTCATCAAGCGCGCCCAGGAGCGGCGCCGTGACTTCACCGTCGACTGGGTGCACCTGAAGCTCAACGACCAGGCCCAGCGGACCGTGCTCTGCAAGGACCCGTTCCGCTCCCACGACGAGCGCGTGGAGCGCCTGATCGAAGGCATGTGAGACTCGCTCCGTGACCGCCTGGAAGTCCGAACGCCTGCTCAACCTCGTGATCATGCTGCTGGTGTCCCGCACCTACGTCACCAAGGAGCGGATCCGCGAGGTCATCGAGGGCTACGACAAGCGCAACGACGAGGCCTTCGAGAAGATGTTCGAGCGCGACAAGGAGGAGCTGCGCGCACTCGGCATCCCGATCGAGCTGGGCCACGTCGACAAGTTCTTCGAGGACGAGCAGGGCTACCGGATCAAGCGCGACGCGTTCGAGCTGCCCGACATCGACTTCACCCCGGACGAGGCCGCGGTGCTCGGTCTGGCCGCGAGGGTCTGGCAGCACGCCGGCCTGGCCTCGGCCACCTCGTCCGCACTGGTCAAGCTCAAGGCGGCGGGCCTGGACGTCGACCGCGACGCCCTGGACGCCCTGCAGCCGCGTGTGGTCGCCGACGAGCCGGCCTTCAACGACATGTGGGAGATGACCATCAGCCGCACCCCGGTCCGGTTCGACTACCGGCGGGCCGGCGCGACCGAGGTGGTCGAGCGGCACCTCGAGCCGTGGGGCGTGGTCACCTCGCGCGACCGCTGGTACGTCGTCGGCCACGACCGCGACCGTGGCGAACCACGGATGTTCCGGCTGAGCCGGATCGCCGGGAAGGTGCTGCCCGACGGCGAGGCCGGCTCGTTCGAGGTCCCCCAGGGCACCGACGTGCGGGCCCTGACCTCGAGCCTCGAACCACGGCGCACGTCGGTCACGGCGACGGTTCTCGCCCGCAAGGGCAGCGCGGCTCTGCTCCGCCGGCAGGCCGGCGAGGTCGTGGAGTCGGTCGACGGTCCCGACGACCTGAGCCCGTGGGACCGGCTGACGGTGACGACGTACGCCGTCGAGGAGCTCGCCGAGGACGTCCTCGCCCACCTGGGGGATGTCGTCGCGGTGGAGCCGCCACCGTTGCGCGACCTGGTCACCGCGCGTCTCACGCTCCTGAGCGGGACGACGGCGTGAGCGGCGGCTCCAAGGAGCAGGTGACGCGGCTGCTCGCGCTCGCGCCGTATCTCCAGACCCGGGGAGAGGTGCCGCTCCAGGAGGTCGCTGCCGACTTCGGGGTCACGCCGGCCCAGATGCTGAAGGACCTGCGGGTGCTGTACCGACCCGGACGGCCTGGTGCGCGTCGACAACGCGGACTTCCTCGCCCGGCCGCTGCGGTTGGGCAGCAACGAGGCGTCGGCGCTGATCGTCGCGCTGCATGCGTTGCTGGACTCCAGCCCGGCCGGGTCACGCGACGTCGTCGAGCGCACGCTTGCGAAGCTGGAGGACGCCGCTGCTGCCGGGTCCACGCCACTGGTCGACGTGCACCTGCCGCGACCTCGGCCAGCGGTCGAGGGTGCGGCGAAGGCGCTGGCGGATGCGATCGCCGACAACCGGCAGGCCCGCCTCGACTACTACGTGCCGACCCGCGACGAGACCACCCAGCGTGTGGTCGACCCGATCGCGGTGACGCGGAGCCAGGGTCGCGACTACCTCGACGCGTGGTGCCATCTCGCGGAGGACCGACGGTTGTTCCGGGTCGACCGGATCACCGGCCTGGAGGTCCTGGAGTCGCCGCGCGTGGCCCACGACCTGCAGCCGCGCGACCTCTCCGAGGGGCTTTTCGAGCCCGGCCCCGAGGACCTGCAGGCGCGAGTGCGGCTCAGCCCGGAGATGCGGTGGTTCGCCGAGTACTACCCGGTGCTGACCACGCGCGAGGGCGCGGATGGCTGCCTCGAGGCCACCCTCGCGGTCAGCGACGAGCGCTGGCTGTTGCGGCTGGCGCTGCGGTTCGGCCCCGGCCTGACGGTGCTCGAGCCGGCGGAGCTGCGCGACCGCGTCGCCGACGTGGCACGGGATGCGCTCCGGTTGCACGGGGCCACGGCGTAGCATGAGGCCGTTGCACCACCCGCCTAAGAAGAGGTTCTCATGACCATCCCCCTCGTCGCCGGTCTCGGCACTCCCGAGCTGCTGATCATCCTGGCCGTGGTGGTGCTCCTCTTCGGGGCCTCCAAGTTGCCCGACCTGGCCCGCAACAGCGGCCGTGCGCTGCGGATCTTCAAGTCCGAGACCAAGGGCCTGCTCTCCGACGACGCCAAGACTCCCGAACAGCTCGAGATCGAGCGGCGCAACGAGTCCGAGCGCCCCAACACGACTGACTGATCCCGCATGACGCTTTCGGGCGTCCTGGACCTGTTCCGGGTCAGGCCGAACGGTCCCGTCGGCGAGGGCGGCAAGATGTCTCTCGCCGATCACTTCCGGGAGCTGCGCGCCCGGCTGATGATCTCGGTGCTGGCCCTGGTGGTCGCCACCATCGCCAGCTTCTTCATCTACGACCAGCTCCTCGAGCTGATCACCGGCCCCTACAACGAGGCCCGCAAGCATCTCGGCGACCAGACCAACACGATCATCTACGTGTCCGGCGTCGGCGGCGGACTGACCATCCAGCTCAAGCTCTGCGCCCTGTCAGGGGTGATCCTGAGCAGCCCGGTCTGGCTCTACCAGATCTGGGCCTTCGTGCTGCCCGGCCTGCACCGCAACGAGCGCCGCTGGACGATGATCTTCGTCGCGATCGCCGGACCGCTCTTCGCGGTCGGTGTGGCGATCGGCTACTACGTGCTGCCGAAGGGTCTGGAGGTGCTGATCTCCTTCACCCCGGCCGGACTGAGCAACTTCAACGATTTCAACGACTTCTTCTCCTTCACCGTCCGGATGCTGCTGGTCTTCGGCCTCGCCTTCGAGATCCCGTTCTTCGTCGTGCTGCTCAACCTCGCCGGCGTCGTCAGCGGCCAGGCCCTGGGCCGATACCGGCCCTGGATCATCATCGGCACGTTCGTGTTCGCCGCGGTCGCCACGCCCTCGACCGACCCGATCTCGATGCTGTTCCTGGCGTTCCCGATGCTCGCGCTGTTCCTGCTGTCGGAGGTCATCGCCCGCCTCGTCGACCGACGTCGCGGACGAGGCAAGGCCCAGCAGTGGGCCGACGACGAGGTGTCGCCGCTCTAGGTGGGTCGCTGCGCATATGCTCGCGGCGTGCCCGAGCAGATCGCCCTCCTGACGAACCCGACCGCCGGGAAGGGACGGGGCGGGCGGGTCAGCGCCCTGGTCGGACCTCGGTTGCGGGACGCCGGCTTCGCCGTACGGGAGCTGGCCGGTCGGGATGCCGACGAAGCCCTCGACCTGGCCCGCGGCTGCGTCGCCGACGGCGTGGAGACGCTGGTCGTCGTCGGGGGTGACGGCATGGTGCACCTAGCCGTGCAGGCGCTCGCCGGGAGCTCGACCCGACTGGGACTGGTGCCGGCGGGTACCGGCAACGACGTGGCCCGCAACCTGGACCTCCCGCGCAAGGACGCCCTGGCGGCCACCGACGTCGTCATCAGGGGCCGCGAGCGCACCATCGACCTCGCTCGGATCGGCGCCCGGTACTTCGTCACGGTGCTGGCGGCCGGCTTCGACGCGAAGGTCAACGAACGCGCCAACCAGATGACCTGGCCCCGCGGGCAGATGCGCTACAACCTCGCGACCCTCGCCGAGCTGCGCACGTTCGAGCCCATCCCGTACGTCCTCGAGCTCGACGGCCGCACCGAGCGCTTCGACGCGATGATGGTCGCGGTGGGCAACGGACCGTCGTTCGGTGGCGGGCTGCGGATCACCGAGGGAGCGCTGCTCGACGACGGTCTGCTCGACGTGGTGGTGATCCTGCCGATGAGCAAGACGGCCCTGGTGCGCACCTACCCGAAGCTCTTCAAGGGCACCCACATCCATCACCCGGAGTACCGGCACTACCCGGCCCGCACAGTGACGGTCGCAGCTCCTGGTGTCGTCGCGTACGCCGACGGCGAGCGGATCGGCGCGCTGCCCCTCACGGTCGAGGTCGTCCCACAGGCACTCCGCGTGCTGGTGCCGTGAACGCGTCCTCCGATGCCGGACCGGCGGACCAGTACGCCCGCTTCCGGCGCAACCAGCAGCATCCGGCCCTCGCGGAGTTCAGCGCGCTCTACGAGTTCGGCCTCGACGACTTCCAGGTCCGCTCGTGCCGGGCGCTCGAGGAGGGCCACTCGGTGCTGGTCGCAGCGCCGACCGGTTCCGGCAAGACCTTGGTGGGCGAGTTCGCCGTACACCTCGCTTTGAGCACCGGGCGCAAGTGCTTCTACACCACGCCGATCAAGGCTCTGTCGAACCAGAAGTTCAACGACCTGGTGAAGCGCTACGGACCCGAGCAGGTCGGGCTGCTGACCGGTGACAACACGATCAACGGCGAGGCGCCGGTCGTCGTGATGACCACCGAGGTCCTGCGCAACATGCTGTACGCCGGCTCGCGGACCCTCATCGGTCTGGGCTACGTGGTGATGGACGAGGTGCACTACCTCGCGGACCGGTCACGCGGAGCGGTGTGGGAGGAGGTGATCATCCACCTGCCGGAGTCCGTGGCGCTGGTGTCGCTGTCCGCGACCGTCAGCAACGCCGAGGAGTTCGGCGAGTGGCTGGGCACCGTCCGCGGTGAGACCGTCACGATCGTCGAGGAGCGCCGCCCGGTGCCGCTCTACCAGCACGTGCTGGTCGGCCGGCGGATGTACGACCTGTTCGCTTCCGATGGGCAGAGTGCCGCCAGGCCGGGGGAGGAGAAGGTCAACCCCGAGCTGCTGCGTGTTGCCCGCGACGACTTCGCCAGCTCGCGCATGCGCGACCGGCGCTCGCCGCGCGACCGCAACGCGAAGGCCACCTCGAAGCACCGCAATGTGGGCAATGGCCGCCGCGTCTGGATTCCCAGCCGCGCCGAGGTCGTCGAGCGGCTCGACGCGGCCGGCATGCTCCCGGCGATCGTCTTCATCTTCAGTCGCGTCGGCTGCGACGCCGCTGTCCAGCAGTGCCTCAACGCCAACCTCCGGCTGACGACGCCCGAGGAGCGCGAGGAGATCTTCGCCTTCGTCGAGGAGCGCTGCTCGAACCTTCCCGACGAGGACCTCCACGTCCTCGGCTACCACGAGTTCCTGGACGGCCTGACCCGCGGCATCGCCGCCCACCACGCCGGGATGCTGCCGACCTTCAAGGAGTGCGTCGAGGAGCTGTTCCTCCGCGGGCTGTGCCGGGTGGTGTTCGCCACCGAGACCCTGGCGCTGGGCATCAACATGCCGGCTCGCTCGGTGGTCATCGAGAAGCTCACGAAGTGGAACGGCGAGACCCACGCCGACATCACGCCCGGCGAGTACACCCAGCTCACCGGTCGTGCCGGCCGTCGCGGCATCGACGTCGAGGGCCACGGCGTCGTGCTCTGGCAGCCCGGGCTGGAGCCCAAGCAGGTCGCCGGCCTGGCGTCGACCCGGACCTACCCGCTGAAGTCGTCGTTCCGGCCGACGTACAACATGGCGGTCAACCTCGTCCACGAGTTCGGCCGCGAGCGGGCGCGCGAGCTGCTCGAGTCGTCGTTCGCGCAGTTCCAGGCCGACAAGGCAGTCGTCGGGCTGGCACGGCAGCTGCGCAAGAGCGAGGACGCCCTTGCCGGGTACGCCGAGGCAGCGAGTTGCGACAAGGGCGACTTCATGGAGTACGCGCGCCTGCGCCGCGATCTGAGCGACACCGAGACGACCCTTGCGAAGGTCCGGCGCGTCGACCGGCGTGCGGAGGTGATCGGCTCACTCGAGCAGCTGCGCCCCGGAGACGTGATCGACGTTCCGTCCGGTCGGTACTCCGGCATGGCGGTGGTCATCGACCCCGGTAACCAGGCCGACCGCGACGGTCCGCGGCCTTACGTGCTCACCGCCGACCGACAGGCACGCCGGCTGAGCCTGGTCGACTTCCCGACGCCGGTGGCGTCGATCACCCGGATCCGGATCCCGCGCAACTTCAACGGGCGCAACGCCCAGTCGAGGCGTGACCTCGCCTCGACGTTGCGCAACCGCACCCACGGACTGACGCCACCACCGCCGCCGCGACGGTCGTCCGGACAGCCCGAGACGGTGGCGGTGCCGGGGTCGGACCGCATCGAGGAGCTGCGGCGACGCCTGCGGGACCACCCGTGCCACCGGTGCCCCGATCGCGAGGACCACGCGCGGTGGGCCGAGCGCTGGTTCAAGCTCGATCGTGACTCGCGCACCCTGCGCCGCCGGATCGAGCAGCGGACGAACACCATCGCGCGCCAGTTCGACCGGGTCTGCGAAGTGCTCGACGCGCTCGACTACCTCGACGGCGACGCCGTCACGCCGAGGGGCCGTGCCCTCATGCGGATCTACAACGAGCTCGACCTGGTGACCGCGGAGGCGCTGCGCACCGGGATCTGGGACGACCTCGACGCCAGCCAGCTGGCGGCCGTGCTCTCGGCCCTCGTCTACGAGTCCCGGCGCGCCGACGACGCCTCGGCGCCACGCCTCCCCGGTGGCCGGGTGCGCGACGTGCTCAAGGAGATGACGTCGTTGTGGGCCGATCTCGAGGTGCTCGAGAAGGAGCACAAGCTCGACCAGCTCCGGGAGCCGGACTTCGGCTTCTGCTGGGCCGCCTTCCGGTGGGCCGAGGGCGACGACCTCGACGACCTCCTCGAGGCCACGGAGCTCGCGGCCGGCGACTTCGTGCGCTGGATGAAGCAGCTGCTGGACCTCACCGGGCAGGTCGGTGACGTCGCCGGCGGGGCACTGCGGGACACCGCTCGCGAGACAGTCGATCGGTTGCGGCGGGGTGTCGTCGCGTACTCGTCGGTGGCGGACTAGCAGCAGTCGTCGGCTCGCCTCAGGGCATCGGGCGGTTCTCGTACGGCGTGGACAGGACGATGGTCGTCCGCGTCGAGACGTTGGCCGCGGCCCGGATCCGGGCCAGGAGCTCCTCCAGGTCGGCCGGCAACGCGACTCGGACCTTGAGGATGTAGGACTCGTCGCCGGCCACCGACCAGCAGCTCTCGATCTCCTCGATGCCGGCCAGTCGCTCCGGGTAGTCATCGGCGGCAGCGGCCTCGATCGGCGTCACCGAGATGAACGCTGTGAGCGGACGGCCGGCTTTGGCATGGTCGATCGACGCGCCGTACCCCGTGATCAGTCCGCGCTCCTCGAGCCTCTTGACCCGTTGGTGCACGGCCGAGGTCGAGAGCCCGGTGGCCTTGCCGAGATCGGTGTACGACATGCGCCCGTCGCCGGCCAGGAGCCGGAGGATCTGTCGATCGATCTTCTCCACGGCGCTGAGCCTACTGTCCGGGGCGGGGCCGGTCGCCAGCATGTGGACCCGGTCTCGCGTCGACGAACCCTGCCCGGTTTGAACACCATCGAACCGCGTGGCACTCTGGCGGCCATGACCACACCACGCGTCGCACTGCTCGGGACCGGGATCATGGGCCGCGGGATGGCCCGCAACATCGTCGCGGCCGGCATCCCCCTCACCGTCTGGAACCGCACCCGCGGAAAGGCCGAAGGACTGGGAGCCGAGGTCGCGGAGACGCCGGGGGAGGCGGTCCGCGGTGCCAGCGTGCTGGTCACGATCCTCGCCGATGGCGCGGCCACCGAGAAGGCCGTGCGGGACGCCAGCCCGGCGGCGGGCACGGTCTGGCTGCAGCAGGCGACCGTCGGGATCGACGGCTGCGCACGGCTCGCGGACCTGGCCGACGAGCTCGGCCTGGTGTACGTCGACGCTCCGGTGCTCGGCACCAAGGGACCGGCCGAGGCCGGCCAGCTGACCGTGCTGGCCTCCGGGCCGGACGAGGCTCGTGAGGCCGTGACCCCGGTCCTCGATGCGGTCGGGGCGAAGACGCTGTGGCTCGGTGCTGCCGGCAACGGCTCACGGCTCAAGCTGGTGGCCAACTCCTGGGTGCTCACCGTCGTCGAAGGTGTCGCGGAGGCGCTGACGCTGTCGACGGCTCTCGGGCTCGACCCGCAGTCCTTCCTGGACGTCATCAAGGGCAGCGCCACCGACTCTCCCTACGTGCAGCTCAAGGGCGCGGCGATGCTCGGCGGCGAGCTGGAGGCCCAGTTCCCGCTCTGGGGCGCGGCCAAGGACGCGCGGCTGATCGAGGAGGCGGCCACCGAGGCCGGTGTGGAGCTCGCTCTCATCGCCGGCGCACGGCGGCACTTCGAGCGTGCGGAGGCCGAGGGACACGGCGACCTCGACATGGCGGCGACGTACCTCAGCCATTAACCGATCATGGGTTCACGGCGGCAGCCCCTAGCCTTGGGCCCGTGACCTCCAGGCCCCCGTCCCTGATGCTGCTCGACACGGCGTCGTTGTACTTCCGCGCCTACTACGGCGTGCCCGACACGATCGTGGCCCCCGACGGCACACCCGTGAACGCCGTCCGCGGGCTGCTGGACTTCATCAGCCGCCTCGCCGAGGAGTACCGCCCCACCCACCTCGCCTGCTGCTGGGACAACGACTGGCGCCCGCAGTGGCGGGTGGACCTGATCCCCAGCTACAAGGCACACCGCGTGGAGTACGTCGTCCCTGGCGGGTCCGACGTGGAGCAGGTGCCGGACCCGCTGGAGGCACAGATCCCGGTGATCGTCGATGTCCTGCAGGCGTTCGGGATCGCGATCGTCGGCGCCGACGGCTACGAGGCCGACGACGTGATCGGCACCCTCGCCACGGGAGCCGGCATGCCGGTGGAGATCGTCACCGGTGACCGCGACCTGTTCCAGCTCGTCGACGACAGCGCCGGCGTACGCGTGCTGTACACCGCCCGCGGCGTGGGCCGGCTGGAGCCCGTCACGGAGCAGGTGGTCCGGGACAAGTACGACGTCGAGGCCCACCAGTACGCCGACTTCGCCACGCTGCGCGGGGACAACTCCGACGGCCTGCCGGGCGTGGCAGGAGTGGGGGAGAAGACCGCTGCCACGCTCCTCGGCCGTTTCGGGTCGATCGCCGTGCTGCGCCAGGCCGCCCTCGACCCGGAGGCAGATCTCGCTCCGGGTCCCCGTCGGAAGATCCTCGACGCATCCGCCTACCTCGAGGTCGCTCCCGCGGTGGTCGCCGTGGCGCGCGACCTCGACCTCGCCAGCCCCGACCTCGTGCTGCCACGCACGCCGGCCGACCCCGAGGCACTCACGGAGCTCGCCGACCGCTGGGGCCTCTCCAGCCCGATCGCCCGCCTGGTGGAGACGCTGACCGACCTGCACACCGCCGGTGGTTGACGTCAGTGCGCCTGCAGGGCCGCCGTCCGGCGTGATGCCTCGGCCATCTCGGCGGCCTTGAGCGAGGTCTCGTCGAGCGAGCCGTGGCGGCGCCACCACTCCTGCCCCGCCTCGGGGAGCGTGTGGATCGGGTCGTAGTACTCGTAGACCCGCGACAGCGCCTCGGCGTCGTCGGCCTCGATCGAGGTCCGGTAGTTCTTCGTCCAGTACGAGATGCCGCGCTCGGTGTCGTACGACGAGACCTGGTGCACCCAGCGCTTGCCGACGAACGGCACGTCGCAGACGATCCGCGGCGTCGCGAACCCCGGCAGGTAGCCCATGATCTGGTGCTGCAGCCGCTGGGCGTCGGCGACCGAGACCCGCCAGTGCTCGGAGAAGGGGATCAGGTCACACATGTAGAAGTAGTAGGGCATGATCTGCGCGCCGTCGAGGAGGCGGAAGCAGAGATCGAGAAGCACGTGCGGGTCGGCGTTGACGCCGTTGAGGATCACGCCCTGGTTGCGCACGTCGCGCACGCCCGCCTCGAACATCGCCGCCGTCGCCTGCGCGACCAGCGGGGTCACGGAGTTGGCATGGTTGACGTGCGTGTGGATCGCGAGGGAGACGCCGCGTGAGCGGGCCAGCGTCGCGACCCGGCCGATGCCGGCGCGCACGTCGTCCTGGAGCCAGTGCTGCGGCAGGCCCATCAGGGCCTTGGTCGCCAGCCGGATGTCACGGATGTTGTCGATCTCGAGCAGGCGGGTGAGGAAGTCCTCCAACCGCGCGATCGGCATGTTCGCGACGTCGCCGCCGGAGACCACCACGTCGCGGACCTGCGGCGTGCGGCGCAGGTAGTCGAGCATCGCGTCGAGCCGGTCGACCGGCTTGAGGTCGAACTTCAGCTTCTCGATCTGCGGGGTCGAGTTGCCGACGAGGTCCATCCGGGTGCAGTGCCCGCAGTACTGCGGGCAGGTCGGCAACAGCTCGGCGAGCACCTTGGTCGGGTAGCGATGGGTCAGACCCTCCGCGGCCCACATGTCGTGCTCGTGCAGTGAGTCACGGGTCGCGTGCGGGTGCGACGGCCAGTCGGTACGGCGGTCGGAGAACACCGGCAGCATGTAGCGCCTGACCGGATCGGCGTACAGCGCCTCGGTCAGGGACCCCGCGGCACCGATCGGCGTGGTCGGCACCATGGTGTTCATCATCTGCGGCGGCACGAGCATCGACATGGTCGCCCGCTCGGCCTGGTCGCGCTCGAGGTCGGCGTAGAACCGCTCGTCGACGAGGTCGCCGAACAGCTCGCGAAGCTGGCGGAGGTTCTTCACGCAGTGCGCCCGTTGCCACTGGGCGCTCGCCCACTCGGCGTCCGTGACGTCGCGCCACCCAGGGAACCGGCGCCAGTCCGGCTCGACGAGCTCGGTGCGCTGGTACGGGTAGGGCTGACCGCCCCCCAGGTCCGATGGGTCGAGCCCGACGGCCGTCTCGATGCTCATGCGTGTCCTCGCTCCACTCCGCGCGCCGGTTGTGCCGTGCGCGCCTCCAGTGCCAGAGTAGGAGAAGTCATTCGGCAATGCCACTTCGACACGGGAAATCCTCCGGTGGGCATGCCACTTCATGGAAAGGATGTCCGTGTTGCACGTGCAGACCGCAGGCGATCCGGTGGGCACCCACCGCGTGCTGGCTCCGGCCGGGGTGCTGCCCCAGGCGGCGGAACGCCTCGACACGCGCCCGGAGCTGTGGCCAGACGAGGTCCGGGTGCGCGTCGAGCGGCTCAACCTCGACGCCGCGTCCTTCCGCCAGCTGGCCGAGAAGCACGGCGGCGACGGCGAGTCCGTGCGCCGCGAGGTGCTCGCGATCATCCGCGAGCGCGGCAAGATGCAGAACCCGGTGACCGGGTCCGGCGGCATGCTGATCGGCACGGTCGAGGAGGTGGGCCCCGAGTCGTCCCTCGGGCTCGCGGTGGGGGACCGCGTGGCCACGCTCGTCTCGCTGACCCTGACGCCGCTCGTCGTCGACGACGGGCTGGAGCGGTGGGACGGAGGATCGGAGCAGGTGCCCGCCAGCGGCCACGCGATCCTGTTCGGACGCAGCATCGCCGCGACCCTTCCCGACGATCTCCCGGCCGATCTCGGCCTCGCCGTGATGGACGTCTGCGGAGCGCCCGCGCTGACCCGTCGAGTGGTGGAGTCCTACGTCGCCACGTCCCGTGACGGGGTCGCGGTGACGGTGATCGGGGGCGCCGGCAAGTCGGGTTCGCTGAGCCTGGCTGCCGCCCGGCGCGCCGGTGCCCGCCGGACGGTCGGCGTCGTGCCGACCGAGACCGAGGCGGCCCTGCTGCGCGCATCGGGTCTCGCGGACGACGTCGTCGTCGCCGACGCCCGCGACCCGCTCGCGCTGCGCGACGGGGTGCTCGGCACCGGTGGACCGAGTGACGTGACCGTCGTCTGCGTCGACGTGCCCGGCTGCGAGTCGGGTGCGATCCTCGCGACGGCGGCCGGCGGCACGATCGTGTTCTTCTCGATGGCGACCTCGTTCAGTGCGGCTGCACTCGGCGCCGAGGGGCTCGCCGCGGACGTGCAGATGCTCATCGGCAACGGCTACGTGCCCGGCCACGCGGCGTACGCCCTCGACCTGGTCCGCACCGACGCCGGCGTCCGCGGCCTCTTCGAGCGGCGGCTCTGATGGCGACCGCCAAGCTCGGCCTCGCCGCCGCCGACGTCCGGCGGGCTCGCACGCTGGCGCGCAAGGTCGGCCGGCCCATCGTCCGGCTCGCCCAGCAGCACACGACCGTCTCCGTCGAGCGGGCGACGGTGCGGATGGCCGGGCTGGCCGGCGCCGACTCGGAGGGCACGCCCTGGGTCAACCGGCTGCTCGACGTGGTGCGCGCCGACGTCGGGCTCGAGCACGGTGCCGCCCTCCCGGTCTGGGACGCGCTGGTCCGCGGCGAGGCCGAGGACCTGCTCACCCTGGCCCAGAAGGCCGCCGCGGGCTCGATCACCTTCCGGCTGCCCGACGGGCGTGACGCGATCCGCGCAAGGTCTGCCGCGCGCAAGCAGGTCGGCGCCGGCGTACGCCGCATCGACGCTCGTCGTCGCGAGCGCGAGCGGCTGGTCAAGAAGATCGGCGACGCACCGCGGCAGCCATGGATCTACCTGATCGTCGCGACCGGTGACATCTACGAGGACATCCCGCAAGCGCAGGCGGCGGCCCGCGAGGGTGCCGACGTGATCGCCGTGATCCGCTCGACCGGTCAGTCGCTGCTCGACTACGTGCCCGAGGGCGCGACGCGAGAGGGCTTCGCCGGCACCTACGCCACCCAGGAGAACTTCCGGCTGATGCGAGCGGCCCTCGACGACACCAGTCGCGAGCTCGGCCGCTACGTGCGGCTCACCAACTACGCCTCGGGGCTGTGCATGCCGGAGATCGCGACGCTCGCCGGGCTCGAGCGGCTCGACATGATGCTGAACGACTCGATGTACGGGATCCTCTTCCGCGACATCAACCCGGTGCGCACCTTCGTCGACCAGCGGTTCAGCCGGCAGGTGCACGCTCGGGCCGGCATCGTCATCAACACCGGGGAGGACAACTACCTCACCACCGACGACGCCGTCGACGCGGCCCACACGGTGACCACCAGCCAGCTGCTCAACGAGTACTTCGCCAAGGAGGCCGGTCTCGAGGACTGGCAGCTAGGCCTGGGCCACGCCTTCGAGATCGACCCGGAGGTGCCCGACTCGTTCCGGCTCGAGCTCGCCCACGCCCTGCTGGCACGCGAGCTGTTTCCCCAGGCGCCCCTGAAGTGGATGCCGCCGACGCGGCACATGACCGGCGACGTCTTCCGCGGCTACCTCCTCGACGGGTTCTTCAACCTCGTCGGTGCGCTCACCGGCCAGGGCATCCTGCTGGTCGGGATGATGACCGAGGCCGTAGTGACTCCGTGGCTCTCCGACCGCGACCTCGCGCTGCAGAACGTCCGCTACGTGATGAACGCCGCGGGCAACCTCCACGAGGACTTCCGGCCGGCGCCCGGCGGCTTCATCCACCGGCGCGCCGAGCAGGTGCTCCACGAGAGCATCGAGCTGCTCGAGCGGATCCTCGACCACGACAAGGGTCTGCTCGATGCGATCGCCGACGGGACGTTCGGCCTGATGAAGCGTCCGGCCGATGCGGGCCGCGGTCTCGACGGCGTCGCGCGCAAGGCGCCGGACTACTACAACCCCGCGAGCGAGATCCTGGAGGCCGAGTGATGGCGTCGACGAGCGCAACCTCCGGCAAGCGACTGCTCCGCCCGTACGGCGACACCACCGGCGACGGCATGATCCAGGTGTCGTTCACGCTGCCGATGCCGCACTCAAAGGTCGCAGAGGGCGCCGCCGCCCAGCTCGCCAACAAGATGGGCATCGACCCCGCGCTCGTGGTGCACGCCAAGCCGATGGGGCCCGACTTCACCTTCTTCGTCGTCTACGGACAGGTGCACC